>NZ_CP014671.1:0-324353 GCF_001697225.1 Immundisolibacter cernigliae
TACAGCTCCACGTGCGGTGCGACTTCGGCCAGGGACAGGGTCAGATTCAACAGCCGCTGCTCGGGCGCCGGCATCTGGTCGAGAGGAAATGCGTTCAGGTGGGCGATGATGTCGTCCACTTGGCCGACCAGCGCGTCATAGAAGCCCTTGAGCTGCGCACCGGTGTTGGCACGGCGCGCGGTTTCGCGCTCGGCTTGCGTGGGCAGCGCCCAGCGTTCGGCCCAGGGCGTCAGATGCCGGTAGGCGGGCGGCAACAGATCGTCGCTCATGGTTTTCCCCCTCCTCAGCCGCGGACGTACTCGTCCACCGCCTGGTAGTGGTGGCGCAGCAGAACCTCCTGGTCCTGCAGGTGCATCACCTTCTTGGCGCCGGACTTGAGCGCCGCGTGGGTGGCTTCCATGGTGGCCGTGTCCTCCAGCCAGGCGTTGCGTTGTAGCACCTGGCCGTATTCCTGGCTGAAGCGCTCGCCGGCGCTGCGCGGCGGCGGGAAATACTGAATCCCTTCCCACAGCGTCTGGTCCACCGACAGCGGGTGGAACTGATGCGTGAAGTACAGGCCGTCCATGATGTGGACCAGGAAGTTCGGGAACAGCACCGACAACTCGAAGGCGAAGTTGGGGCTGCGGGTGGGGTTCACGCCCGGCGGCAGCGCCACCCGCGTGCCGCGCTTGGCGATCGATGTGGTGCCCAGCCGGTGCGACAGCGCCGCCACCGGCGTCGGCGTCGGACCCTTGTCGTCCATGTACACCGCCGAGGTGCGGTGCGGGCCGAACAGTTGCACGTCGTACAGCTTGGCCGAGAAGCCTTCCGGAAACGACCCGGCATGGATGGTGGTGACGTGGTAGGCCTCGGAGAAGGCGTCCTGGGCGATCTTCCAGTTGCAGTTCAGCACCGTGCGGTAGGCGTACACGGCGGTCATTTCGCCGTAGGGAAAGCCTGACAGGCGCGCTGCGGCCTCGCCCAGATAGGCCTTCAAGCTGACCGCCGGCTGCGGGTCCAGGTGCGCGAAGATGAAGCCTTCCCACACGTCCACCGCCACCGGCGCGAGGCCGTTGTCGGCCTTGCAGAAGCTGTCGAAGAATTCGTCTTCCTGCGGGACGTGCGTGAGCTCGCCCTTGAGGTTGTACGTCCAGCCGTGGAAGTGGCAGGAAAAGCGCCGGTCCTTGCCGTGCCCGTCCTGGGCCCAGATCACGCGGTTGCCGCGGTGCGAGCAGGTGTTGTGAAAGCCGCGGATCTGCCCGTCCTGGCCGCGTACCAGGATGATCGACGAGTCCCAGATCGGCAACGGCTTGAGCTTCCACGATCCGGCCGCCGGCAGCTCCTCGACCCGCGCCAGCTTCAGCCACGTGCGCTTGAACAGCCGTTCCTTCTCGCGCTGGAAGTACTCATCCGACAGCAGCGCCTCGACTGGCACCGGATCGGTACCCAACTGCGGAAACTGCTGCGCCCAACGGCTTGCAACCGGTTTGTTCATGCCCGCCTCCTGCTCACCGAGCGATGGTTGGCCTCGCGATTGGAACTGTACCCGCTTTGCGGATGACCGGCGAAGTCCTCAACCGGCGGGCAGACGCACCGTAATCCGCGCCCCGCCCAGCCGCGGCGAGTCGTCGATGTCGAGGCTGCCACCGTAGGCGATGGCGATGTCGCGCACCACGGCCAGGCCGATGCCTTGGCCCGGCACGCGCCGGTCGGCGCGGGCACCGCGCTCCAGGACCGCCTCGCGCAGCGGCGGCGGCACGCCGGGGCCGTCGTCCTCGAGCGTCAGTTCAAGACTGCGCGGGTCAATTCCGTCGCCGCCGGTCGGCTGCACGCTCAGCCACACCTGCCGTTCGCACCACTTGTAGGCGTTGTCGAGCAGGCAGCCGAGCAGTTCGTACAGGTCACCCGCGTCGCCGGCGAACTGTCCGCCGTGCGGGTCGTCCAGTTCTGCGGCCACGCCCTTGTCGGCGTAGACCTTGTCCAGGCCCGCCATGATGCGGGCGGCCACCTGCGCCACGCCCACCGCGGCGGTGAACGTGGTGCGGCCGGAGGCAGCGGCACGCCGCGCCTGGTAGGCCAGCGAGGCATCGATGCCATCGACGGCGTCCGTCAGCAGGCGCTGCTGGGCCGGCGGTGCATCGGCCGCGGCGTTGCGCAGCACCGCCAGCGGCGTCTTGATGCTGTGGGCCAGATCCGCCAGCGCGTTTCGCTGGCGCAGCAGCTGGGCGCGTTCGTGGCGCAGCAGCGCGTTCAGGCCGTCCGTGAGGGGCAACAGTTCGGCCGGATAGCGGCCGGCCAGATCGTCGCGCTCGCCGCGCTCGATGACGCGCAGGTCGTCTGCCACCTGCCGCAGCGGGCGCAGGCCCCAGCGCAGGATCAGCATCTGCGTCAGCAGCAGCAGGGCGGCGGCGCCGCCCAGCCACAGCATGAGGGTGGTTTCGAACTGGCCGATCTCGGCCGCCAGCTCGTCCAGGCGCGCGGCAACGGAAAACGTGAACTGCTGCGCCGCGCCGCCCTGGACTTCCCAGCCGACGCCGAAGCTGTACGCCAGCAGCGTCTCGCCGTCGGCACGCACGCGGGTCCAGGATTCACGTCCCGGCGCGAGGCCGCGCACGAACGGCAGATTCAGTCCCACCGACGAGGGCGAGCGCCACAGCACCTTGCCGTCGCGGGCACTGACTTCGGCGTAGCGCCCGGAGCCGGGCACTTCGAGCCGGCTTTCGGGCAGATCCTGGGGCAGTTCCAGCGTGCCGCGCCGCAGCTCGGCGGCCGACAGCAGGGCAAATATCTCCGTTTTCAGTCGGGCCCGCAGGGCGTTTTCGGCACTGTCGCGATAGGCCCGGTCCAGCGCCACCGCGGTGGCGCCCAGGAACACCGCCAGCACCAGCAGCGACGACAGCAGCAGGCGGCGCCGGATCGAGCCCATTCAGGCCCGGCGCAGCGCCAGCCGGTAGCCGCGCCCGCGCAGGGTCTCGATCGGATTCAGGCGTTCGTCCGGGTCGAGCTTCTGGCGCAGACGGCGGATGAAAACTTCCAGCACGTTGCTGTCGCGGCTGGCGTCGTCCGGGTACAGGTGTTCGGTCAGCTCGGTCTTGGACACGACCTCGCCGGCGTGCAGGATCAGGTATTCGAGTACCTGGTATTCGTAGGCGGTCAGGTCGAGCTCCGTGTCGTCGATATAGGCGCGCCTCTCGCGGGTGTCGAGCCGCAGCGGCGGGCAGGCGATGACGCTGTCGGCCCAGCCGGCGGTGCGCCGGATCAGCGCCCGCAGGCGAGCGATCAGCTCCGCCATCTCGAACGGTTTGACCAGGTAATCGTCGGCGCCGGCATCCAGGCCGGCCACCTTGTCCTGCCAGTTGTCGCGGGCGGTCAGGATCAGGATCGGGTAGCGGCTGCCGCGCGCGCGCAGGCGGCGGATCACCGCCATGCCGTCGCGCCGCGGCAGGCCAAGGTCGATGACGGCCACGTCGTAGGGAAATTCCAGGCCGTAGTACTCCGCTTCCATGCCGTCGCCGGCGCTGTCGACAACGAAGCCGGCCGCACTCAGGCCGCCGACCAGCTGCTCGCGCAGCGCGGCATCGTCCTCGACCACCAGGGCACGCATGTCTGTGCGGCTCGCTCAGCGCTGCCGGTCGTCGCGCGGGTCGACATAGCGCTCGCGCACGTAGCCGTCCGGGGTCAGCACGCGCACCCGGTAGCCGCGATCATCGGTGGGCTCCGACGACAGCACCCGGCCGCGCTCATCGCGGCGCACGGCATCGGCCGCACGCCGGGCATCGTTGCCGTGGCGGTTGCGCTGGTCCGGATTGCGGTACCGGTCGTCCTGGCGTTCCCATTGATCGTCGCGGGAGCGGCCGCGGTGGTCATCGTACGAGGTGCCCAGCGGCCGATCTTCGGCCCGCGTGCGTTCGCCGGATCGTGACCGGCTCGAGCCGCGATCGGAGCTGCCGTATTCGCGCCGCCGGTCATTGGACTGATAGCTGCCGCGCCGATCGTCGTCGCGCTGGTAGCCGCGGCGGTCATCGGAACCGCCCAGCGCCCGGTCGGCGAACACTGGACCACTGACTGCCAGTATGAGCAGACAGATGGCGAGGCGAAGACCGTGTCGTGTGCGCTTCATGGTGCTGTCCCGCGCCCGGCGCGGGCGCTCAGTATTCATCCTGTGGCTGCACCGCCACGCGCACGCGGATTCGTTCACCGGGCTCGTAGTCGGTGATGGTCACGTGTTCGCGGCCGGCGTAGGCGTAGGTCACCCGATAGCCGTCGATGCGCTGCTCGGAAGTGTACTCGTGGCGTACTTCGCAGCGCTCGCGCGAGGTGTAGTAACCATCATCGCTGCGGCGCCGGTTGCTCAGGTCGCGCCCGACCGAGGCACCCAGCACCGTGCCGGCGGCGGTTGCTATCCCTTCGTGGTGACGCCCGCCCAGTTCGTGCCCCAGCACGCCGCCGACGATGCCACCCAGGATGACGCCGGTGTGCGAGCGATAACCGGGCCGCTCGACGTACACCTCCTCGTCCCAGCACTCGCGCCGGGGTTGCTCCACGCGCACCGTGCGGTACATCGGTTCGACGTGAACCACCCGGGCGTCGACGTAGTAGCGGTCGCGGTCGCCCCGATAGCCGGCCGCGGCATTGTTGGCGCAGCCGGCAAACAGGGGCAGGATCACCAGCAGCCGTGTCAGTTTCATGGTCGTGTCCTCCGCGCACCCGTGGTCTCAGTCGTCGTAACGGCTGTAGTCGACCAGGAAGCCGACCAGTCCGCTTTCGTAGTAGCCGACGTGTCCGCAGCCGCGATAGTGACGGTGGTAGTGACGCGGCGGGGCGTAGTAGTGGCCATACGAACGATGGCCCCAGCCATGCCGATAGCCATGCCCACCATGCCGATCGTGGCGTCGATCGTGGCCCCGCCAGTGGCTGCCACCATGCCGGTCACCGCCGTGATGGCGATACTCGTGATGCTGGCCGAGGTAACGCTCGCCGGCCTGGGTCGGCGCGGCCAGCAGTAATGCGCCCGACAGCGCCGACATCAACAGCAGATTTTTAAGTACCCTTCCGGTAGTCATGGCATATCCCTCCACGGGGATTCGCCGCGGGGCCCATCCCCGCTGCGTGACGCCACGTTAGGGCGGTCTGCCTGAACGCACGCTGAACGCCCGTTCCATCCTCCGCAAGCCCACTCGGAGTCTTTGCGCATCATGCTCAAGCGCCTGTTTTTCCTGCTGCCCCTGGCCGTGCTGGCCGCCTGTACCACCTCGCCGCTGGGCCGCAGCCAGCTGCAGTTGTTCTCGGACACGGACCTGTCGCAGATGGGCCTGGCCGCCTACGACGACATCCGGAAAAAACAGCCCACCGACGCCAATCCGGCCGCCAACGCCTACGTACGCTGCGTGGCCGATGCCATCACCGCGGTGCTGCCGGGCAACGGCCAGTCCTGGCAGGTGACGCTGTTTCGGGACGACTCGGCCAACGCCTTCGCGCTGCCGGGCGGCAAGATCGGTGTCAACAGCGGCCTTCTGAAAGTCGCAACCAACCAGGATCAGCTGGCCACGGTGGTCGGCCACGAGGTGGCGCACGTGCTGGCCCGCCATTCCGGCGAGCGGCTGTCGAACCAGGCCGTCGTGGACACCGGCCTGCAGGCCGCGCAGGCCATCAGCGGCAGCATGTCGCCGGCCAAGCAGCAGCTGATGGGCCTGCTCGGTGTCGGCGCGCAGGTCGGCGTGCTGCTGCCGTTCTCGCGCACGCAGGAGAGCGAGGCCGATCTGCTGGGCCTGGACCTGATGGCGCGCGCCGGCTTCGATCCGCGGCAAAGCGTCGCCCTGTGGCAGAACATGGAGCGCGCCAGCGGCGGCGGGCCGCCGGCCTTCCTGTCCACGCACCCCTCGCCGGGTGGTCGCATCGAGGCGCTGCAAAACCGTCTGCCGCAGGCGCTGGAGCTGTACCAGCAGGCCCGGGCCCAGGGTCGCAAGCCGGCTTGCCGGGCGCCCTGACAGCGGGCATACCGACCGACGCTGATGTTTCGGCGGGCACGGTCGCCTGCCGAAAACGGACAACAAACCAGGGAGGAGTAATCCGTTGGATGCAGATTTCATCATCGTGGGCGCCGGTTCGGCCGGCTGCGTGCTGGCCAACCGGCTGACCGCCAGCGGCAAGCACAGCGTGCTGCTGCTGGAAGCCGGCAAGGACGACAACAGCCTGATCGTGCGCATGCCCAAGGGCTTCGGCAAGCTGATATTCGACCAGCACCACGTGCGCCGCTTCGATACGCAGCCGGAGCCGGGCAACGGCAACGCGTCCGAATCCTGGCCCCGCGGGCGCATGCTGGGCGGCTCCAGCACCGTCAACGGCATGTTCTATACCCGCGGCCAGCCGCAGGATTTCGACGACTGGGCCGCCGCCGGCAACCCCGGCTGGGGCTGGGCAGACATCGCGCCCTGCTTCAAGGCCATGGAGGACCACGAGCTGGGTGCCGATGAGGTGCGCGGCGCCGGCGGACCGCTGCACATCAGCAACCACCCGAACCCGCATCCCCTGTGCGACGCCGCCATCGCCGCCGGCAGTCGGCTCGGCCTTGCGGTCAAGAACGACCTGAACCGGCCCGAGCAGGAAGGCATCGGCTACGTGCAGTTCACCATCCGCAACGGCCGCCGCGAGGACGCCGCAACGGCCTTCCTGCGCCCGGTCATGAACCGTCCGAACCTGCGCGTGGTGACCGGCTTTCTGGCCGGGCGGGTGCTGTTCGAAGGCACGCGCGCGGTGGGTATCGCCGGCACACTCAATGGCCGGCCGCAGGAATACCGCTGCGGCAGGGAAGTGATTCTGGCCGGCGGCACGCTGCAATCGCCGCAGCTGCTGCAACTGTCCGGCATCGGCCCGGCGCAGCACCTGACCGACCTGGGCATCCATGTGGTCAGCGACCTGCCGGGCGTCGGCCAGAACCTGCGCGAGCACCGCATGATGATGGTGCAGTTTCGCCTGCGCGAGCCGATCGGCCTGAACCGCCAGTTCGGCGGCTGGCGCCTGGGCCGCAACGTGTTGCAGTACCTGCTCACGCGAAAGGGCCTGATGGCCACCGGCTCGCACGACGTGGTGGCCTTCGTGCGCAGCTCGCCGGACCTGACCCGCCCCGACGTGGAGCTGGTCATGGCGCCGTTCTCGCTCACGCCCGGCAGGATGTCGATGGCCTTCGAGCAGGCCCACGGCATGCAGATTTTCGGCTACCAGTTGCGCCCGGAAAGCCAGGGCAGCGTCATGATCACGAGCCGCGATCCGGCTGCCGCGCCGCGCATCCAATCCGGCTTTTTCAGCACCGACGGCGACCGCCAGATGAGCGGACGCATCCTGCGCTACATCCGGAATCTGGCCGCCCAGTCGCCGCTGGCCGAAAAGCTGGTCGAGGAAACCAGCCCCGGCGCACAGGTGCAGACCGATCAGGACGCGCTGGCCTTCCACAGCGAGTTCGGCGGCCCGGTGGCCCACCCGGCCGGCACCTGCAAGATGGGTTGGGACCCGCTGGCGGTGGTCGACGCGCGCCTGCGCGTGCATGGCGTCACCGGCCTGCGGGTGATCGACTGCGCCATCATGCCAAGTCTGGTGTCGGCCCATACCAACGCCGCGACGATGGCGATTGCCTGGCGCGGCGCCCAGCTGATCGAGGAGGAGCTGGCGGGTCGATGAGCGGGCCGCCAGCCAGTTGACGCCCCGTCTGCGAGGCGCCCCCGTGTGGGGGGCAGGCCCCGGGCCGACCGGCTTGAGCAAGGCGTGAGAGGCCCGCCTCGGGCCGAATGGCTGATTGCAGGATTCGCGGCGGGGGCGCCGCTCCCACGGGGCGCTGCTCCCACAGGACGATCATGACTGTTTTAGGAATCAACCTCGATCCGGACGGGTCTTCGAATGCCAGTGATTGACAATCCGCAGTCTGCCCGCCGGGTCGGCAATGTGCTCGGCGCGCAGGTCGATGTTCTGGCATGGGATGTCGCGCTGGAGCGCCTGCTCGGCTGGGCCCGGGCGCGTGAGTCGCGCTATGTGACGATCTGCAACGTGCACGTAGTGGTGAGCGCGGCGCGGGATGCGGCGTATCGGGACATCATCAACGGTTCCGACATGGCGACGCCGGACGGGGCGCCGGTGGCGTGGATGCTGCGCCGCCTGGGCTTTGCCGGGCAGCCGCGCATCAGCGGGCCGGATCTGATGTGGGCGCTGTGCGAGCGCTGCGCGGTCGAGGGGCTGCCGATTTATTGCTATGGCGCCGCGCCGGCCACGCTGGCGTTGCTGGAGGCGCGTTTGCGTGAGGCGTTTCCGGCGCTGCGGATGGCGATGGAATCGCCGCCGTTCCGCGCACTGACGCCGCAGGAGGACGCGGCGGCGGTGGAGCGGATCAACGCCAGCGGCGCGGGCATTGTGTTCGTGGGCCTGGGCTGCCCCAAGCAGGAACGCTGGATGGCCGAGCAACGCGGGCGGGTGCAGGCGGTGATGATCGGCGTGGGCGCGGCCTTCGATTTCCACGCCGGTACCGTGCAACGGGCACCGCTGTGGATGCAGCGCCGGGGGCTGGAGTGGTTGCACCGCTTGGCAAGCGAGCCGCGGCGGCTGTGGCGGCGCTATCTGGTGACCAACACGCTGTTCGTGTGGTGGGCGGGACGGCAGTTGTTGCGCGGGATATCGAGACGCGGAGCGGAGTGAAAGGCAAGGTTGCCACGTCGCGCTGCGCGCTCCTCGCAACGACGGGGTGTGGCGTTGATACGGCGGCGGGGTGGGGCGTTGTGCTCCGGCGGGCAGGGCGCGCTGTCCTCGCTGCACCGCCGCCGCCGCAGTATCAACACCCCGTTCGCAACAACAACCTCCCGTCGTCCTGAGGAGCGCCAGCGACGTGAGGACCTTGCCTTTCCGGCCAGCCGTTACGCCCCGGCAAACCAAAGGCAAGGTTGCCACGTCGCGCTGCGCGCTCCTCGCAACGACGGGCGTGGGGCGTTGATACGCCGGCGGGGTGCGGCGTTGTACGCCGGCAGGCACGGCGCGCTGTCCGCGCTGCGCTGCGCCGTGCCGCGCAGCACCAACACGCCGCACCGCACCCGTTCGCAACAACAACCGCCGTCGTCCTGAGGAGCGTAGCGACGTGAGACCTTGCCTTAAACCCCGTCGTCCTGAGGAGCGCAGCGACGTGAGGGCCTTGCCTTTCCGGCCAGCCGTTACGCCCAGGCGCAACCAAAGGCAAGGTTGCCGCGTCGCGCTGACGCGCTCCTCGCAACGACGGGGTGGGACGTTGTACGCCGACGGTCACGGCGCGCTGTCCGCGCCGCATCGCCGCCGCCGCAGTATCAACACCCCGTTCGCAACAACAACCTCCCGTCGTCCTGAGGAGCGTCAGCGACGTGAGGACCTTGCCTTTCCGGCCAGCCGTTACGCCCCCGCGCAACCAAAGGCAAGGTTGCCGCGTCGCGCTGACGCGCTCCTCGCAACGACGGGGTGGGGCGTTGTACGCCGACGGTCACGACGCGCTGTCCGCGCCGCATCGCCGCCGCCGCAGTATCAACACCCCGTTCGCAACAACAACCTCCCGTCGTCCTGAGGAGCGCAGCGACGTGAGGACCTTGCCTTTCCGGAGCTGTGGGTTTTGTCGACGGATTTGGCGGGGCGGCCCTCGCCCCTGGCGCTCCGGCCAACTTGCCATGATGGTCACGGATGAGCCAGTGCCCGTCGGCCAGCGGCTGTAGCCGAAACGTAAAAAACCCCGGCTACAGTCGCTTCGCCAGTCGAGGGAATTCACACGACTTGAGGATAGTGCGATGAAGAAGAGCCTTGGTGCTATGTTCCTGACAGCCGCAGTGGCGTATGCCGGCGCTGCTTCGGCGGATACCATCGTTTACTACGCCGAGACTGGCGTTGGCGGCATTCGACAGGATGTCGATGTGCCGTTGACGTCCCCGAACACGCGAGATATCTCCATTATCTACGACAGTTCGCTGTGGGCCTCGATCACCTCTGCGACTCTGACCGTGTTGTTGGGCGATGACGGGGGCGATCCGCCGAACGAATATGCTGACGCAGTGTTGCTTGAAGGCGATGATCCGGTTGTCGATCCACTGCAGGTTACTGGTGCGGCCACACAAAATTACTGGGCCATCGATGTTGCTGACAAACTTCTACCGCCCGATCATTTCACTCCGCTTGCGTTCACTCTCAAGGCCGTTAGTGGGGATTTCGACTATCGCAACGCGGTTCTGACGGTGAATTTCACCGCGGTTCCCGAGCCCACCACCACTGCCCTGCTGGGCAGCGGCTTGCTGGTGGCCGGTCTGGTGCTGCGTCGACGCGCTTCCTGATTCGGTCACGACTCGCTATGTGGCGTGGCGCTCGTTTGGGCGCCGCGCCGTATCTTCCAGAAAAGACAAGGTCCTCACGTCGCTGGCGCTCCTCAGGACGACGGGGTGTTGGTGTGGCGCGGTGCGGACAGCGCGCGCTACCTGCCGACCATCACCGCCCCACCCCCGTCGTTGCGAGGAGCGCGTAGCGCGACGTGGCAACCTTGCCTTTGGTCTGCCGGAGGCGTAACGGCTGGACGGAAAGGCAAGGTCCTCACGTCGCTGCGCTCCTCAGGACGACGGGGGTTGGTGCGGTGCGGTGGGTCAGCACGACCCGGCAACCCTGCCTGTCGACGCTACAAGATCCCGATATCGGCAGACAGGTCTTTCCACGTCGGGTTCAACTCTCCGATCAGGTCCAATTTGCGTTGCCTGCGCCAGGATTTGATTTGCTTTTCCCGTGTGATCGCGCTCTCGGCCGAGGGGTGACGCTCACACCAGATGAGTTTTTGACAGTGATAGCGTTCAGTAAAACCCGGCGTTGCTCTGCTTTGATGGGCTTGCAAACGACGGCCAAGGTCACTGGTTACCCCTGTGTAGAGGACTCTATTGCCGGGGTTGGTCAGGATGTACACGAAAAATTCTTTCGCCACGGGTCTGCTCACTTGGGTGGTAAGGAAACCTCTGAACCTGATCGGCACCAATGATCCTCCGTCGTTGCGAGGAGCGCGCAGCGCGACGTGGCGACCTTGCCTTTGGTTTGCCGGCTGGAAAGACAAGGTCCTCACGTCGCTACGCTCCTCAGGACGACGGGGTGTTGATGTGGCGCGGCGCGTACGGCGTGCTTTACCCGCCGACATATCACCGCCCCACGCCCGTCGTTGCGAGGAGCGCGCAGCGCGACGTGGCAACCTTGCCTTTGGTCTGCCGGTGGCGTACCGGCGGGCGGAAAAGGCAAGGTCCTCACGTCGCTGCGCTCCTCAGGACGACGGGGTGTTGGTGTAGGGGGCGTTATAGCGACGGCTGCAGGAACGCCGCCTGCAGGTCCCGATCGAAGTACGACAGCGCCTTGCCCAGTTGCGACTCGGTCCAGCGCACGGCCTCGAATTCCGGGTGCACTTCGGTGATGCGTCCGCCGGCGCACAGCTCCAGGCGCACGCCGAACGGGTCGTGGAAGTGCAGCGAGAAGGTCTTGCCGTAGGACTGGCGGGTCGGGCCGTAGATGTCGATGTTCACGCCCGCCTCGCGCAGGTACTGGCCGTCGATCAGGATGTCGTTCGGGTCTTCCTTGGTAAACGCGATGTGGTGCAGGTGCCCGGCCGGGCCGGGGAAGATGGCCAGCTCCTGGCCGCCGGCTTCCTTCTGCATCCTGAACAGCAGCGCCGACAGCAGCCGCTGGCCGTCGTCGCTGTCGATGCGCTCGGAAATCACGAAGCCCAGCGCCCGGGTCAGGAAGTCCACCGCCGCCTGCGGGTCCGTGACGGTGATGCCGGCGTGATTCAGGAAAAACGGCGCCGGGGTGCCGCGCAGCGGACGCGGCGTGACCCAGTCGGGCGAGTCGAAGCCGGTCATGTAGCCGATCTGCGGCAGGTCGGCGAACAGGCGCAGCGTGGGGCCGCCGGGGATGGCGAAGGTGATGGATTCGCCCATGCCGGACAGAATCCCGGCCGTCTCATGAGTGACTTCGACTCCGGCTTTTATCACGTTGTTTTCAAGCTGTTTCAGATCGTTCGCATCTCGGACCTGGAAGCCGATTTCAACCAGCCGATTCTCGGGCGCCTCGTCCAGCACCAGGGAGTAGGGGAAGGCCTCGTGCCAGCAGCGCAGGTATAGCCGATCCGGCTGGCGGTAGGTCTCGACCAGGCCCAGGGAATCGCAATAGAAGAACTGGGCCTGACGCAGGCGCGAGTCGTTCAGCGCCAGGCGCACATAGGCGATGCGAATGATGCCGCCGTGTTTCAGGGCCATGCCCGGTTTCTCCTTTGCCCGCCGACGCGGGCCGCGTGGTGGATCGTATTGCCGAACGTCAGGTCAGGTGACTTCCGCAAAAAAAGCTTCCGGCACGGCGTTCTCGTAATAGAACGCGCCGCGCGGGAAATGCTCGGCCTGCCACACGATGGGCGGCACCCAACCGGGCGCGCCGGGGGCCAGATAGGCGCCGTTGTAGAACTCGTTGCGATTGCCGGACGGGTCGTGGAAATAAATGGTGGTCACGCCCGCGATGCCGTGGCGGGTGATGCCGTATTCGAGCGCCGGGACGGCTTTTTCCTTCAGCAGGTCGACGCCGTGGATGACCTCGGTGCGGCTGTCCATGCCGAAGGCCATGTGGTGGAAATGGTTGTCCGGACCGGGGCCGATGGCCAGGTCGTGCATGGTGTGGCCGCAGGTCAGGAACGCCGCCAGCGTGTTGCCGGCCGGATCGACGACTTTCTCTGTCAACGAGAAATCAAGCACTTCGGTCAGAAACTTGACGTCATCGCCCGGGTTCTGAGCCGAGATCAGGGTGTGATCCAGGTGCGTCACGCGTCCGCCCGGCGTGCTGTGCGCGGACACCGGATTCGGGTTTTCCATGCCGGTCAGGTAGCCCACTTTGTCCGCATGGTAATAGAGCATCATGTGTTGCCCGGACGGTAGCGGAAAGCGCACGCCCTCGCCCTGGCCCTTGACTGCGCCGGCCGGCACCCGCGTTACGGGCAAGCCGTACGCTGTTACGGCGGCAGTCGCTTCGTCGAGGTCGGCCGGATCGCTGACCTTGAAGCCCAGGTGCTCGACGCCGGCGGTCTTGGCCGGATTCAGGATCACGCAGTGGTGGTCCTGGGTGTCGGCGGCTTGCAGGTAGACGCGTCCGTCGGCGTCGCGATCGGTTTCTCGCAGGCCCACCACGTGCACGTAATGCCGCACGGCGGCCTCGACGTCCATGACGTTCATGCTCGCGTATGAAAATCGGCTGATGGCCATGTCTGGCTCCTCTGTGGGGTGTTCGGGGTCTGGCGCCCCGTCAGGTGTGTTCGATTATCCGCTCAGAATGCGCGACAGCGGTGCACTTTCGCGCAGTCGCCATGGATGGGCGGTTTCAACTATCAACGCGCTGGTCGGCGCAGCCCGGCACAGCAGGGTGTAGTCCTCGCTGCCTGATCCTTCATCCAGCCAGCGCGACGAGGCGGGCAGGGGATAGTGCACCGTGCCTTGCACCACGCGCGCCCGGCAGGCGCCGCAGCCGCCCTGTTCGCAGGCTACGTGCAGCGTTACGCCGGCACGGCGGGCGGCGACCAGCACCGTGTCGTCCGCCGCGCAGTCGAAGCTGACTTCGGACCGGCCGGCGTGACGCAAGGTGACCTGCATGGGGCTTGTGCCTAAGCCGCGGCGCTGGATGCCGGCAGGGCCGCGGCCAGGCGGTCGCGCAGCAGGTACAGGCAGGCGGCGCCCTTGCCGGCTTCGCTTGCCAGCAGTTTCAGAGCCTCGTCGCCCACGGCCGCGGCGTCACTGCCGGCTGCGCTGAGCTGTTCGAGCAGCGGCAGGCCCTGGTCGATGAACATCCAAAGATCATCCAGCGCCTTGTCGCGCACGCGGCCGTAGCCCTTGACCACGCGGCCGGCATCGGCGGCCAGCCGGCCGAGCGTTGCATCGCGCCCCAGCCAGTGCAGCACGGCGTCGCGCCAGCGTCGCAGCAGGATCAGTTCCTCGTGATGGCGCAGGGAGCGGCGGCGCAGATGACGCATGGCCGCGACCAGGGACATGGTCAGATAGCCCCAGGGCCGGTTGATGCGCACGCGCATGGGCATGGACATGTGATCGAAGTCCGCGCGCCAGCGCTGGCCGCGGGCGCGTATCCAGCGGCCGATCGGCGCCGGCAGCATGCCGTAGATCTGCGGCGGGTCCGGGGCCAGGAAGTCGTCCACCCAGAACGGGTCCTCGCCGCGCACGCTGTGATCCTGGCGCATCTTGGCGAAACGCTCTGGCCGCAGCTTCAGCTGCGCCACGCGCTGGGCGTCTTCGTAGCTCATCCAGTTGGCAAGGTGCTGTGCATAACTTGCTGTAACGATTGAGCTATCAGATCCCGATTTGGCGGTCTCGGCGGCGTGGACTTCCTGCACGCGGGCGATGTAGTCGCGCACGTAGGCGGCGTCCTGGAAGTCCAGCAGGCGGTAGCAGGCCTCGGCAAAAATGCGCGACAGCGGCGGCACGGCGCTGCGCGCCTGATCCAGCAGGCTGCGGTAGTCGCTGCGCCGGCGTTGCGGCAGGGCCTGTTCGCGCTGCTGCGCCAGCTGCTGCCAGTCCAGCACCTCGCTTTCCTTGAACAGGGCGCGCGGCAGGGTGCCGTCCCGCATCATCCGGTAGCCAAGGTCGAAGGCTTTCAGGTTGTCGGCGACCCCGACCTCGGCTTCCTTGATAGCCGCATGGAACGGCTCCGCCGGCAGGTCGAACACCTTGCTCGCCACCACGGCGCCCAGCAGCACGGCATTGCTCGACAGCAGCGACAGGCCGGCCTGTGCCACCACTTCCTGGGCGTGGAACAGGTAGCTGTCGGCGGACAGCGTCTCGGCCGCCTTGCGGATGACGCCGGACGGGTAGATGCCGCCCTCGGCCGGGGTTTTTTCCAGCGTGCCGTAGTAGCGGTAGGTGTTGGCGATGATGGTGCAGTCCGGGTGCGCGAAACCGCCCTGCAGCAGCCGGCCCAGTTCCAGGAATTCCTGGCTCAGCAGCAGGTCCACGTCGCCCGGCACGGCGTAGGCGGACAGGATAGGCGGCTTGTCGCCGTGCGGCCGCGCCTCGACATAGTAGATAACTGAACCTGCCCGCTGCGACAGGCCGAGCAGGCCGATGCTCTGCGCCTGCCAGCCGGCGTTGATCAGGCCCTTGACCATCCAGTCGCTCAGGACGCCGCCGCCCTGGCCGCCGACGGTGCCGATGAGGATGCGCGTGGCGCGGTTTTGCCGTGGCATAGGTTGGTTCCGGAGTCAGAGTTTGTTAAGAAATGCACGTCCTGTGCATTTCTTGTGTCGCAAGTCCGGTACACGCCCGGGCTTGCTCCCGCGGATCGAGCCCTTGCGCGCTCGATCCGCGACCGGCCATCCCTGGCCGGCCTGAGAGCTTGTGGAATTCACAAGCTCTCAGGCGGCGCGCAGCGCCGGCAGCAGGCGCTCGCTGAGGCGTTGCATGAAGCGCTCGAAGCGGCTGGCGTTGCGCACCACGGTCACCTTGTGAAAGGACGGACACAGCTGGGCGGCGTGGGCGATTTCGCCACACACGCCGCAGCCGACGCAGGTGGTGTCGATGGCCGCTACCGGCGCGGTCTTGAGCGTGTTGGGGGATTCTTCCAGCGTCAGCGACGGGCAGCCGTTGACGCGCATGCAGGAGTGATCGCCGACGCAGACTTCCTCGTCCACGCCCAGGCGCTCGACCTCGGTGCGCTTGCCTTCGGCAATCGCCTTGGCGCGCATGGGCTTGACCGTGCGCTGGCGCTGCAGCTGGCACTCGGCCTCCGAGATCAGCACCCGCAGCTGCGGGTCCGGATCGGCCTGGATTTTCTTCAGCTTCTTCTGGAAGTCGCGGAAGTTGTAGGGATTGGCCTTCTCGACGTGCTTGACGCCCAGGCCCTTGAAGGTGCGCTCGATGTTGAACACGCCGCCGCTGGCCTGGCCGGTCAGCTGCGGACCGGAGTTGGGGTTCTCGTGGGCGCCGGTCATGGCGGTCCACTTGTTGTCGAGCACCAGATAGGTGGCGTCCTGCTTGTTGTAGAGACCGTTCACGACGCAGGTGTTCAGCGCCGAGTGCCACAGCGTGCCGTCGCCGACTACCGAGACGTTCTTCTGTTCCGAGATGGCCGACAGCGCCGTGGCGGCCGCAAGACCGCCGCCCATGCCGATGTTGGAATCGGCCATGTGGAAGGGCGCCAGGCCCGCCATGCCGTAGCAGCCGACGTCGGTGGCGTGCCAGTCCTTCTGGCCGGTGAGCATCTCGTTGATCTTCATCATGCTGAACACGGGCCGCTCCGGACAGCCGGTGCAAAAGGTCGGCGGGCGCGGCGTGACCGGTTTGGGGAACAGTGTCGCGGCCAGCTTCTGGCGCTCCACATAGCCGTTGGCGGTGGCGCTGATGGCCTCGGCGCGGTCCGGCAGCAGGCGCGCCATGAACTGCGCCAGCGCCGGCAACACCCGGCCGGGCACCAGTTCGCCGACGCCGGGGATCAGGTCGTGGCCGTGAAACGGCGTGGCGATGCCGCGCTGGTGCAGCAGGGCGCGGATCTGCTGCTCCATCAGGTCCGGCTGGCCTTCCTCGACCAGCAGCACCTCGCGCTTGTCCTTGATGAAATCGATGATCTGCTCGTCGCACAGCGGGTAGACGACGTTCAGTTGCAGCACGCTGATGGCCGGGTCCGTGACCCCGTCCTCGTCGGCCAGGCCCAGATTGGCCAGCACGCGCATCACGGTGTTGAACACGGTGCCGTGGGTGATGATGCCGATCGGCGCGTCCGGGGCGCCGAAAATCTCGTTCAGGCCGTGCTGGACGATGTACTCGCGCGCCTTGGGCAGGCGGTCGCGGTAGCGCTCGAGTTCCTGGCGCTGGGTGTTGGGCGGCAGCGGGTAGCGGGCCGGATCCTTGATGCCTTCCTTCAGCTTGCTGATGACGTTGTACTGGCCGATGCGGTTGTCGCCGACGGTGACCTGCGCGTTGGCATGCGACAACTGCGGGCGCAGCAGCAGGGCCACCACGCTGGTCGATGCCTCGGACAGCTCGAAGCTCTCGCGCGTCATGCGCAGCAGCAGCTGCTGGTCGGCGCGCGGGTCGACCACGATGATCCCGGACTTCATGGCCCAGGGAAGCGTGCGCTGGGCGACGGTGGTGCTGGACACGCCGTAGTCCTCGCCGACCACCAGCACGCAGCCGCCCAGCGGGCCGATCTGCGACACGTGATCGACCACGTCGGTCGATACGCCGTTGCCGAGCACTTTCCAGGTCACCGCGCCGCGCACCGGGGCGAACACGGAGGCCGTGCACATGGCGGCGGCGGACATCTCGTTGGCCGACGATTCCACGTACACGCCGTATTTCTTGAGCACCGGCTCGTAGGCGTCGGCGGCGGCGTCGATCAGGTTGGCCGTCGGCGCGCCCGGATAGCCGCCGAAGTAGCTGATGCCGGCCTCGAGCAGGCCCTTTAGCACCACCAGCGCGCCGTCGCCGTACAGGGTCTGACCGCTGGTGTGTTCCAGCTGGTCGATTTCGGAGGTATTGAATGCGTGGCTCATGGGACGGCTCTCGAAGACAGGTGGGGGAGGGGCGTTTCGGGCCGGACAGCTCAGGCCGGGCGGCGGCGCAGCATGCGCGTGGCCAGGTACTCCAGCACCGCATTGCCGGACTGATTCGTCACCCGGTTGCGGGTGGTGACCAGGCCGCGGTCGGGTTTGGAGGTCTCGCGCCGCTTGGCCAGGGAGACGTTCACTTCGATGGTGTCGCCCAGGTACACCGGGCCCTGCATCTTCAGTTCGGCACCCAGGAAGGCAATGGCGCTGCCGTGCAGGTGGCCGGTCTGGATCACCAGGCCCTCGGCATAGCTGAACACCAGCGCGCCGGGAGCGATGCGCCGCCCGAACGGCGTGTCGTTGGCAATGTACTCGGCGTCCATGAACAGCGCCTCGTTCATGCCGACCAGGGTCACGAAGCTCAGGATGTCGAACTCGGTCACTGTGCGCCGACCGGTGGTGAGCGTCCAGTCGGCGTCGTAGTCTTCCCACCACTGAATGGCCATGGGCACCTCAGCGGCCGGTGAAGCGCGGCGCGCGCTTTTCCAGAAAGGCCTGCACGCCCTCGCTGTGGTCGTGCGAGGCATGCATCAGGCCCTGGCCGGCGGATTCGAGATCCATGAAGGCATCGAAGGGCATGCGCACGGCATCGCGCAGGGCATGCTTGGCAAAGGCCATGGCAAGCGTGGCGCCTTCCGCCAGCTCGGCGACCAGGCCGTTCACGGCATCGTCGAAGCCGGCCTTGGGCACCACTTCGGTGTAGATGCCAAGCTCCTGCGCCTGCGCGGCGGTCAGGGTCCTGGCGCGCAGCACGATGTCCTTGGCGCGCATCAGGCCCACATGCTGCGCCAGCAGCCACATGACGCCGGCGTCCGGAATCGCCCCGATCTTGCCGAAGGCGGTGACGAAACTCGCTTCCTCGGTGGCAATGACGAAATCGGCCGCCAGCGCCAGCGCCAGGCCCGCCCCGGCCACCGGGCCCTGCAGGGCGCACACCAGCGGCTTGTCGAGCATGATCAGCGCCCGCGACAGCGGCCGGATGCGCAGCGCAATGAGGTTGCGGATGGCCACCGGGTGGGTGTCCGTGAACAGGTCGCGCAGGTCGCCGCCGGCGCAGAACACCGGTCCCGCGCCGCGCAGCGCCACCACCCGCACGGCGCTGTCCAGGTTCACCGCCTCCAGGGTCTGGCGCAGCTCCTCGATCATGCGCCCGTTCATGGCGTTGCGGACCTGCGGGCGGTTCAGCGTGATCGTGGCGATGGCGCCGTCGACGGCGTAGGTGATGGTTTCCATGGTGCTCTCGAGCGGGCAGGGGTGGCGCAGGCTTATTGGAACTTGGGCTTTTCCTTGGCGAAGAAGGCGCGCAGCGCCTCGCGGTGATCGGCGCTGGCAAAGGTCAGCCCTTCCATGGCCAGCGAGGCGGTCAGCACCTGCTCGACGACCTGACCGACGAACAGGTTCACCGAGCGCTTGGTCAGCTGGATCGCCAGCTGCGGTCCGCTGGCCAGCTTGCGGGCAAAGGCGTAGGCGCGGTCCTGCAGTTCCGCCGCCGGTACGGCGTGATTGACCAGCCCGATCGAAGCGGCCTGGGTACCGGTCATGGCATCGCCGGTCATCAGGAATTCCTTGGCTCGGTTGGGGCCGATCAGCAGCGGCCAGATGATGGCGCCGCCGTCGCCGGCCACCACACCGATCGACACATGCGGGTCGGCGATCTTGGCCGTCTCGTCCATGAAACTTACGTCCGCGAACAGGCCGATGGTGGCACCAAGGCCCATGGCGTGGCCGTTGATCATCGACACGATCGGTTGCGGCGTGTTGGTCATGGTCTTGACGATGTCCAGGCCCTCCTTGAGCACCACCGCGTAGCGTTCGCCCTTGCCCTCGATGCTCTCGATCCATTTCAGGTCACCGCCGGCACAGAAGGCCTTACCGTCCGGGTCGCCGGTCAGCACCACCACGCGCGTGTCGGTGTCCAGCGCCACCTCCAGAAATACCCGCGCCAGCTCGGCGTGCATGTCGGCGTCGACCGCATTGCGCGCGGTCGGGTTCGACAGCTCGATGGTCAGGATGCTGCCGTCGCGCTGGAACTTCAGGCGCTGGTAACCCTGGTACATGTTTTCCTCCTGATGCTGAATAGTTTGTTTTGAGGCCGAAACCGAAGCGCAAGGATAACGCACGGCGCGCCGGCCCAGCCGCCGTTTGGGATGGGTGTAATTGGCATCGGGAGACAACCGCCTGGACGGGCGGGTTGTAAAGACGGGCCAGGCGCAGGACCGGGGCGCAGAGCGGATTTTTCGGCGGGGTTCACTGCTGACCGGCGGGCCGAGATGCGTGTGAAAAGCCAACGCGCCGCGCAGCCGCGCCCCTGGGGAGGTGTTGTAATGAATTCATCGTGGATTCTGGGCGCCCGCCACCGGGGAAATCCTTGTAGGAGCGCAGCTTCGCTGCGCGATATCGCCCGGCAAAGCCGGGCTCCTACAGGGCGACGATCGCCCGGCAAAGCCGGGCTCCTACAGTACAGCCGGCGGCCGATCAGTCCCGCTCGGCGATCCAGGCCTGCTGCAGGGCTTCCAGAATCCGCTCGCCGCAGCGCTCGGGGGCGTCGTCGAAGCCGGGTAGCGCCAGCACCCAGGCGCGCAGGTCCGTGAACCGCACGGTGGCGGGGTCGACCTGCGGATAAAGCTCGGCGAGCGCCTCGGCCAGTGCCTGGCTGTCGGTCCACTTCATGTGGCTTCGCGGGCGTAGTTGAGGGTGTAGCGGGGGATTTCGACAGTCAGATCGGCACCGGCGATGCGCACCTGGCAGGACAGGCGCGAGTGCGCTTCCAGGCCCCAGGCCTTGCCGAGCTGGTCTTCCTCGTCGTCGCTGGCGGCGCGCAGCGAAGCGAAACCCTGGCGCACGATGACGTGACAGGTGGTGCACACGCAGGCCTTGGCGCAGGCGTGGTCGATGGCCACGCCGTGCGCCGCCAGGGCATCGCACAGATGGCTGCCGGCGCTGGCTTCGAAGCGCGCACCCTGCGGGCACAGCTCCGGGTGCGGCAGGACGGTGACGGTCGGCATCAGGGAAGCGCCGCCAGGTGCTGGCCGGTCAGGGCGGTGTGCACGGCGACGTCCATGCGGCGGGCGGCGAACTCGGCGGTGACGGCGTCGAGCCCATCCATGGCGACGCGGATGGGCTCGATCCGGCCCTCGCCCAGCGCCGTGCGCAGGGCGTCCATGGCGCTGAGGATGGCGCCGCGTTCGACCGCGTTGAGCAGCCGCTCACCGTCGGCTTCGAGCGCGCTGGCGGTAGCCAGCATGATCCGTTCGCTTTCCACCGTCAGCTCGCGCAGGCGCCGCTCGTCGGCATCGTCCAGCAGATGCGCCCTGGCATCGGCCAGCATGGCGGCGATGGTCGGCTCGTCGAGGCCGTAGGCCGGCTTCACGCTGACTTCGGCGGCCACGCCGCTGGTCTGTTCGAGGGCGGCGACGCGCAGCAGGCCGTCGGCATCGACCTGGAAGGTGACGCGCACCCGCGCCAGACCGGCCGGCATGGGCGGGATGCCGCGCAGCTCGAAGCGGGCCAGAGCGCGGCACTGGTCGGCCCGCTCGCGCTCGCCCTGCAGCACCTGGATGGCGATGGCAGTCTGGCCATCCTTGAAGGTCGTGAAGTCCTGCGCGCGGGCCACCGGCAGCGTGCTGTTGCGGGGGACGATCTTCTCGGTCAGGCCGCCCAGGGTCTCGATACCCAGCGACAGCGGGATCACGTCCAGCAGCAGCCAATCGTCACTGCGGTTACCGGCCAGCGCATCGGCCTGCAGGGCGGCGCCGATGGCCACCACGGCGTCCGGGTCCAGATCCGTCAGCGGCGGGCGGCCGAAAAACTGCCCCACCGCGGCACGGATGGCCGGCATGCGCGTGGCGCCGCCGACCAGCACCACGCCGGTCACCTCATCCACCGTAACGCCGGAATCGCGCAGCGCCCGCCGCACCGGCGGCAGGGTGCGGGCGACCAGATCGGCTGTCAGCGCCTCGAACTGGCTGCGACTGAGCGTGAGGTCCAGTACCTGCCCGCCGGGCAGGCTGTGTATGACGGCAACCTCCGCGCGTTCGCTGAGCGCCTCCTTGGCCGCCCGGGCGAGGCCCAGCAGCGTCTGGCGCTGGCAGGACGTCGGCGCGTCCAGGAGCGCCCGGGCCGCCATCCAGTCGGCGAGGACATGGTCGAAATCATCGCCGCCGAGCGCGGCGTCGCCATTGACGGCCAGCACCTCGAACACCCCGCCGGTCAGGCGCAGCACGGAAATGTCGAAGGTGCCGCCACCCAGATCGTAGACCGCGTACACGCCCTCGGCGGCCTGATCCAGGCCGTAGGCCAGCGCGGCAGCGGTCGGTTCGGCCAGCAGGCGCAGCACCTCGATGCCGGCCAGGCGCGCGGCGTCCTTGGTGGCCTGGCGCTGCGCCTCGTCGAAATAGGCCGGCACGGTGATGACCGCGCCGACCAGCTCGCCGCCCAGGGCGGCCTCGGCGCGCTGGCGCAGGCTGCGCAGGATGTGTGCCGACACCTCGACCGGGCTCTTGACGCCGCCGGCGGTAGCGATTTGCACCATGCCCGGGGCATCCAGCAGCCGATACGAGGGCCGGATGGCGACGTCACGCAGGCCGCGCCCCATCAGACGCTTGACCGAGGCGATGGTGTTGGCCGGATCGTCCGCCAGGGCGGCGCGCGCCGCGGCGCCGACGCTGATCGCGCCATCGGCGTGGTAGCGCACCACCGACGGCAGCAGGCGCGTGCCGTCGGCGTCCGCCAGTACGGTCGGCAGGCCGTCGCGCACCGTGGCCACCAGCGAGTGAGTGGTGCCCAGGTCGATGCCCACCGCCAGGCGATGCTGATGCGGGGCGGTGCTCTGGCCGGGCTCGGCAATCTGCAGCAGGGCCATCAGACGTGTACCTCCTCGTCGGCCTCGACCACGGCGTCGAGCAGCCGGCGCAGGAAGCCGAATTCGAGCAGGCAGGCACTGGCCGTGTCGGGGCTGACGGCGTCGAGCGCGGCGGCCAGCCGAGCCTCGCAGGCATGAAGCTGCGCCCGCAGTTCGGCGCCCAGGCGCTGCAGGGCCTCGCTGTCGCCCCTGTCGCGGGCGCTGTCGAGCGTTTCGTGCCAGGTCATTTGCTGCATCAGCAGGGCCGGTGACGGGCGCGCCTGGCTGGCGTCCACGCCACGCAGCGCAAGCAGGTGGGCAGCGCGCCGCGCGGGGTCCTTGAGGATGCGATAGGCCTCGTTGATGGCCGTGGCGGCACTGAGCGCCTGCTCCTGCGCGGCGGCGGCGCCCTGCACATGGCGGTCCGGGTGGGCGTGCCGGGCGCGCTCGCGGTAGGCGGCGTCGAGCTGCTCGCGGTCCAGCGCAAAGCGTTGCGGCAGGCCGAGCAGGGCATAGAAATCGACGGCGGCGCTCATGGCGATCAGGCGCTGAAGCTCTCGCCGCAGCCGCACTCGCCGCGGGCGTTGGGATTGTTGAACTTGAAGCCTTCGTTCAAGCCCTCGCGCACGAAGTCCAGCTGCGTGCCGTCGACATGGATCAGGCTGCCGGGGTCCACCAGTACGGTCACGCCGCCGCTGTGGAAGCTGAGGTCGTCCGGACTGGCCTGGTCGGCGAATTCGAGCACGTAGGACAGGCCCGAGCAGCCACTGGTGCGCACGCCAAGACGCAGGCCGACGCCGCGGCCGCGGTTGGCCAGGGCCTTGCTGACGTGGCGGGCGGCGGCTTCGGTGAGGGTGACGGCCATGGCGGGGTGCTCCTAGACGGTGAAGGAACTGCCGCAGCCGCAGGTTCTGGCGGCGTTCGGATTCTTGATGACGAAGCGGGCGCCGGACAGGTCTTCCTGGTAGTCGATTTCGGCGCCGGACAGGTACTGGAAGCTCATCGCGTCCACCAGCAGGGTGACGCCGTCGCGCTCGACCGCGGTGTCGTCGTCGGCCGCCAGCTCGTCGAACGAGAATCCGTACTGGAAGCCCGAGCAGCCGCCGCCGGACACGAACACGCGCAGCTTCAGCGCCGGATTGCCTTCCTCATCCAGCAGCGTGCGCACCTTGTCGGCGGCGGCGGACGTGAACAACAGGGGTGATGCAAGGTCGTTCATGGCGGTCTCCTTCAGGCAGGGGCGCCCTGTTTCTGGCGCAGGTCGTCGATGGCGGCGCGGATCGCATCCTCGGCCAGCACCGAGCAATGCAGCTTCACCGGCGGCAGCGCCAGTTCCTCGGCGATGGCGGTGTTCTGGATTTCGAGCGCCTGGTCGAGCGTGCGGCCCTTGAGCCACTCGGTGACCAGTGAGCTGGACGCAATGGCGCTGCCGCAGCCGTAGGTCTTGAAGCGGGCGTCCTCGATGACGCCGTCCGCGCCGACGCGGATTTGCAGGCGCATCACATCGCCGCAGGCCGGCGCGCCGACCATGCCGGTGCCGACCTGTGGATCGGCCACGTCCAGGCTGCCGACGTTGCGCGGGTTTTCGTAGTGGTCGAGCACGCGATCGCTGTACGCCATGGGGAATCTCCGGTCAGGGGTTGAAGGTCAATGCGTGGCCCACTCGACGCTGGCCAGGTCGACGCCCTGCTGGTGCATGTCCCACAGTGGCGACAGCTCGCGCAGGCGACCGACCTGGCTGGCCAGTTCACTGATGGCGAAATCGACTTCGGCTTCGGTCGTGAAGCGGCCCAGGCTGAAGCGGATCGAGCTGTGCGCCAGCTCGTCCGGCAGTCCCAGCGCGCGCAGCACGTAGGACGGTTCGAGACTGGCCGAGGTGCAGGCCGAGCCGCTGGACACGGCGATGTCCTTGATGGCCATCATCAGCGACTCGCCCTCCACGAAGGCGAACGAGAGGTTCAGGTTGTGCGGCACCCGCTGCACGGCGTCGCCGTTCAGGTGTACTTCGTCGAGGGCCATCAGGCCGTCTTTCAGACGCTGGTGCAGGGCCGCGATGCGGGCGTTGTCGTCGGCCATTTCAAGGCGCGCCAGGCGGAAGGCCTCGCCCATGCCGACGATCTGGTGTGTCGGCAGCGTGCCGGAGCGCATGCCCCGTTCGTGGCCGCCGCCGTGCATCTGCGCTTCCAGGCGAACGCGCGGCTGGCGGCGCACGTACAGCGCGCCGATGCCCTTGGGGCCATAGGTCTTGTGGGCGGAAAACGCCATCAGGTCGACCGGCAGGGTGGACAGATCGATCGCCACCTTGCCGGTGGCCTGCGCCGCGTCGACATGAAACAGCACGCCCCGCTCGCGGCACAGCGCGCCCAGCGTAGCGATGTCCTGCACCACGCCGATCTCGTTGTTGACCAGCATCACCGACGCCAGCACGGTGTCCGGGCGCAGCGCGGCGGCGAAGCGGTCCGGGTCCAGCAGGCCGTTGGCGTCCGGCGACAGGTACGTCACCTCGAAGCCCTGGCGCTCGAGCGCCCGCATGCTGTCGAGCACCGCCTTGTGCTCGGTGGTCACCGTCACCAGGTGCCGGCCGCGGTCCTGATAGAACTGCGCGGCGCCCTTGATGGCCAGGTTGTCGGACTCGGTGGCGCCGGAGGTCCAGACGATCTCGCGCGGCTCGCAGCCGACCAGCGCCGCCACTTCGGCGCGCGCCTCGACCACGGCTTCCTCGGCCACCCACCCAATACGGTGCGAGCGGCTGGCCGGGTTGCCGAAATGCTGTTCAAGATAGGGCAGCATCCGGGCCACCACCCGCGGGTCGACCGGTGTGGTGGCGGCGTAGTCCAGATAAACCGGAAGTTCGAGCATGGTGTGCATCCGCCTTGAGTTCGGCCGCCACAGGACGGCTGGGCCGGGGTTCTGGCAGGGCTAACGCAAGCCGTGTGCCAGCCTCTGGCAGGCGAGCCAAGTAGCTGAATATGAAGCGATCACCAACGCCGGGGCTGCGGTACGCGTGCGCC
Source organism: Immundisolibacter cernigliae (assembly GCF_001697225.1). GTDB lineage: Bacteria > Pseudomonadota > Gammaproteobacteria > Immundisolibacterales > Immundisolibacteraceae > Immundisolibacter > Immundisolibacter cernigliae. The sequence goes on from NZ_CP014671.1 coordinate 25,430, forward strand.
GTCTGTCGGCTTTGTCGCGTTGGCTACAGGTCATGTGCGGGCTGTCTGGCCGGGGTCCCGGGTGGATTGCCTTGCGCCTGCCGTCGATGCGCGGTGGCGGCGGTTTCCCGCGGCTGGCACCCGTATTGCATGCTTTGAACTGGTGACAACGCCCGCGCCCTGGCGGGTGGATACCCACTTCCTGCCGAGGTATGCCCATGTCCACAGCGGCGCTGGTCGACAGCCCCAGACAGCAGGGCACCGAACTGCTCGCGATCTACGAAATCAGCAAGATCCTGAGTTCGTCCCTGGACCTGAAGCGCACGCTGCGCGGCGTGCTGAACCTGCTGGCCTCCTACATGCGGATGCAGCGTGGCACGGTGAGCCTGCTCGACGCCGGCGACGAGCTGCGCGCCATCGGCGCCGCCGACCTGTCCGAAGAGGCGGTGCTGCGCGCGCACTACCGCATCGGCGAGGGCATCACCGGGCGCATCCTGCAAACCGGCTCGCCGTGCGTGGTGCCGGACATCGCCCAGGAACCGCTGTTCCTGAACCGCACCGGCGCCCGCGACCTGGCCGCCGGGCAGGTGATCGCCTTCATCGGCGTGCCGATCAAGGTCGGCCGCGACACGGTCGGCGTGCTCACGGTCGACCGCGACGTGACCGACGAGGCCGCCAATTTCGAGCGCGACGTGCGCTTCCTGACCATGGTGGCGAACCTGATCGGCCAGACCGCGCGCCTGCACAGCAACGTGGCCGCCGAGCGGGCCGAGCTGCTGCAGGAGAAAAGCCGCCTGCAGAAGGAACTGCACGCCAAGTACCGGCTCGACAACGTCATCGGCGCCAGCAAGGGCATGCAGGAAGTGTTCGCCGAGGTGCACCAGGTGGCGGCCGGGCGGGCCACTGTGCTGCTGCGCGGAGAGTCCGGCACCGGCAAGGAAGTGATCGCCCGCGCCATTCATTTCCTGAGCCCGCGCAAGGAAGGGCCGTTCGTGCGCGTCAACTGCGCCGCGCTGTCCGAGAACCTGCTCGAGTCGGAACTGTTCGGCCACGAGAAGGGCGCCTTCACCGGCGCCCATGCCGACCGCAAGGGCCGCTTCGAGCTGGCCGACGGCGGCACGCTGTTCCTGGACGAAATCGGCGAGGTGTCGCCGGGCTTCCAGACCAAGCTGCTGCGCGTGCTCCAGGAGCGCGAGTTCGAGCGCGTCGGCGGCAGCCGGCCGATCAAGGTCGACGTGCGCCTGATCTGCGCCACCAACCGCAACCTGGAAGAAGCCGTCGGCAAGGGCACCTTTCGCGAGGACCTGTACTTCCGCATCAACGTGGTGACGGTGTTCATGCCGCCGCTGCGCGAGCGGCGCGAGGACATCCCGCCGCTGGTCGAGCACTTCCTGTCCCGCTACAACGAGGAAAGCCACCGCGCCATCACGCTCAGCCCCGAGGCGCTGCAGATCATGCTGGAGTGCAACTGGCCGGGTAACGTGCGGGAACTGGAAAACTGCGTCGAGCGCTGCGCCACCATGACCCGCGGCGACACGATCCGCGCCACCGACATGCCCTGCCAGCACGGCAAGTGCTTCTCGCTGGTGCTGCAGGGCTACACCACCACCCAGCGGGAGTCGGTGGTATTGCCGGTCGCGCGCGCGCGCCTGCCCAGTCCTGTTACAGCTCCTGGCGCAGCGGCGGCCCCGGCCACCGCATCCGGCGACGCGCCACCCGACGACGAACACGAGCGCCTGGTCTGGGCCATGCAGCAATGCGGCTGGGTGCAGGCCAAGGCGGCCCGCCTGCTCGGCATCACGCCGCGCCAGATCGGCTACGCACTGCGCAAATACAACGTGCAGGTGCGACGCTTCTGAAGTCTGCCGGCGGGTGCTTCCCTGTGGGAGCACCCCCCTCTCCTGTGGGAGCGGCGCCCCGCCGCGAATCGCAAGCACGATCGCTATGCCCCAAAGATTCGGCCCGAGGCGGGCCTCCCACGGGTTTTCCTGTGGGAGCGCTGCCCTGTGGGAGCGGCGCCCCCGCCGCGAATCCAAAACGCGATCGTTGCGCCCGACGATTTGGCCCGAGGTTGGGCCTCCCACAGTGCGATGCAGCGCGTCGCGTTTGTCGTACCCCTATCGGGTGAACGCCCGGATTGTCGCGTCTGCGACATCCGCCAATTCTCAATAAATACACGCCATATCAGACTGTTGCGCTTTCATTAGCCGCTGGCACGGCGGTTGCGAAAGGTGTGCTGACTTCCCCCACGCGATCGCACCGTAGCGCTCGCGGCCCGGAGACACCGGGCCACAGTCAACGCACACAGGAGGCGCCATGCACGCTGAAACGAATCATCCGAACATCCAGCCACTGCTGCCGCTGGACGCGCTGCTGCAGAAGGCTGCCGAGCACAAGGGCTGCGGCACCTCCAGCGAGGGCGGCAAGGCGAGCTGCGGCTCGTCCGGCGGCCCGGACAACATGACCCCGGAGGTCTGGGAGAAGGTCAAGAACCATCCCTGCTATTCCGAGGAAGCCCATCACCACTACGCCCGCATGCACGTGGCGGTGGCGCCGGCCTGCAACATCCAGTGCAACTACTGCAACCGCAAGTACGACTGCGCCAATGAATCCCGCCCCGGCGTGGTCAGCGAGAAGCTGACCCCCGAGCAGGCCGCCAAGAAGGTGCTGGCGGTGGCCTCGACCATTCCGCAGATGACGGTGCTCGGCATCGCCGGCCCCGGCGATCCGCTGGCCAATCCGGACAAGACCTTCAAGACCTTCGAGCTGATCGCCAAGACCGCGCCGGACATCAAGCTGTGCCTGTCGACCAATGGCCTGGCGCTGCCGGATCACGTCGACACCATCCAGTCGTTCAACGTCGACCACGTCACCATCACCATCAACATGGTGGACCCGGAGGTCGGCCAGCACATCTACCCGTGGATCTACTACCAGAAAAAGCGCTGGACCGGCATCGACGCGGCGCGGATTCTGACCGAGCGGCAGATGCAGGGCCTGGAGATGCTCACCGCGCGCGGCATCCTGTGCAAGGTCAACTCGGTGATGATCCCGGGCATCAACGACAAGCACCTGGTCGAGGTGAACCGGGCGGTCAAGTCCCGCGGCGCCTTCCTGCACAACATCATGCCGCTGATCTCGGCGCCGGAGCACGGCACCGTGTTCGGCCTGAACGGCCAGCGCGGCCCGACCGCGCAGGAACTGAAGGCCCTGCAGGATTCCTGCGAGGGCGAGATGAACATGATGCGCCACTGCCGCCAGTGCCGCGCCGACGCGGTCGGCCTGCTGGGCGAGGATCGCAGCGCCGAGTTCACCACCGACAAGATCGACGCGATGGAAGTCGTCTACGACGCCACCACCCGCCGCGAGTACCAGCAGGTGGTCGAGCAGGAGCGCCAGGCGACCGTGGCGGCCAAGAAGGCCGAGCAGGAGCAGCTTTCGCAACTGGCGGACGCCGAAGGCATCTCGATGCTGATCGCGGTGGCCACCAAGGGCCACGGCAAGGTCAACGAACACTTCGGCCACGCCACCGAGTTCCAGATCTACGAAGTCAACGCCAAGGGCGCCAAGTTCGTCGGCCACCGCCGGGTGGACCTGTACTGCCAGGGCGGCTACGGCGAGGAAGACTCGCTGGTGACCGTCATCCGCGCCATCAACGACTGCCATGCCGTGTTCGTGGCCAAGATCGGCGGCTGCCCGAAAGACGACCTGAAAAAGGCCGGCATCGACCCGGTGGACAAGTACGCCCACCAGTACATCGAGCAGTCGGCCATCGCCTACTTCATGGACTACGTCGGCAGGGTTCAGGCCGGCGAGATCACCCACCAGGCCCGTGGCGATGCCGACATCCGCCAGGGTGCCTTCATCGCTGCCTGATTTTCATTGACCCAAAGGAGCCTTGCGTCATGGCTTACAAGATCGTCGCCTCCCAGTGCACCGGCTGCTCGGCCTGCGAGCCGGAATGTCCCAACCAGGCCATTTCGGAAAAAAACGGGGTGTTCGTGATCAACCCAAGAAATGCACCGAGTGCATCAATTACTTCGACGAGGCGCAGTGCGCGGCGGTATGCCCGGTGGACGACACCTGCATCATCGACCTCGCCTACCCGCGCTATCAGGCCAGCGCGTGAGGCTCGCCGTGGATATCACCCTGACCCCGGCGGCGCAGAAGTTCATGCGTCGCATGGTGCGCTTCGGCGGCGACGGCGTGACCGGCTTTCGGCTGCTGGTGAGCCCGGGCGGCTGCTCGGGCCTGGCCAGCGAGTTCACCGTCGAGGTGGCGCCGCCGGCCGGCGATGTGGCCCTGGAGATGGACGGCTTCAAGCTGTTCCTGCCGGCCCAGAGCCGCCTGCTGCTGCAGGGCGCGACGGTGGATTTTGCCGACACGCCGACCGAGTCGGGCCTGACCTTTCGCAACGTCGCCGGTGCCGGCAGCTGCAGCAGCACGGCCAGTGCGCCCACCGCGCCGGCCCTGGCCACGGTCGACGTGGCCAGCATCGGCCGCCAGCGCCGCTCGTAGGGACGGACCGTGGCCGCCGTTCTCGAACCGCTACGCCGCGCAGCCGCGACCGAACCGGCAGCAGCCGGTCCGACCAGCGTCGAGCAGGTGTTCCTGGCGACCGCGGTGCTGGGCGGCGCATTGCCGCCCGATGCCGAGAAACATCTGCGAGCCGCCGGCCTGAACTACCCCGACGATGCCGTGGCGGAGCGGCACCTGGCCGCCGCTGCGGCGCTGGCGCCGGACCATGCGGCGGTGCTGATCGGCCGCTACCGGTATTTCTTCTACAAGGGTCGCTGGGCGCAGGCGCTGGCGGTGGCCGAAGAGTGCCTGGCCTGGGCGGCGCGTCACCTGGGGCTGCCGGCCGAATGGACTGAGGTCCGGCGCGACGCCGCCGACTTCGACGACTACGACGCCGTGCTGGCGCGGTTTTACCTGTTCACGCTCAAGGGCTATGCCTATTTGCACCTGCGCCTGGGGCAGCTCGATGAGGGCCAGCAGGCGGCACGCAAGCTGCTGGAACTGGACCCTGCCGACCGCCTCGGCGGACAGGTTCTGCTGGACGTGCTGCTGCGCCTGGAGCAGGGCGATGACGACGACTGAGTCCGACATCGACGCACTCGATTTTCACGGCCAGGCGCTGCCCTGCGCCGCCTGCCGGCACCGGGACTGGCTGGCCGAGGGCGCCTGCCGGCCGGGCCAGGCCTGCGTGCACGACCGCTACGCGCGGCGCATCGACCGCTTCTTCAGCTGGCACCCGGAACTGGCCGCGGACTACCTGGAGCACCCGTATTTCGAGGCGCGCGCCGTGGCCGCCAAGTACGCGCCGGTGTTTCGTCTGCTGCCGCTGTTGGATGATCCGGACGAGACCGTGCGCTGGAGCGCCGCCGCCCGCTTGCCGCAACGCCACCTGCTGCGCCTGCGGGACGATCCGCACCGCGAGGTGCGGATCCGCGTCGCCCACCGCCTGCAGGGCAGTGAGCTCGAATCCATGCGCCACGACACGGACTACTACGTGCGCCTGGTGGTCGCCAGACGCCTGCCGGAGCATCGCCTGGGCCTGCTGCTGAACGACCCGGAACCGCAGGTGCGGCGCGAACTGGCGCGGCGGCTGGATTCGTCACGGCTGATCTGCCTGGCCGCCGACGAGGATGCCGAGGTCCGCCTTGAAGTGGCGCGCCGCCTGCCGCCGCACCTGCTGGTGTGGCTATGCGGCGATGCCGACTGGCGCGTGCGCTACGCCGTGACCGAGCGTATCGCGCCCAAGCAGCTCGCGGCGCTGCTCGCAGACCCCGACCCGGAGGTGCACGCGTTGGCGCACGAGCGCCTCGCGCAATGCCGGGAGCCGCCTTTCCCCACCGACCATCAGGGTGAACAGCATGGGTGACATTGCCCGCGATTCGGACACCAACGAACTGGTGGGTCCGCCGCGTTTCAACTACGGCGACAAGGTGCGCAGCCGCAAGACGGTGCGCAACGACGGCACCTTCACCGGCCGGGAAATCGGCGACGTGCTGGTCAAGAAGGGCGACGTCGGCTACGTCACCAGCATCGGCACCTTCCTGCAGCAGTTCTACATCTACGGCGTCGATTTCGTGTCGCACGGCTACCGCGTGGGCATGAAAACCCGCGAACTGGAAGCGGTCGAGCCAGCGCTGGAGGCTGTGCAGGCCGAGGCCGATACGCAGGCCCAACCATGACGCCCGGCGAACCGGCCAGATTCTCCTGGGGCCAGCGGGTGCGGGCGCTGGTCGACCTGCACAACGACGGCTCCTACCCCGACGTCCCGCAAGACGCCTTGCTCGCCCCGGCCGGCAGCACCGGCGAGGTGGTGCAGGTCGGGGTCGAGGTCGAGTCCGGCGTGTCGGTATACCTGATCGAGTTCGGCCCCGGGCGGGTGGTCGGCTGCCTGGAACAGGAACTGGACGCGGCCTGAGGGCATGGCCATGACCGCGCCCAGTGCCCATCGGCCTACCGCGCGCCACCCGAACGAGGTGGACCTGAAACGCATCGCCCGCGCCCTGCGCAGCCGCCGGCGCTACCGCTACGTGACGCCCAGCGTGCATGCCGCGCCCGGCGGTTACCGCATCGACAGCCCGTGCTGTTCGCGAAACATCGACCCCGGCGGCGGCGTGATCGACATCGCCCTGCTGGAACACCGCGCCGACGCGGCGCCGGACAGCGGCCCCTGGTGCCTGTACGCCCGCGACCACGCCGCCGGCGCCTGGCAGTTTTGCGGCAGCCACCGGCGCCTGGCCGACGCGCTCGATCTGCTGTGCGCCGACCCTGAACGGCGCTTCTGGCGCTGACCCTGACCACACCCTGCCACCGGAAGCCCATGCCATGAAAGTGATGATCCGCAAAGACGCCGCCGGCAGTTTGAGCGCCTACGTGCCCAAGAAGGACCTGGAAGAGCCCATCGTGGCGATGGAAAAAGCGCAGATGTGGGGCGGCCAGGTGACGCTCGCCAACGGCTGGCGGCTGGAGCTGCCGGACCTGGCGGCCGACACGCGCCTGCCGGTGACGGTGGAAGCCCGCCGGCTGGAAGACGCCTGAGCCGGCCGCCATGGAAAGCGTCGACCTCGAAGCCCTGGATGCCCTGCTGGCCGCCGCCGGTGGCCAGGACGGCGCGGCGCTGCGCGCGCGCTTTCCGCGTCTGACGGTCACCCGCTGCGACGCCGCCGACCTGGCCGAGTCGCCCTACCGCAGCTACCCCGGTTTCGATCTGCACCTGGTCGACGGCGCCGGCCATTGCTGGCAGATCACCGCCGACCCGGCGCAGGCCACCGGCATCGTCCTGGCGAGGCGCGCACCGTGAGCGACGATTGCACCATCCTGTTTTCCGACCCCGACGTCTCGACCGCCGAACTGGCGGCGGTGGACGCCGTGCTGCGCTCGCCGAATCTGAGCGACGGCCCGCAGGTGGCCGCCTTCGAGGCCGAGTTCGCGGCCTATCTGGGCCGCCGCCACGCGGTGGCGGTAGCCAGCGGTCGCATCGGCCTGCTGCTGGCGCTGCGCAGCCTGGGGATAGGCCCGGGCGACGAGGTGATCGCGTCCGCCTATGGCTGGCGCGAGACCGCCCATGCCATTGCGCTGGCCGGCGCCACACCGCGTTTCGTCGATATCGACTACTGGTCCGGCACGCTGGCGCCGGACAAGGTGGCCGCCGCCGTCACGCCGGCCACGCGGGCCATCCTGGCGGCCAACACGCTCGGCCACCCGGCCGCCTGGGAACCGCTGCGGGCGCTCGCCGACCAGCACGGGCTGCGCCTGATCGAGGATTCCAGCGAGGCCATCGGTTCGCGCTACCAGGGCCGGCTGGTCGGCAGCTTCGGCGACCTGGCCGTGTTCGATTTCAGCCAGCCGGCGGCGCTGTGCTGCGGCAGCGGCGGCATGCTGGTCACCGACGACGCCGATCTGGCCGCCATGGTGCGCCGGCTGCGTGGCCGGCGGCCGGCCGACCGGGGCAACATCGTCGGTTCCGGCGTGGTGCCCTACGCGGCAGACCTATCGGAAATACAGGCAGCGCTCGGCCGGGTGCAGCTCGAACGCCTGCCGGCCATCCTGGAGCGGCGCCTGCAGGTGGAGGCGTACTACCGCCAGCACGTGCTGTCCTTCGAGGGCATCAAGCCGCCCTACCAGGCGCCCGAGGTCGACCAGGTGCACTGGTTCTCGTACGTGGTGCACCTGGGCACGCGCTTTAGCCGCTCCAGTCGCGACGCCATCGTCGAGGATCTGCGCACCGAGGATGTCGAGTCCCATCCGTACTGTCAGCCGCTGCATCGCCAGCGCGCCTATCTGCCGGCCGGCACGGCGGCGATCAAGCTGTTCGTCACCGAAAAACTGGCCGACCGCGCCGTCGCGCTGCCGTTCCACGGGCACCTGACCGAGGAACAGGTGGCCTTCGTCGTGGCCACCATGAAGGATGCCTCGGTCAACGTCGGTGCCGGAGCGGCGATTTATTAGTCATTAGCAACCCAAAGGAGACCGTCCATGCCATTCATCACCGTCCAGCCGTCCGGCAACCGTTTCGAGGCCGCGACCGGCAGCAGCCTGCTGGCCGCCCTGCTGGCGGCCGGCGAACCCATTCCCCACAAATGCGAGGGCAAGGCGCAGTGCGGTTCCTGCCATGTGTTCGTGCACGAAGGCCGCAAGTCGATCTCGAAGATCGGGGCGGCCGAGAACGAGCGCCTGGACACCATCGTCGGCGTCGGCTCGAAGTCGCGCCTGGCCTGCCAGTCCATCCTCGGCGCGGAGGACGTCACCGTCGAACTGCTCGGTTTCGGCTCCGGCCTGTGACCGCGGCCGGTTCAATCCCCCACACCCGGAGATACCCCATGACCGCGGATGAAACGATGATTCACGTGCGCTTCGCACCGGACGGCACCGTCACCGAGATCAGCGCCCGTCCGGCCGGTCTTGGCGCGCAGGACTGGTTCAACCTGCTCAGCGAGGTCGCCGGGCAATACTTTGCCGCCCTGTCCGGCGGGCGCGGCCTGTTTCGCCTGCCGCCGGCAGCACTGGGCGCCGTGCAGGCCAAACTGGGCGAGGCCGCCTGATGGACGCCCCCGTCGCCGCCGTGCTGGCCGGCCTGTCCGCCGGACAGGTGGTGCCCTACCTTGGCCCCGGCGTGCTGGCGCTGGCCGGCCCGGCCTGCCCGCTGCCGGCCGCGCCGCAGGCATTGGTCAAGCACCTGACGGCCAAGGCCAGCGTGCCGCACAAGCTGCTCGGCAACCTCACCGCGGCGGCGCAGTTCATCGAGAACTTCAAGCACCGCAAGACCGTCGCCGCCGCCATGCGCGAGGCCTTCGCCCCGGCCGTCGCGCCGACTGCGCTGCACCGTCTGCTGGCGGATATCGCCGGCCTCCCGCTGATCGTGCATGCCTGGTACGACGACCTGCCGCAGCGGGCGCTGGCCGGACGGGGCGACTGGGGCATGGTGCAGGGCGTCAGCCAGGCCGAGCATCAGGGCGTCTGGTGCCACCATTTCGACGCCGCGGGCACCCTTACCACCCCCGAGGCGGCCAGCGCCTGGACCACGCTGCTGTACCAGCCGCTGGGCTCGGTGGCGCCGGCCGGCAATTTTCTGGTGTCCGATTCGGACTTCGTCGAGGTACTGACCGAAATCGACATCCAGACGCCGATCCCGGCCGAGGTGCAGCGCCGCCGCGCCGGGCGGCAGTTCCTGTTCCTGGGCTGCCGCTTCGACGACCAGCTCGGCCGGACCTTTGCCCGCCAGGTCATGAAGCGCTCGTCGGACCGGCACTACGCCGTGCTTCCTGAAAAACCGACCCGCAACGAGGCGCGGTTTCTGGCACAGCACGGCATCGAGGTGCTGGCGCTGTCGCTGGCCGAATTCACTGCCTGCCTGGCCGGTGAGGCAATGCCGGCGCAGGCGCTGGCTGGTTAGGCAGTCCACTGGACCGCTGCCGGTTTGCCTGGAACCGGTCTCAGGAAGCCTGATTCAATCGGCCGATGGCATTCGGCCCGGGGGCGGGCCTCCCACACGAGGGCAATGCCTTGTGGGAGCGGCGGCCCCGCCGCGAATGGCCGGGGCTGCGATTGCGCACGAGACATGGCGCGCCAGGCGCACAGCCCGCCACTGGCAGCCTGCTGCAGCAGCGCCCCGTAACGCCGGCGGATCAGCGCGTCGAGGGCCGGGTCACTGGCCCACCATCTGGTTGGGCTCGGAAAAGCGTGGTTTTCCGACGATCGCCAGCAGACGCGTGCGGCGGCCAAGCGACTGTGCCAAAGCCGACGCAGGAATGTGGCACCCACTCGTACGTCGTCAGTCCGACAGGTAGTACTCGACCGTCGACACCACCCGCACCTTCTTGATGTGCGGGTTGTTCTTGTCCCGCGGCTCGATGCTGAACTGACCCTGGGAGGCGCTCTTGATCTTGCCCAGTGTGCTGTGCGAGTCGGCGGCGAACTTCTGTGCCACCTGTCGGGCATTGTCGGTGGCTTCTTCGATCATCTCCGGCTTTACCGCGTTCAGCCGGGTGAACAGGTAATCGGTCTGTGACTCGTAGTCGCCGCCGGTAAAGGCGATGCCCTGCTTGCCGAGCTCGGACAGCGCGCCCATGATCGAGCGCACCGCGTCGATGTTTTCCGAGTACACGGTGACGGTCTGCTGGGCCGTGTAGCGAAACTCCGGTCTGGCATTGTTGCCGTACTGCTGGGCCGACTTGTCGGTCACGGCAGGGGCGGACGCGGTGATTTCACCCTCGGCGATGCCGTGTTCCACCAGAAACGTTCTGACCCGGGCCGTGTTGTCCTCGGTCACGGCGTACAGGGCCTGCAGATCGTTGCCGGCGGCGGTGAACTGTATCGGCCAGATCACGACATCGGCCGGATATTCCCGCTCCGACAGTCCCTTCACCGTCACGCTGCGTTCGTACTGTTTCACCCGGATGGCCGATGTCCCGAGCAGGTAGCCCAGGGAACTCAGGCCGAGAAAGATGAACACGCCCAGCAGCAGGGCGCCGAGTCTGTCGTTGCGCAGCATGGTGTTGCCCATCACAGTGTCGTGTGCTCCGGACACGGGAGTCAGCAGCGTAACCCAAGGTCCATGTCAGTCTGCATGACACCGGGTCGGGTCTCGCCGGACCGGTCGTGGCGTGACACCGAAACCGGCTTGCGCATTCGGTGCTTCCGCCGGAGTGATGCCCCGGCACGCGCCGCGCGGCAGCATTCGCCGGGGACAGGCGCATCCATGCCGCGGTTCACACCGCGGACGGACCCTCGCCGCGTGCCGCCGCCAGCAGGTGGGGGATGCGGTCATTGCCCCAGAACAGACGCCCGTCGAGCGCGAAGGTGGGCATGCTGAGCACGCCGCCGGCTAGCTAGCGCCGCGAGCAGCCGTCCGGCGCGGCGCTGGCGAAGCGCACGCCGAGCTGCCGTTCGAGTTCCGCCGCGTCGAAGCCGACCGTGCGCCAGCCAGCCACCTCGATCAGCGGCCGGCGTATCAGCAGTGGCTCGGCCAGCAGCAGGGCGAGCGCCGTGGCCGCGTCCAGCGTCTGCGGCCGGACGGCGCCGGATTTGACCCGCGGCGCGGCCGGGTTGAGCCACTGCGCCACCGGCCGGTCGCCGAAGAAAGCCCGCAGACGCTCGGCCGTCCACGGCTCGCTCAGCAGGTCGTGGGCAAGCACCCGGCAGCCGGCGGCTTCGAGCAGGCGCCGCTGGCGGGTGTTGTTGGCACAGCCCGGCTTTTCGTAGAAGTTCACGAGCATCCGATTGTGTCCTGAAGGCGCTCACGGGCGATCCTCAGCAGGCCCTGCACCTGCGCCTCGATGGCGGTTCTGACCGGTGTTTCAAGGCGCCCCAGCCAGCGGCGCGGGATGGCCCCGACGCCGTAGGTGGCGCCGGCCAGCATGCCGGCCAGCGCGCCGGTGGTATCGGCATCCTCGCCGCGGTTGACCACGTCGATCAGGCAGCGCTCGAAGCTGTCGGTGCGAAAGTAGCCGTGCAGTACCGTTTGTACGGTTTCCACCACCAGGGTGCTGGCGCGGCCGGGGTAGGGCCGGAAGTTGAACTGCCCCCAGGCGGCGATCAGGCGGTTGGCTTCGGCCCGGCAGGCCTTGTGGCCGCCGCCCAGCAGCAGCGCCTGCAGCATGCGCCCCAGCGCCAGCGCTGCGGCGTCGGACAGCGGGTGGTTGTGCGTGAGGTGGCACTGGGCGAGGGTCCAGTGTTCGAGCGCGGCGTGGTCGCCCAGGCTGGCCAGCGCCAGCGGCAGGTTGCGCACGGCGGCGCCGTTGCCAGGATCGCCGGCACTGGGCGGCGCGCTCAGGCTGCGGTCGCCAAGATAGCGCCGCAGACCGCGCCGGCACGTGTGGTCGACATCCACCGGCGTGCCGACCAGCCAGGCGGCCAGCGCCTCGGCCGCTGCGCGTGGCTCGAAGCCCCCGCCGTCGATGACGCTGGCGCCCAGCGCCAGGCACATCTCGGTGTCGTCGGTCACCTGGCCGGGGCGCAGCTTCAGCCAGCCGCCGCCGCGCAGGTTGTGATGCACGCCGTAGCTGGCGGCAATCTCGGCCACGCTCATGAACTCCACGGTGGCGCCCAGCGCATCCCCGACCGCGAAGCCAAGGTAGGCACCCAGCGCCCGGCGCTCGATGTCCGCCCAGTCGAACGATTCAGCCACCGGCGATCCATGGCCGATGTCCGACAGTCGTGCAACGTGGCGCGCCCTGTGCGAGCGGGCCGGGCGCCATTGCGCTGGTCTTCGCCGTGCCGGCGAGGCCCGCCGCGGCTGCGCGGCAGGCGCCCGTCAACGCACGGCAACCGGAATATGCAGTTCCGTGCGTCGGCCGAGCTGGCGGTCCACCGCCCGGCGCACGGTTTCCACCGTCAGCGGTTTCCACAGCACCCCGTCCGCGCCGGCGCTGGTCGCCCACTCGGCGGCCGTGCCCGCGTCGCGGTCGGCCACCGCCAGCAGCCGGGCACCGCCGCATTCGGTCTTGAGGGCGCTCGGCGCACCGTGCGCGGCCAGCAGGGCCACGCCGACCAGCAACAGGTCTGGCGTCAGGGGCGAAGTGGCCAGTGCGGCCAGGTCGCTCAGCAGGTGGGTCTCGTTCTCGTCCTGCAGCATGAATTGCAGGACTGTGGCGGTGATGTCGTCGTCGTCCACCACGAACACGCGCCGGTTCTCCACCGCGCGGGCTGCGTCTACTCCGATTTGCATGGCTTGCCTCCGCAAGGCTGTCTGTGCGGGAGCTCCAAGCAAGATTCGAACCGCTTTCAGGTTGTGCACGGGCAGCGCGCCGGATGCGTGGGATGCAACCGCAAGGGGAAGTGCTGACATAAATCCATCTTGGATTTCTCAGCGCCCGCCATCGCGGGAAAACCTTGTAGGAGCGCAGCTTCGCTGCGCGATGATCGCCCGGCATAGCCGGGCTCCTACAGTTTTCCGATCGCTCACAAAATCAGCAGCTTGCAGCCGCTGCTTTTGGCAGCGCATCCCTACACTGCGGAAACGCTGAGCGTCTCCCAAGGCGTCTTGCTGCCCGGGCGCCCCATGCCTGATTCGGCGCCGGCATTTTGCGCATGAGCCAGGCCGAGGCAGACAGGGGAGGGCGCAGCGAGGTGTTTAGTTTGTCCGGCGGCGGGCTGGCTTTGCGGTCTGCGGCCGCGCCGATCGCTGTTGTGTTTGTCACACAGCCCACCGCTGTGTCGCCTTTCGAACAGCCCGTCCGGCCGTGATTGATTCAAAAAAATAATATTTGATTCAATTGGTTAATTGAATCAATCGAGCTTGGCACAGCGGTTGCGTTAAGACCGCCGAGGGACCAGTTTGGGCGGAAGGCGCGGTCGCAGAATAAGACCACAGGGCGTCACCCTGCCGACCGGATGGGCCCGTGCCAAGGCAAGCGCACTTCGCGTTTGTCGAGTGTTGGTCACCATCTCTAGGAGCAAGAACCATGTCTGATCTGCGGCAAATCGCCTTTTACGGCAAAGGTGGCATCGGCAAGTCCACCACCTCCCAAAACACTCTGGCGGCCCTGGCCGACCTGGGCGAGAAAATTCTCATCGTCGGCTGCGATCCGAAAGCCGACTCCACCCGCCTGATCCTGCACGCCAAGGCGCAGGACACCATTCTGTCCCTGGCCGCGGCCGCCGGCAGCGTGGAGGATCTGGAACTCGATCAGGTGATGAAAACCGGCTACAAGGGCATCCGCTGCGTCGAGTCGGGCGGCCCCGAGCCGGGTGTCGGCTGTGCCGGTCGCGGCGTGATCACCTCGATCAACTTCCTCGAAGAAGAAGGCGCCTACGACGACATGAATTACGTTTCCTACGACGTGCTCGGCGACGTGGTGTGCGGCGGCTTCGCCATGCCCATCCGCGAGAACAAGGCGCAGGAAATCTACATCGTCATGTCCGGCGAGATGATGGCCATGTATGCGGCCAACAACATCGCCAAGGGCGTTCTGAAGTACGCGAACTCCGGCGGCGTGCGCTTGGGCGGCCTGATCTGCAACGAGCGCCAGACCGACAAGGAATATGAGCTGGCCGATTCGCTGGCCAAGAAGCTCGGCACCAAGCTGATTCACTTCATTCCGCGCGACAACGTCGTCCAGCACGCCGAACTGCGTCGCATGACGGTGCTGGAATACGCGCCGGATTCCAAGCAGGCCGACGAGTACCGCACGCTGGCGAAGAAAATCCATGAGAACAAGGGCAACGGCACCATTCCGACGCCCATCACCATGGATGAGCTTGAAGACCTGCTGATGGAGCACGGCATCATGAAGCGGGTGGACGAATCCATTGTCGGCAAGACCGCAGCGGAGCTCGCGGCCGATGCCGCGGCGGCGGCTGCGGCCTGAGGATCCAGGCAAACGGAATCTGCCCAGGGCGCAAGCCCTGGGCAGTGCCCTTCGACTCATCCCCACCCGATGACGTGCAAAGCCACTGAATCGGCCTGGGTTCAAACAGACATTTCCGTTCCAAGGTTTAGTTAGGAGACCGAACATGAGCCTGACAGTCGAACAAACCAAAGAGCGCAACAAGGCGCTCATCGACGAAGTGCTGGAGGTCTATCCGGATAAGACCGCCAAGCGCCGCGGCAAGCATCTGGGCACTTTCGAGGAAGGCAAGTCCGACTGCGGCGTCAAATCCAACGTCAAGTCCGTGCCTGGCGTGATGACCATTCGCGGCTGCGCCTACGCCGGTTCCAAGGGCGTGGTGTGGGGTCCGATCAAGGACATGATCCACATCTCCCACGGCCCGGTGGGTTGCGGCCAGTATTCCTGGGCGGCGCGGCGCAATTACTACATCGGCACCACTGGCGTGGACACCTTCGTGACCATGCAGTTCACGTCCGACTTCCAGGAAAAGGACATCGTCTTTGGCGGCGACAAGAAGCTCGCCAAGATCATCGACGAGATCGAGGTACTGTTTCCGCTCAACCACGGCATCACGGTGCAGTCCGAATGCCCCATCGGTCTGATCGGCGACGACATCGAGGCGGTGTCCAAGGCCAAGTCCAAGGAATACGAAGGCAAGACCATCGTGCCGGTGCGCTGCGAGGGCTTTCGCGGCGTGTCGCAGTCGCTGGGCCATCACATCGCCAACGACTCGATCCGCGACTGGGTATTCGACAAGCTCGATCCGGACCGTCCGGCGCCGTTCGAGAGCACGCCCTACGACGTCGCCATCATCGGCGACTACAACATCGGCGGCGATGCCTGGTCCTCGCGCATCCTGCTGGAGGAAATGGGCCTGCGCGTGGTGGCGCAGTGGTCCGGCGATGGCTCCATCGCCGAGCTGGAGAACACGCCCAAGGCGAAACTGAACGTGCTGCACTGCTACCGGTCGATGAACTACATCAGCCGGCACATGGAAGAGAAGTACGGGATTCCGTGGGTGGAATACAACTTCTTCGGCCCGACCAAGATCGCTGAATCGCTGCGCGAGATCGCCGGTCATTTCGACGACAAGATCAAGGAAGGCGCCGAGCGGGTCATCGCCAAGTATCAACCCCTGATGCAGGCGGTGATCGACAAGTACCGCCCGCGCCTGGAAGGCAAGAAGGTGATGCTGTTCGTCGGCGGCCTGCGCCCACGGCACGTCATCGGTGCCTACGAGGATCTGGGCATGGAGGTGATCGGAACCGGTTACGAGTTCGGCCACAACGACGACTATCAGCGCACCACCCACTATGTGAAGGACGGCACGCTGATCTACGACGACGTCACCGGCTATGAGTTCGAGAAGTTCGTCGAGGCGCTGGAGCCCGACCTGGTGGCTTCCGGCATCAAGGAAAAGTACGTCTTCCAGAAGATGGGCTATCCGTTCCGCCAGATGCACTCCTGGGATTACTCGGGTCCGTATCACGGCTATGACGGCTTTGCCATTTTCGCCCGCGACATGGACATGGCCATCAACAGCCCGGTGTGGGCGCTGACCAAGACACCCTGGAAATAGGAAAGAGTAGGGTGGGTCAGGCGCACGGCGCCGTAACCCACCGCTGAAGATTTGGCCGGTTACGCGGCTGTGCCGCTGAGCCACCCTACCAATGCAGGAGCATTATCATGAGCCAGAACGCCGACAACGTGGTCGATCATTTCAACCTGTTCCGGAGTCCGGAATACGTGGACATGTTCAAGACCAAGAAAGAGAACTTCGAAAACGCCGAACCCACCGACCGGGTCGAGGAAATCCGCGAGTGGACCAAGACCTGGGACTACCGGGAAAAGAACTTCGCCCGCGATTCGCTGACGGTCAACCCGGCCAAGGCCTGCCAGCCGCTGGGCGCGGTGTTCGTCGCAGTGGGTTTTGAAAGCACCCTGCCGTTCGTGCACGGCTCGCAGGGTTGCGTCGCCTATTACCGCTCGCACTTCTCGCGTCACTTCAAGGAGCCCAGTTCCTGCGTGTCGTCCAGCATGACCGAGGACGCGGCGGTATTCGGCGGCCTCAACAACATGATCGACGGCCTGGCCAATGCCTACAGCATGTACAAGCCCAAGATGATCGCCGTGTCCACCACCTGCATGGCCGAGGTGATCGGCGATGACCTGAACGCCTTCATCAAGAATGCCAAGGAAAAGGGCTCGGTGCCGGAAGAATTCGACGTGCCCTTCGCGCACACCCCGGCCTTCGTCGGCAGCCACATCACCGGCTACGACAATGCGCTGCTGGGCGTGATCAAGCACTTCTGGGACGGCAAGGCCGGCACCGTGCCGGTGCCCGAGCGCGTGCCCAATGAGAAGATCAATTTCGTCGGCGGCTTCGACGGCTACACCGTCGGCAACCAGCGCGAAATCAAGCGCATCTTCGACCTGATGGGCGTCGAACACACCCTGCTGTGCGATGCGTCGGACGTGTGGGACACGCCCACCGACGGCGAATTCCGCATGTACGACGGCGGCACCACGCTGGAAGATGCGGCGGCGGCGCTGAACGCCAAGGCCACCGTCTCGATGCAGGAATACTGCACCAGCAAGACGCTGGAGTTCTGCGCCAGCAAGGGCCAGGAAGTGCTGGCTTTCAACCACCCGGTAGGGGTGGCCGGCACCGACCAGTTCCTGATGGGCATCTCCAAGCTCACCGGCAAGGAAATCCCGGAGGCACTCGCCAAGGAACGCGGCCGGTTGGTGGACGCCATCGCCGACTCCAGCGCCCACATCCACGGCAAGAAGTTCGCCATCTATGGCGATCCGGACCTGTGCTATGGCCTGGCCGCCTTCCTGCTGGAACTGGGCGCCGAGCCGACCCACGTACTGGCCACCAACGGCGGCAAGGACTGGGCCGAGAAGATGCAGGCGCTGTTCGACAGCTCGCCCTTCGGTAAGGGCTGCCATGCCTACGCCGGCAAGGACCTGTGGCACATGCGCTCGCTGCTGTTCACCGAGCCGGTCGACTTCCTGATCGGCAACACCTACGGCAAGTATCTGGAGCGCGACACCGGCACGCCGCTGATCCGCATCGGCTTCCCGGTGTTCGACCGCCACCACCACCACCGCTACCCGGTGTGGGGCTACCAGGGCGCCATGAACGTGCTGGTATGGATCCTGGACAAGATCTTCGACGAGATCGACAAGAACACCATCGTGCCGGCCAAGACCGACTACAGCTTCGACATCATCCGCTGATCAGCCACTGATCAGCCGGTGCAAGCGATGGGCGCGGGGAGCAATCTCCGCGCCTTTTTTTGTGGGTGGGGTTTTTCCCTCAAGTTGATTTCTGTTCGAAGCGCAGAAAATCGCTCAGGCGCCACGACTCCCTGATCTCGTCGTGCGGCACCAGCAGGTACTTCCACGGCTTGGTGCCTACGTTCGCCGCGTGACCGGTGTTGTACGGCGGGTCGATGAACACGCACTTCACCCGGCCCGCGAACTCCGCCTCCAGCGCTTTGAGCGCCAGCAGGTTATCGCCGAAGATCAGCCGGTTGTCGAAGAGATCGCTTTCCGTCACGCGGTGCTTGGCGTGGTACGACATCGAAGGGTCTTCGAGCAGAATGCGCGGCTCCAGCCGGGGCCGGCTCTCCTCGCCTGTCCATGTGAGTTTGCGTTTTTGCCGCATTATTCTTTAGCAGCTCCTTTACTTTGCCGTCTTAAGCTTTCTACGGCGGCCTTGATTGCACCAGCGTTAGATGCTTTTTCACCCCACTCGCGCCAGAAATTTTTGGTGAGGCTCAATGGTGTTGCTTTGGGTTTGTCCAGTTTAATGCGTGACGGTAACAGAATTGAATCTCCAAGAACGATTGCCTCGCCAATGTCCAATAGTGGCAGAACGTCAGCAATACCGGCCATGCTGTCGGGCATCACAGATTTCACCGCTGACTGATCCTGTTCGTTTGTCAGCCGCAGTGCAATGAAATTGTTGCACTGGCTAAGAATTTTTTTGCTCACATCTGACGGGCGTTGGCTTACCACTAACAACGCAAACCCATACTTTCGGCCTTCTTTCGCGATGCGCTCGAAGGTGTCAAGCGCACGCTTCGCGGCAGCATCTGCATCAGATCGAACAGGCAGGTACAAATGTGCTTCATCGCACACTAGACAAACCGGGGTGCGCGATTCCGCTTGCATCCAAAACTGAACGTCGTAAAGCACTCTCGCCAGGACACTAACAACTGTTGGCAGGACGTCAGACGGGACCTCGGAGAAATCAACGACCTTAATTCCAGAGCGCGCCCCGCTTTTTGTCGATAGAAACGACTCGGCAAAAGACTGGAGCCACTCATATGACTCTGTGGCGGCAGGTGGCTGAAAAAGAAACCCGTATCGCCGGTCCGCGATCTTCGCTTCAAGACGACTAATAAATCTCGTCAGTTTGCCATACCATGGCCCTTGCTTATCTCTACCAGAAGATCCCGAGACCATCTCTTGGTCGTCGTTCTGCAAGCTTGCCTTGACAGCTTTCAGATCGTATGGAACTGGTGAATCGACCGTAAACGATGCAAGGACATCCGTTAAATTAAAACCTTCAAGGACTTTTCGCTTTTGTTCAAAGACAAAGTTGGTAAAACGCATCGCCTGATTTGGCGCGTTGTCATCGCTTCGATCAAGCAACATCGACAGCATTTCTTCCCGATTGAGCAGCCAATGTGGCAAGAACAGACTATGCGGCTTTGGGTCGGCTAGGGAAACGCTGATCAATCCCCCGAAACCAGCGCTATGGACATGACGGCGCTGACGCGTGACCGCCCCTGGGGAAAAACGGCCCGTTTTCGGGTGTGGATCGGGCCAATGTGCGTGTTCTGGCCGGATATTCCGGTTTTGGGCTCCCTCAGGACGCACGGAGGGTGTGCCGCGCCCGAAGGCGCCAGCCGGCAATCACCACGTTGGCCAGGCCGAACAGCGTGAACAGCTGCGCCTGGTTCTTGGCCAGCCCCCGGTAACGCGCCTTGCGGTGCTTGAACAGGTTCTTGATGATGTGAAACGGATGCTCGACCTTGGCCCGCAGGCTCGCCTTGACCTGTTCGATCCGTTCCTGCAGGCGGCCCAGCGCGTCATCGGGCAGGGCCCGGCGCACGCCCGGGCGCAGCGCCACGTGCCAGGTGACCGGCGTGTCCCGATTCTCCGGGCGCTTGGCTACGCCCTGGTAGCCGGCATCGCCCAGCGCGTCCGTTTCCTGCCCGTGCAGCAGGGCGTGCGCCTGGGTCACGTCGTTGACGTTGGCCGGCGTGGTCAGCACCGTGTGCACCAGCCCCGAGTCCAGGTCGACCCCGATGTGCGCCTTCATGCCAAAGTGCCACTGGTTCCCCTTCTTGGCCTGATGCATGTCCGGATCGCGCGCCCGGTCGCGGTTCTTGGTCGACGGCGGGGCGGCGATCAGCGTCGCATCCACGAGGGTGCCCTCACGCAGCAGCAGGCCCTGGCGGGCCAGGTGATCGCGAATCGTCTCGAAGATCACCCGGCTCAGACCCTGATCTTCCAGCAGGCGGCGGAACTTCAGCAGCGTGGTCGCATCCGGCGCCGCCTCGCGGGCCAGGTCGATGCCGATGAAGCAGCGGATGGCGTGGCTGTCGTACACGGCGTCCTCGATGCCCTCGTCCGACAGCCCAAAGCACTGCTGCGCCACGTACATGCGCAGCATGCGCGACAGCCCCAGCGGCGGGCGGCCCGGGCCCTTGCCGGCCGGGTAGAACGGCGCCAGCGCCGCCTCCAGCTGCGCCCACGGCGTCACCGCCTGCAGCTGCGCCAGGAAGCGCTCGCGGCGCGTCTGCTTCTTCTTGCCGGCGTACTCGAGGTCGGAAAAGCTCGTTTGCATGACGTCTGCTCACCACCGCTGCGGACCAGGTCACATTGTCTCAGGACCAAGGTCTCATGCCTCCAACGGGAGGGAATAAATCAGCGTTTCCCTAGATCACCGGGCCCCGCGATCTTCAAATACTCGGCGTACCCGTCCGGCAGGTCTTTTGCCAAGGACGCGTACTCGCCATGCATATCAAGAAGCACAATATTTGGATAGTTCAGGGTGTTCGCGCGTTCGAGTAGAGCCGCAACCGTGTAACTCTTGCCACTACCTGTGCTGCCAAGAATTGCAGCATGTCGCTGAAAGAACCGGTCGCCATCCGCCACAGCCTCGGCGGATGGGTCTATAGCAAAGTGGCCTAAACGGAGAGCTTTGTCGGCGGGAACATCCTGAGACAACACACCCATGAATGACGTAAGGTTTGCCCCTGAATCAAGTGGCATGGTTGATCAATCTGCGGACATGAATCGGCTCCACGCTTGAATGATGGACCTGAATCGCCATCCTTTATCCGGTATGTCCCAACCAAGACGGCGCGAATTGTGTCCTGCATATCCTCGGGAATCGGCACCGTTTCATCGCCCAGTGATTCGCTCACGATAATTGAATCTGAGGGCAACCTTGTAATTCTTTCGACGATTGAAATCAAATATTGATGGCCCGTTGCACCTTGGATTGCCACTAGGTTGCCAACCATCACTTGTTTGAGCAATTCGTGGTCATCAATATGAATAAACACCCGCATGGTATCCACTGACATTACCCGGCCAATGGGATTTGCACCCTCAAAAGACATTACGGCAGAAGCCATCAGATCACTCCTTTATTGAATCCATCCAGATGCCAGAGCTGCTCATCTACGATGAGGGTTTCTCCGACCGAAATTGTAATGCAAGTCCGTAGATCGGTGCTAGAAACTGCACTCAGCGCAATTACTTGAATTCCGCCGCTATTGGCAATCGCCTTCCGAGCATTGTCAGAGAGTTCCATCGTCATTATCACTGTCGGCTTGGTAAGCTTCAGATTTGGACAAATATGCTGTTCCAAATGATCGTCGTTAAAGCCGTAACCCATGAACATAACCCGGGTCGTGTTGGCGACGCCACGATTGCCTGAAGTGCGCTGATCGTCGAATGCCCAGCGAAAACTTTCTCTGTATTTGCTTGCCCCTGGCGTAATGATAATCGGCGTTTTTCCCGCATTTATTGGGCACCTGACGACTTTTCCACCCACATCAAACCAGTCGAGGCTACCGTGTGGTTTGTAGACACATAGGTTCGCGATGGGGCGGAAAGCAGCATTTTTTCCTGCCATGTACGACTCTCGATGCGCGTCAGCCGAACGTTTTGGGTCGGAATAGCCGAAGAGATTCCCTGCGAACCGAGTGTCGACACCGATTCCTGCTGCCTCTGTGGCCAACTCGACCAATCGGTCATAGTTAGGCGTTATGAGATGAAACTTCCGCCCACCCTTGAATAGGTGCTTAACAAACGTTGTGAACGGGAGTGTTTTGGCACCAGCAATCACTTGGGTAAAAACCTCCAGCTCTTTTTCGAGAATCAGCTGTGCGGTCGCTTCAATAATCGCATCGACCGTTGTGGCCTTGAAATTCGTTTTACCCATTGCCGCTTCAAGATGGTCACCAGCATTCAACGCTGCGACGACATCATCCCAAGCCGGATCGGGCGCTGATGCCAATTGAGGCGGAATTACCTTCTTCAAGTGCTCCCCGAGCGGCCACATGCCAGGTATGCCCTCCGCGATAGACAGCCCGGTCCCAACCACAAGCAGAAGACCTTCTTGCAGATGGTCTTGAAGCTGTCGCTTAACTTCCGAGAGTTCGAGTGCCACGAGTTAACTCTCATGTACGCTGGACACTTCGAGGGCTGGGAATTCAAGCCCCTCAATCTCCTGCAACGACTTCCCCGCAATCCCCTGCAAGTCCCCATACATCCCCACCGTCGCGCCCATCACGCGCTCGATTTGTTCCTCGCGCTTGGCCCATTGTTTCATGATGACCTTGCGTTCCTTGTCGAGATCTTCCTGCATGGACGAGAAGGCCTCGACGATGGCCTCGACCCGCTGGCGGAAGCGCGGGCCGGTGAGGTACTGGTAGACCATCGCGGTCTTCGTCTGCTGGCCTTCAGACACCTGCCGCGCCATGCTCACCTGGAGCAGGGTGTGGCGCAGGATGGCGGCGACCGGCAGGGCGGCGCGCGGGTGGGTGACCCATACGCCATCGACGACTTCGAAGGTTTCGACGCCCTTGGGCAAGGCCTGGCTGACGAGGATGGATACTTCGGCCTTGGCGGTACGCTGGTCGTCGCGCAGCTTGGCAAGCCAGCCGTCGCTCCAGTTCTTGGTGCGCTTGAATTCCCACAACATCGTGCCGGCGGACTGGCCGCCCTGGCTGACGACCCGGTGCAGCACGTCACCGCCGAATTCGCCCTTGGGCACGGGTTCGATGCTGTCGAAGGGGAATTTGGCGCGCAGCAGGTTTTCCAGTTCCAGTTCCTGCACTTCGCCCTGCAATTGCTGCGAGCCCTGCTCGGCCCGGCGCTTGAGGTCTTCGATCTGTTTCTGCATCGCGGCAATGGTCTGTTCCTTCTCCATTACCTTGAGTTTCTGTTCGTCCTCGGCCTCTTTCCTCGCTTGGCTGCGGATTACGCTCAGGCCGTCCTGCACGCGCTTTTCGACGGTGAGTTCGAGTTCGCGCTTGGCGTCGTCGAGTTCGCGCTGCTTCTTGATGAGTTCTGCCTGGGCCTTCTGGGCCTCGGCCAGTTTTTCGTTGCGAGCTTTGAGCACTTCCTGAAGTTCGGCAAGTTCGCGCGCCTTGCCTTCGAGTTCCGTCGCAGCAGCCTGCTTCGCTTTCTTCGATTCTTCGGCGACAACGCGGGCGCGCTCGGCCTTCAGTTGTGCGGCGACCTGATCGGCCACCTGTTCATCCAGCGTGCGCTTGGCGTCGGCGATCTGCTTTTCCTTGTCGCGGATGCCTTGTTCGCGCTTGGCAATGTCCTCGTCCTTTTGTGCGAGCTGCCGCTCGAACTGCTGGCGCGTCGCTGCGATCAGAGGCGCGGCGAGGGATTCCGTCAGCCGGATTTCAGTCTTGCAGTTCGGGCAGGTAATCGTGGGTTCGGTCATGGCTCGATTTCCTTGGGAGTATTTTTGGCGCCCAGCCGTTTGACCGCAGGCATGCCGACCAATGAACGCATTTGCGTGATGGCGATGGCATTCAACTGCGCCAGGCGTTCGGGCGCGGCCATTCCCTGGTGGATGAGAACGGCATTGATGCTTTCCAGATTCGACAGCACGACCAGTTGTTCCAGTGTAGCGGCATCGCGCATGTTGCCGGTCTGGCCGGGGTTGGCTTGCCGCCATTGCGCTGCGGTGGCACCGAACAGGGCGGCGTTGAGCAAGTCGGCTTCGCTGGCATACACCATGCTAGTCTGCGCCTTGGTCAGGCGCGGAGGGATCAGGCGTTCCTTGATGGCGTCGGTGTGGATCTTGTAGTTGACCTTGGCCAGCGTGCGCTGGAAGTTCCACTCCAATGCTTCGGTGCGGGCTTCCGCATCCTTGAGGCGCTGGAATTCCTTGATGAGGTAGAGTTTGAATTCCGGGCTCAGCCAGGACCCGAACTCGAAGGCGATATCGCGGTGGGCAAAGGTGCCGCCACCCCGGCCTGACTTGGCATAAAGCCCGATGGCGCCTGTGGCCTCTATCCATTTCTTGGGTGACAGCGAAAAGCTGTTCAGGCCCGCCTGATTTTTAAACCTTTCGAATTCGAGAGGTTTAAAGGCCGGGTTGTAGATTTGCTCCCAGATGCCCAGAAACTCGACGGTGTTCCGGTTGCGCAGCCAGTTGTACAGGATGCTTTCATCGCCGAATTTCCTGACCATGTCTGTCAGTGAGATGAAATCCTTTTCGTGGCGACTGACGATGGCGACTTCGGCACCCTGCACTACGAGCGTCTGCTTCTTCATTTCAACTTCCACTCCACGGTAAACAGCGTGCGGTCTTCCACCTGCTGCTGGAGCTGCGCCTCAAGCTGGGTGATCAGATCGTTGCGCTGGGCCTCGATTTCGTCCTGCCGGGCGAACAGCTCGCGGCGCAGCTTGCTGCGCTTGGCTTCCAGATCGCGCTGCTTCTGCTGCCATGACAGCTTCTCTTCCGGCGTCGGCGAAATGGCGGCGGTGCGCTGCACTTCCTTGATTTCGCGGTCGATCTGCTTGATCTCCCGCTCCGGGCCGAGCTTCAGGTCGTCCGCCCAGGCGTCCAGCTGCTGGACTTCCTGCCCACAGTAGCCGGGGTTGCGCTGGTTGATGTCGTGCAGGAGGGAGGTCTTGCGGGCTTGGGCATCGGCTTGCAACGCGGGCGGGATGCCCTCACTCCCGGCCCCTCTCCCGGGGGAGAGGGGAGCTCACGGGCGGGCAGGCGCAGCAGTTTTTCGGGGTCGTTTTCCGGCAGCAGCAAGCCGTCGGTCGTGCTCGCTACCACCCTCACGTGCTGCTCCTGGTTGCCGAGCGCCGCGACGGTGGCCAGTTGCACCGCACGCCAGTCGGCCTTGCCGCGATGGGCTTCGAGCGTGTTGATCTTCGTGCCGTAGGCAGCGTAGTCGAAGACAAGACGCGCGCCGTCGAGCGCGCGGGCCCTGGCGCGCTCGGTAATCCAAGGCGCCAGAGGATGGTTGACCCGGTATCCGATCACTCTGCTTGCGCCTTTTTGTTGTGGATGCGGTCGGCGATCCAGCGATCCAGCTCGAAGCGGCGAAAGCGCCAGGTGCCTCCCAGCTTGAACGCCGGAATCTCGCCCTGCTGCGCCAGGCGATACACCGTGCGCTTGCCGGCCTTCAGGTACGCGGCTACGTCGTCGAGGGTGAGGATTTCGTCGCGGGTCTCGGGCACTGTGTCACCTTCCGGAATGGCCATGGATGGCATCTACTGGCCAATTCTGGTCGATTCTTCCATGTTTCGGCATCACCGGCCAGCGACCGCGAGCGACCCGCACGGCTTGTCCAACACCGGCACAGTGTCTGGCGCGTCGCTGCGGCATCCATGCCGCCTGTCGCAGGCGCGACAAACGCGACACACCCCCGGGTTCCCGGGCACTCGACATGTCCCTGAAACGCTGTGAATTACATCCTGTGTGGACTGGCCCGGGCGTTGCTTGGCCAAGCTCAGGCTCCCCACCGGTCGCAACTCCCACGCCCATGGACACGTCAAGGACACCGATCAAGCTGACCCAGGACGGCCGCCGAGTAGAAGTGGTCGGCCGTGCCATCTGCCTCGATGGCCGCCGCGAGGCGGAGGCCCTGACGCCGGTGGGCCGGCACCCGAACCGCGCCGCCATCTGGCGAGCGGTTCCGGACGCCACCCACATGGCCGGCCGGGTGCCGCTCACCGCCCAGGAAGCGGCCATGGCACAGGCCGCACTGGACGCCGCCCGGGCGGCCTACGAGGCAAGCCCGCTGGCCATTGCCGAGCGCATCCGCCACGCCGCGGACGACATCCTGAAGCTGCGCATCGATGAATGAGGCGCCATGCCGGCGCCTGGAGCAGGGCCCATGATCCACGTACTCGAAGTGCCGCGCCAAGGCCGTGCGCAGGCGTGGTTTGCCTTCGACGAGGCTGATCTGATCGGCAAGATTCGCGCCGCGCGGGCGCGGCCGGACGGGCAGCTGCATGGCGTGGCCAGCCCGCGCGAACTGCTGGCGGCCAGCGGCCAGGCGCCGGACACGGCGCCGCTCTGGATCGCGGCATTGGCGCAGCAGCACGGCTGGGACACGCCGCTGTATCGCGCCGACGCCTTGCTGGGGGAGGGGATTTATCAGGCCGAACCGGTCAGCGAGCTTCGCGCCTGCGTCGCGGCGCTGGTCGATACGCTGCAGACCTGCCGCGTGTACCCGGACGACCAGACCGCCCTCGATGCCCTGTACCGCGATCCGCTGTACCACGGGCGGGACGGCTTCTACGCCCACATGGCCCTGCGGGAACAGCTGATCGCGCTGGAGGTGCTGGCGGATGATTTGTGAACGCACGGCGCGCGAGCGGGCTCTGCGGCCGGCGGCCTGTCCGCAGACAGCGGGCCTGAACACCTTGCCCATCCGGATCGGGAGCCGCCCATGAGCAGCATCTTCATCAACGTCACCAAATCCGAAGCGCTGGAAAAATCGCCCATCGACAAGGCCGTCACCCGCGTGGCCATGGCCCTGGCCCGCCAAGGCCTGCAAGGCGCCTTGCCCGCCGGCCCGAGTCTGGAGATCACGTTCCTGCTGGCGTGCGCGGACCTGCAACCGGATTTCGAGGGCATGCGCATGGGCGGTTACACGGCCGACGACCCGGTGCTGCGCTTCCACGCCGCCGTGCCGGCGCAGCTGGCTCACTCGACGCTGGCGCCGCGTTATGTGGCGGCGGTGCTCGATGACGTGCTCGGCAACGCCCACGACTATTTCGCCGACCGGCAAATACCGTTCGACGGCCCGGCGTGGCGCCGCGTGTTCGACGCCGCAGCCGTGCACGGCGAAGACCTCTCGGACCTGACCGAGGCTGCGCTGCCGGCGCTCTGAGCAGGCAGCGTGGCCGGATGGCTCCGCGCGAGGGAGGATTCGGCCCGAGGGCGGGCCTCCCACGGGCGCTGTGTTGTGGGAGCGGCGCCCTCGCCGCGAATCTTCTCTTCCAGTGCGTTGGCCTTGACCCGTACGCAAGACACCCATGCGGACACGCTGCCGACGACGGACGTGAAGGGTGCCTGCCGCCGTGTGCGACAAACCCCACAGCGTCGTGTCACAAACCGGCCAACCACGCTGTTCGGCGGTGCCAGAGCTTCGTTTAACTGACTGTTTCACAGTCAAGATTCATGCCCCTCCCGGGCTGGCCCGATTCCTGCGATGCCTCCAGCAGGCGCCGGCCTTCCCCCGCCCGGCGCATGGAGGTCGCTTCATGAGCACGCTGTCGAGCACGATCCAGGACGTCTTCAACGAGCCCGGTTGCGACAAGAACCAGGGCAAGTCGGACAAGGAGCGCAAGAAGGGTTGCACCAAGCAGTTGCAGCCCGGCGGCGCGGCCGGCGGTTGCGCCTTCGACGGCGCCAAGATCGCGCTGCAGCCGATCACCGACGTGGCGCACCTGGTGCACGGGCCGATCGCCTGCGAGGGCAATTCCTGGGACAACCGGGGGCCAAATCCTCGGGCTCGCGCCTGTACCGCACCGGCTTCACCACCGACATCAACGAGACCGACGTGGTGTTCGGCGGCGAGAAGCGGCTGTACAAGTCGATCCGCGAGA
This sequence comes from Immundisolibacter cernigliae, assembly GCF_001697225.1. Taxonomy (GTDB): domain Bacteria; phylum Pseudomonadota; class Gammaproteobacteria; order Immundisolibacterales; family Immundisolibacteraceae; genus Immundisolibacter; species Immundisolibacter cernigliae. The sequence goes on from NZ_CP014671.1 coordinate 53,386, forward strand.
TCGTCGACAAGTACGATCCGCCGGCGGTGTTCGTGTACCAGACCTGCGTGCCGGCGATGATCGGCGACGACATCGAGGCCGTCTGCAAGGCGGCCAGCGAGAAGTTCGGCAAGCCGGTGGTGCCGGTCAATGCGCCCGGTTTCGTCGGGGTCAAGAACCTGGGCAACAAGCTGGCCGGCGAGGCGCTGCTGGAGCACGTGATCGGCACCCGGGAGCCGGACTACACCACGCCCTACGACATCAACATCATCGGCGAGTACAACCTGGCCGGCGAGCTGTGGCAGGTCAAGCCGCTGCTGGACGAGCTGGGCATCCGCGTGCTGGCCTGCATCTCGGGCGACGCCAAGTACCACGAGGTGGCGCAGTCGCACCGGGCGCGGGCGGCGATGATGGTGTGCTCGAAGGCCATGATCAACGTGTCCCGCAAGATGGAGGAGCGCTACGGCATTCCGTTCTTCGAGGGCTCGTTCTACGGCATCGGCGACATGAGCGATTCGCTGCGCGAGATCGCGCGGCTGCTGATCGAACGCGGCGCCGACGCCGAATTGATGGTCCGCACCGAGGCGCTGATCGCCCGCGAGGAAGCCCGCGCCTGGGCGGCGCTGGAGCCCTATCGCGAGCGCCTGGCCGGCAAGCGGGTGTTGCTGATCACCGGCGGCGTCAAGTCCTGGTCGGTGGTGGCGGCCCTGCAGGAAGTGGGGCTGGAGATCGTCGGCACCTCGGTGAAAAAGTCCACCAAGGAGGACAAGGAGCGCATCAAGGAAATCATGGGCGAGGAAGCGCACATGATCGAGGACATGACCCCGCGCGAGATGTACCGGATGCTCAGCGAGGCGCGGGCCGACATCATGCTGTCCGGCGGGCGCTCCCAGTTCGTGGCGCTCAAGGCCAAGATGCCGTGGATGGACATCAACCAGGAGCGCCACCACGCCTTCGCCGGCTACGTGGGCATGGTGGAGATGATCCGCCGCCTGGACCTGGCCCTGCACAACCCGATCTGGCAGCAGGTGCGCACGCCGGCGCCGTGGCTGGCCGCCGAAGCAAGCAATCTTCGTAGCCTGGATGTAGCGCAGCGAAATCCGGGGTCAACCGGCGTGACTTCCCCGGACTTGGGTACAGCGGCCTGCATCCCGGCGACGGCTTGAGTCAGTCATGGCAACCGTCGTCAAATCCAAAAAGGCCTGCACGGTCAATCCGCTCAAGATGAGTCAGCCGGTCGGCGGGGCGCTGGCCTTCATGGGCGTGCGCGGGTCGATGCCGCTGCTGCACGGCTCGCAGGGCTGTACCTCGTTCGGGCTGGTGTTGTTCGTGCGCCATTTCCGCGAGTCGATTCCGCTGCAGACCACCGCCATGAGCGAGGTGGCGACCGTGCTCGGCGGCTTCGAGAACGTCGAGCAGGCGGTGCTGAACATCGCCCAGCGCACCCAGCCCGGCCTGATCGGCATCTGCTCCACCGGCGTCACCGAGACCAAGGGCGACGACGTGGAGGGTTTCATCACCCTGATCCGCGAACGCCACCCGGAACTGGCGCACATTGGCCTGGTGTACGCCTCGACGCCGGACTTCAAGGGCGCGTTTCAGGACGGCTGGGCGGCCACCGTGACGCGCATGGTCGAGACCCTGGTCGAGGTGCCAAGCGGCCCGCCGCGGCGCGGGCAGGTGAACCTGCTGCCCGGCTGCCACCTGACGCCCGGCGACATCGAGGAGCTGCGCGAGATCATCGAGGCGTTCGGCCTTGTGCCCGTGATCCTGCCCGATCTGTCGGACTCGCTGGATGGCCACATCCCGGACGACTTCACGCCCACCACGCTCGGTGGCGTGACGCTCACCGACATCGCCGGCATGGGCCGCTCGGAGCTGACGCTTGCCATCGGCGAGCAGATGCGCCCGGCGGCCGCGGCGCTCGGAGCCAAGACCGGCGTGCCCTACGTGCTGTTCGAGCGCCTGACCGGCCTGGTGGCGAACGACGCCTTTCTGATGCGCTTGTCCGAGCTGTCCGGCCGGCCGGTGCCGGCCAAATACCGCCGCCAGCGCAGTCAGCTCGAGGACGCCATGCTCGACGGGCATTTCTTTTTCGGCGGCTGCAAGGTGGCGCTGGGGGCGGAGCCGGACCTGCTGTTCGCGGTCGGCTCGTTCCTGGTCGAGATGGGCTGCCGGATCGGCGCCGCCGTCACCACCACCGAATCGCCGCTGCTGGAACGCCTGCCCTGTGACGAGGTGCTGATCGGCGACCTCGAAGACCTGGAGCAGCGCGCCGCCGGCTGCGATCTGCTGATCACCCACGCCCACGGCCGGCAGATGGCCGAACGCCTGGAGCTGCCGTTCTTTCGCTTGGGACTGCCGATGTTCGACCGCCTGGGCGCCGCGCATCAGCTGACCGTCGGCTACCGCGGCACGCGCGGGCTGGTATTCGACATCGGCAACCTGCTGTTGGCGCACGGTCACGAGCCGGGGCCGGACGACTGGAGACTCCCCGATGTGCACGAGCCGGCGGCCGCGACGCTTGCGGCTGATTGATTCCCGCCAACCGCGACAGCGGTTCCATGGAGGCCTTATGAAAATAGCTTTTTGTACCCAGGATCTCAGCCAGGTGGATGCCCACTTCGGCTGGGCCAAGAACATCGCGATCTACGACGTGGGGCCGGACGGGCACCGCTTCGTGGAGGCGATCCAGTTCGACGGCGACCTGCAGGAAGACGGCAACGAGGACAAGCTGGCGCCCAAGCTGGAGGCCATCAAGGACTGCGCCATTCTGTACGTGGCCGCCATCGGCGGCTCTGGCGCGGCGCGCGTGGTGGCGCATGGAATCCACCCGATCAAGGTGGCGCAGCCGGAGCCGATCCCCGAAATCCTGGAAAAACTGCAAGGCGTGCTGGCCGGCTCGCCGCCGCCGTGGCTGCGCAAGGCGCTGCAGAAGGGCAAGGAACGCACATTCGATCTGGAAGACGAGGTGGAACATGGCTGAGGCAGAGCTGATTCAGGACCCGATGCAGGTGCCGGTGGTACGCGAGCTGGTCAAGCAGTGGCGGGCGCAGGACGCCCACGGCGCCTGGGAGGGCAAGAGCGACGCGAAGCTGCTCGAACCCTACATCCTGACCCGCGAGAAGCGGCGCGAAATCCCCATCATCGGCGACCCGGACCCGGAAACCCTGTGGCGCATGGAGCTGTTCTACAACGCCATCGGCCTGGCCATCGAGCGGGCGACCGGCGTGATGGTGTCGCCGATGATGAAAGTGCACCACGAGGGCTTCGGCCGGCTGGTGCTGACCGCCGGGCGCCTCATCGTGGTCAACAAACAGCTGCGCGACCTGCACCGCTTCGGCTTCGAGAGCCTGGAGAAACTGGCCGCCGAGGGCGAAAAGCTGGTGGCGGCGGGTGTCGAGATGATCACCAAGTATCCGGAACTGGCGAACTACGGCTGATACACCATGGACGACCTGGAAACCCTGAAGGCGCGGGTGAAGCAACTGAACGCCCGCGCCACCACGCTCAAGATGAACCTGCACGACCTGTCCGAGGACCTGCCGACCGGCTGGGAGAACATCCCGGACCTGGCGGCGCAGGCCTTCGACGCCTACCGCAGCCTGGCCGAAGCGCGCCGCGCGCTGACGCAGGCGGGAGGCTGAGGCCATGAGCGAGTTTTCCGTCACCCTGCCCAACGGCCATGCCTGGACGCCGCGCTTCGTGCAGACCATCGAGGCCAGTCGCTGCATCGGCTGCGGCCGCTGCTACCGCGTGTGCGGGCGGGGCGTGTTCGAGCTGATCGGTCTGACCGAGGACGGCGAGAAGATCAGCATCAACCTGGACGCCAGCGACGACGACGATGACGAGGTCGAGTACGAGCGCAAGGTGATGACCATCGCCAACCAGGAAAACTGCGTCGGCTGCGAGGCCTGCTCGCGCATCTGCCCCAAGCAGTGCCACAGCCACGCGGCGGCGGCGGTCTGAGGGCGGAACCACTGTGGCAGTGGCAGCGGCGAGCAGCAGCGAGCTTCGGGCGCAGGATGCCGCCGCGCGCTTGTTCGCCCTCGCCGTCGACTCCGCATGCGTGCCGGCGCAGGCCTTCGCCGGCGTTCTGGCGCGGTTCGGCACGCTGGGTTTGCCGGCTGCGGAACTGCACCGCCTGGCCGCGCGCCACTTTCCGCACGCCGCAGCGCTGCTCGCGCACCTGGACACGGGTTTGCCGACGGCCTTGCGCCAGCGCCTCGACGAGGTGGACGACGTCCGCGAGCTGCTGCTCGAATTCCGCCGGCCGGACAGTGAGGACGCGACCTGGCTGGCCAGCGCCGTTGCCGTGGGGTGCCTTGGCGACAACCACCTGTGGCAGGACCTTGGCCTGCCACACCGCCAGGCCTTGTCACAATTGCTGCGCGAGCATTTCCCGGGTCTTTCCGAGCGCAACACCGGCGACATGAAGTGGAAGAAATTCCTCTACAAGCAACTGTGCGAGCGCGCTGCGGTGCAGTGCCGGGCGCCGTCCTGCGCCGTGTGCAGCGACTACGGCTTCTGCTTCGGCCCGGAGGAAGGGCCGACGCGGCCGGTGCGGGGCTGACGGCGGGTGACACTGGCGGGCCTGGCGGATACCTATGGCATTCGGCCCGGGGGCGGGCCTCCCACGAGCGATACCCTGTGGGAGCGGCGCCCTCGCCGCGAATTGCCCGGGCCACGGTCCCCCGCGTCAGACCCGCGTCAGAATAATCGCCGCCTGCAGATTCCCTGCAGAATCAAGGATGTCGACATGACCGTTTCAATGTTCGAGCGCATCGGCGGCGCGGCCACGGTCGATCGCCTGGTCGATGCGTTCTACGCGCGTATGGAGACCTTGCCGGAGGCAAAAACCATCCGCGCCCTGCACGCGCCCGATCTGGGGCCGGTCAAGGAGGTCCTGAAGCGCTATCTGGGCGAATGGCTGGGCGGGCCGAAACTCTATTCGGCCGAGCGCGGCCATCCGCGGCTGCGCCAGCGGCATCTGGGATTCCCGATAGGCAACGCCGAGCGTGACGCCTGGCTGCTGTGCATGCGCGGCGCGCTGGACGAGACCGTTGTCGATGCCGCTGCCAGGCAGGAGATATATGGCCTGCTGGCCAAGCTTGCCGACTGGATGCGCAATCAGGAAGACAATCCCCACGACGCGCGAGCGGCGCCGCGCTGAACGCACGCCGCGCCGGGGTGTCGCCGTCCGGGGGCGGTGTCGCGCCGCGGGGTGGGCGGTTCGTCGCAAAGCCTTCAAACCCTGCACGGATGTCGTTACCACTGCCACGTTGTTAATGTAAGCGACTGATTTCAAGATCTGTTTAAGACGGCACCGATTTTGCGTTGCAGGCGGCATGGACGCCTACGCCACCGTCATCTGCTATCACGAAGCCACCCGGCACCGCTTCGAGGGCTACGCCCGCGGACCGGAGACGCTGGACTGGGACGCGCCGCCGGCGCCGTTTCGCCGCTACGAGGGTGCACCGGTGCAGGCGCTGCCGCTCGCCGCCGCGCGTTTCGAGGCGCCGTTCTCGCGCCTGCAACAGCCGGTACACGGGCCGGCGGTTCCAGCCGGCCCCGAGGCGCTCGGCGCGCTGTTGCAACTGTCGTTCGCCATTTCGGCCTGGAAGTCGAACGGCGTCGAGCGCTGGGCGCTGCGCTGCAATCCGTCCAGCGGCAACCTGCATCCGACCGAGGCCTATGTGCTCGCCCATGGCATCCACGGTCTTGCCGACGGTGTCCACCATTACCGCGCCGAGGACCATGTGCTGGAACGGCGTGCCGACTGGCCGCCGGGTGACGGGCCGCCGGGGCTTTATCTGGGCTTGAGTTCGGTCATCTGGCGCGAGGCCTGGAAGTACGGCGAGCGCGCCTTTCGCTACTGCCAGCTCGACGTCGGTCATGCCGTGGCCTGCATCGCCTATGCGGCCGCGCTGCTCGGCTGGCAGGTCGAGGCGGTGCCCGGCCTGCCGAGCGCGGCGCTGGCACAGCTGCTCGGGCTCGACCGGCACGCCGACTTCACCGCCGGCCGGCGGGACGACGTGGAGCGCGAGGAGCCCGAGCTGCTGCTGGCGCTGCGTGGTGATGCCGGCGCGGGTGCGGCGCTGCCGGCTCGCGCCGAGGGTGCCCGCTGGCACGGCCGTGCCAGCACGATCGATCCTCATCCGATGTACCGCTGGCCGATCATCGACGAGGTCGCCGCCGCGACGGCGGGGGCGGGCGATGCGCCCTGCGCCGTCGCCACCGGGGCGGGCGGACCGCCGCCGCTGGCGACCGCCGACGGCGGGCCGGGCGCGGTGGCGACCATTCTTGGCCGGCGCAGCGGCCAGCGTTACGACATCGGCGGCCTGATGCCGGCCGCGGTGTTCTTTCGCCTGCTCGATGCGACCCTCGCGCGGCCGCAGCCGCCGTGGCAGACGCTGGCCGCCACCGGCCAGATCGCATTGCTGCTGTTCGTGCATCGCGTGCAGGGCCTTGCGCCGGGCCTGTACCTGCTGCTGCGCGATGCTGCGCCTTCGTTGCTGGCACAGCTGGGGCCGGAATTCGCCGCTGCCGGCCCGGTTGCCGGCGTCGATCATCTGGACCTTTGGCTGCTGCGCGCCATCGCACCGGCCGGTCTGCGGCGCATCGCGCGCAGCCTGTGCTGCCACCAGGACATCGCCGCCACCGCCTGCTTCTCGCTCGCCATGCTGGCGCCGTTCGAGCCGGTGCTGCGGCGCGATCCCGGCCAATACCGGGCACTCCTGCGCGCAGCCGGTCTGGTCGGCCAGGTGCTGTATCTGGAGGCCGAGGCGCTCGGCTACCGCGGCACCGGCATCGGCTGCTATTTCGACGACGAACTGCACGCGCTACTGGGCCTGAAGGACCGGCAATGGCAGAGCCTGTACGCCTTCGCCATTGGCGTCCCGCTGCCGGACACGCGGCTGGAGACCACCGCGCCCTACGTCGGGCGCCCGGTGGCGGCCTGAGGGAGACGAGGATGCCGGAAGGGACGTTTCGCACGCTGACCGCCGCCCAGGCGCTGGCCTTCATGCGCCGGGCGGATGAGCAGAACCGTGCCTACCGCCTGTTCGACACGCGCGATGCCGACAGCTACGCCCGCGGCCATCTGGCCGGCGCCGAGCCGCTCGCCGAGCGCGAGCTTGGCCAGTGGATCGGCCGGCTGCCGCGCGCGCAGCCGCTGCTGATCTACTGCTACCACGGCCACGCCAGCGCGGTGTTCGCCAAAACCTTCGCCGACTTCGGCTACGCCGAGGTCTACAGCATCGACGGCGGCTTCGAGGCGCTGGCGCTGGCCGGCGCGGTCGAGCCCAACCGGGCCCCGAGCGCGGCCCTGCGGCAGTTCATGGCCGCGCAGGGCTTTGCCGGGGCCGACATCGATGCCGCCGCGGACCACGGCATGACGCCGCTGATGAAGGCCGCGCGCGCGGCGCGGCTGGATCTGGTCGACGAGCTGATCGGTCTGGGCGCCGATCTGGAAGCCCGCAACACGGACGGCAACACCGCGCTGTGGCTGGCCTGCTTCGGCGGCGATGCCGGCGTCGTGCAGCGCCTGCTCGCGGCCGGCGCGCGCCTCGACAACCAGAACGACAACGGCGCCACGGCGCTGATGTACTGCGCCTCCAGCGGCCGCGACGCGCTGGTCGGGCTGCTGCTGGGCGCCGGGGCTGACGCCGGCCTGCGCACGCTGGACGATTTTCGCGCCGTCGATCTGGCCGCCACGGCGGGCAGCCTGCGCCTGCTGCGCCACACGGCCTGACGACATGGCGCCGCACCTTCAGCCCCCGATGCACCTCCCGGAGCCCGAGCCATGCCGATGACCGCACCGCAGATCGAGGCGCTGCTGCGGCGCGCCTTCCCCGACGCGCAGATCGAACTGACCGACACCGCCGGCGATGGCGACCACTGGCACGCGCGCATCGTGTCGGCCGCCTTTCGCGGCAGGACGCGGGTGCAGCAGCACCAGCTGGTGTACGCCGCCATCGGCCCCGACATGGGCGGCGCGCTGCACGCGCTGGCGCTGCAGACCGAAGTTCCCGCCTGACATTCCCGTTCAAGGAGAAGCTGCCATGACAACGTCTACCCCCAACCCGGTCGCCGAGCGCATCAGCGACATGCTCGCCCAGCACGACATCGTGCTGTTCATGAAAGGCGTGCCGGCGGCGCCGCAGTGTGGCTTCTCGCAGGCCGTGGTGCAGGTCATGAATCAGCTCGGCGTCGGCTACGCCACCTTCAACGTGCTCGCCGACGCCGAGATTCGCGAAGGCATCAAGGCGTATTCCAACTGGCCGACCATCCCGCAGCTGTACGTGAAGGGCGAGTTCATCGGCGGCTGCGACATCGTGCGCGAGATGTTCGCCAGCGGCGAGCTGCAGCAGCTGCTCGCCGACCTGGGGCTTGGCTGAGCCGCTCCATCTGTGTCCAGCAGGTCACCGCATGAATTTCACCACCATTTGCACCACCGACGCCGTGCGCGAGGGCGGCATGGGCCTGTTCCAGGTCGGCAAGAAAAGCGTGCTGCTGCTGTGGCCGACCGGCGGCGAGCTGAAGGCCTACCGGGGCCGCTGCCCGCATGCGGACATGCCGCTCACGGACGCCACCTTCGATGGCAAGGCGGTGAAATGTCCGCATCACCAATGGGGCTTCGACGCCGTCAGCGGCAAGTGCGTGACGCACGCGGTGCGCAATGCGCTGCATGCCTACCCGTTGCGCATCGAGGGCGACGCGATCCAGGTCGACGTCGGCCCCGTCAAGCCGCTGCGCCAGCCGGCCTGACGCCGATGCCGATGCCCGCCGATCTCGTGCAGACCGAGCCGGGGCTGGCGGTGCTGCGCATGGCCGCGCTGCTGGCCGAGGACGACGGCGCGCTCGATGAGGAACTGCTGGACGCCATGGCCGGCCACACCCTGCGCGGCGCGCTGCGGGTCACGCCGGGTCCGGCCATGTGGCCGGAGCTGCAACGCGGTCTCATGGCGTGCGGGCCCTCGCGCATGCTGGCGGCGCTGCGCCTGTCGGGCGCGCTCGGCGCGGTGCTGCCCGAGCTCGCGGCACTGTTCGGCGTGCCGCAGCTCGGCGCCGACCAGCGCAGCGTCGACATCGGTCTGCACACCCTGAACGCGCTGGCCGAGGCCGCGCGCTGTGACGCGCCGTTGCCCGTGCGCTTTGCGCTGCTGGTGATGAACGTCGGCAAGTCCGACTCGCCGCCCGAGCATCTGCCGATTCACTACCGCCACATCGAGCGCGGCGGGCCACGCATCGAGGCCATCTGCGCGCGTCTTGGCGTGCCGGCAGCCTGTCGCGAGCTGGCGCTGCTGGCGCTCGCCGAATGCGAGCGCGTGCATCGCGTGTCGGAGGTGCGCGCGGGTCCGGTGGCGGCCATGCTGGCGCGCCTGGGCGCGTTCGATCGGCCGCAGCGTTTCGAGGCGCTGCTGCAGGTGTGTGCCTGCGACTACCGCGCCCACGGCGAAGGCTTCGGCCCGGTCTATCCGAAGGCCGAGCTGCTGCACGCGGCGCTGCGCGCCTGCCGGGACGTGGCGGGCGATGCCGATGACATCGAGCTGGCGCGGGCGCAGGCGATTGCGGCGGCGCTGGGTTCGCAGCGCTGGTCGGCCGACGGCAATGTGTGATCCCGCGCCCGGAGCCCGACCATGGCCATGAAGTTCTACATGACGCCCGGTTCCTGTTCGACCGGCATCCACATCCTGCTGGAAACGCTGGAGCTGCCGTTCGAGGCCTGGGTTCTGAACCTGCCGGCCGGCGATCACCTGAAACCGGAGTACCTGGCCATCAACCCGCGCGGCACCATCCCGACGCTGGTGCCGGACGACGGCCCGGCGCTGACCGACTTTCGCGCGATCGCGCTGTGGCTCGCCGAGCGTTATCCGCGCGCCAGGCTGCTGCCGGATGATCCGGCGCTCGCGGCGCGCGCCGTGGAGCTGCTCGACTTCGCGCTCGGCCAGCTGCACGGCGAGGGCTTCAGGCGCATCTTCACCGCCGAGCGCTACCTCGCCGAGCCGGGTGCGCGGGCGCGGGACGACGTGACGGCGCACGGCCGGCAGATCGTCACGCAGGCCTTCGAGGCCCTCGACACGCACCTGCCGGCCGCCGGTTACGCGGTCGGCGAGCACTTCACCATCGCCGACGCCGCGCTGTTCTACAACGAATTCTGGGCCGACAAGACGGACATCCCGCTGCCGCCGCGCGTGGCGGCGCACTACCGGCGCCTGCGTGCGCTGCCGGTGGTGCGCCAGGTGCTGGCCGAGGAGGGGTATCGTTCCTGACACGCTTGCGGTCCAGCCAAGGCTCAGTGCCGTTGCGGGGGCCGTCCTGCGCCACGCTCCAAGGGGTCTTGCCCATGTTCATCGCCATGAACCGTTTTCGCATCGCCGCCGGCCGCGAGGCCGAATTCATCGAGGTCTGGCGCACGCGCGACAGCCGTCTGGCCGAGGTGCCCGGTTTCCAGCGCTTCAACCTGCTGCAGGGGCCAGGCGACGGCCAGGCCACGGTGTTCATTTCGCACTCCACCTGGGACAGCGCCGCCGCCTTCGAGGCCTGGACGCGCTCGGAGGCGTTTCGTGCCGCCCACGCCGGCGCCGGCCAGAACAGGGATCTCTACCTCGGACCGCTCCAGTTCGAGGGCTTCGAAGCGGTGCTCTGACGCCGCCCGGACCGCGGCGGTTTTGTCGGGGAAGGCGCAGCGGCTTTCGCTACAGCGGCACCCCGAAATACTCGTCCTCGGCGCCGCCGCAGGCCTCGTGCAGGGCCAGGGCGTCGCGCCACTTGGCCAGTTCCCCGGCCTCCGCCGGGCGGTGGGAAATGGCCCCGTCCGGCCTTTTGCCGAGCAGGAACGGCCTGGCGTTGCGCAGGAAGCGATTCAGTGCCTTGGCGTCGTTCGGCCGCACGACACAGCGCGGCGCATCGTCGACCAGAATGGTGGTTGGCAACATGATCCGATTCCCGCGGCTTTGAGCGAGGCTCAGAATCCGTCTTGCCGGCTGCCCCACGGATGCGAGCCGGTGACCAGCGATGCCTTGATGCCGGCCTTTTCGATGTCGGCCAGGCTCAGGTAATACGTACCCTCATGCACCAGGGTGCCGCTTTTCGTGGTGACGGCAACGTAGCGGGCGCCGGTATCGATTTCGCAGCAATATCCACCTCCGGGATCATCCGTGCGGCGGGCATTGCCGTCCCAATCAATGAAGAATCCTTCGGCAATCGACATGAGGAGTCTCCTGAAAACCGACCTGGTCGAGTGGCTTGATGGGCCCGGGAATCGCTGATTGATTCAAGCGGCCCGGTTGGGAACCACGCCGCTGACGTCGACGTGGACTTCTCCGTCTCGTATCTGGACCGGATATTCGGCAAGCTTGCAGGGTTTTCCCCGGACACACTGGCCGGTGGCGCCGTCGAATTCCCAGTCATGATGCCGGCAGGCGAGAATGCTGCCATCGAATCTGGCGTCGGCGAGCGGTTCGTTCGCATGTGGGCACATACCCTGCAAGGCGACGAGTTGACCGCCCCGCGGCCAGACCAGCAGCACCAGGGTGCGGTTGACGGCGGCTACATCGTATTTTCCTTCACTCAATTCGCTCAAATCGCACGCTTTGGTGAACATGACGAGCTCCTGCAAGGCATCGTTGTGGAGTATTGGCCATCAATTTAAAAAGTCAGTTGCGTGATTCCAGGCAATGGGCACCTGGCTTTGGATAAAAGTCGCCGGTTGTGCTCGGCCCGGCGGTCATTTCAGGAACCGGGCATCGAACTCAATGATCTTTTCCGGCGTATTCAGACCTCGTTGCAAGGGCCATTTGTGCTGGAAAAAGAACGCGGTTACCTCACGCGTCACTTCCTTGCCGCGGACATACCAGATCTGGGCCCCGTCGGGGGAGAGCACGGCCGGCCCGTCGCCCCGGTGCACCTGGCCATCTTCGAGCCACAATTGGGTATCGACGTACAGGTAACGGCCGGCCTTGCGCGACAGGGTGTCCTGGTTGCGATCTTCCACGGTGATCATTTCGGCCATGGGGTTTCCCTGCGCGATCGAGCGGCCTGCGGCGTGTCGAAAGCGGACGATCAGCCAGCCGGCTGCATGGCGTGCGCGCCGCACTTCAGGCACTGGTCGAGCACGTCGAAGGCCTGTTCGCTGCACAGGCCCGGCCGGTTCTGCTTGCAGCCGCGGGCGCCGCACTGGCCGCAGACATGGACGGTGCCGTTGCATTGCTGCCCGGCCTTGCGGGTGCCGGTGCATAGCGCGAGGTCGGCTTTCAGGTGGTCGTAGGCGATGGCCATCGGGTTTGCTCCAGGGTGGGGATTCAGGTGGCGGCGTGCAGGGCCGCCAGGCGGTAGCGCACACCGCCTTCGAACAGGCGCGTGCCGCCACCCTCGGCGACGGTGCGGCGCAGTTGCGCGCTGTCCGTGACGTCCACGCCGGCTAGGTAGTCGATACCGAAGTCCGCGAAATCGGCCAGCCAGGGCGTGCCTGGCCCCATCAGCACGGTGGTGGCGCGGCGCGACAGTTCGGCCAGGCGGGGAAAGGTCTTGTTGGCCAGACTGCTGGCGGTCAGGAATACCCAGTCGGCCTGCGGCAGCAGGTATTCGCAGGCCGGGTCGGGCAGGTCGCCTTCGGTCTGCTGGCGCTCCAGCACGGTCAGGTCCAGTGCGCCCGCGTAGGCATCGAGGCCTGGGTAGCGGCCGATCACCACCACCCGCCGGCCTTTCAGCTGCGGGGCAAAGTGCTCGAAAACGGCGAGGTTGCCGCCACCGGCCAGCGGCGTCGAATTCGCCAACAGCGGGTTGTCCGGCGTGTTCAGGGCGGCGTTGACGGCAGCCAGACCGATGCTTGCCTCGTGCGGGTTCCAGGCCGGCAGCCAGCTGGCCAGTTCCGCCAGGGGCCGGCCAGCCAGCGTGCCGGGCCACGGCAGGGTACGCGGCGCGCTGGCGGGCGTCATGGCAAGGCCGCAGGCGCGCTCGCCGCGGCACAGGGTCCAGATCAGGCCAAGCGTTATCTCGTGCACCGAGCCGACGTCCGCCACGCGGTTCAGCAGGCGCTCGTAGACGGACCATGGGTCCGGGCGGTCCGGGTGGGGGAGGGCGGTTTTCCACCCGACGCAGACGCCGGACTCAGGCCGCATCGCTGATGGCTCCCCGGTACAGGGCGCGGATGACCTCGGCGCCGACCTGATCGGCCGGATCGATCCGCTGCAGTGTGTCCAGCAGGGCGAGGCAGTCCTGCACGGCGCCGCGGCGCAGACGCAGATACGCCAGCGCCTTGAGGCTGAACAGGTAGAAATGCGCCGCGCCGCGCACGTCGGACCAGTCGGCCGTGACCGGGCCGAGGCTGCGCCAGTCGGCGTCGAAGCCCGCCTGGCGGGCGGCCTCGGCCAGCGCCGTGCAGGCGGCCGCCTCGGCCAGTGCGTACTGGCCATGGCTGCTGTGGAATTTGTAGCGGGCGTAATGCAGCGCCAGGCAGTCCGGCGCCAGGGCCAGCGCCTCGCCGAGCAGGGCGGTTGCGGCGGCCGGATCGTGCCAGGCGGCGCGTGCCCGCTCCAGCAGCGCAGCCGCCGCGACCGGTTGCGGCGCGTCGAGGCCAATTGTGGCCGTCAGCTCCATACCGTGGCCGGCGCCAACAGCCGCGTAACCGGTTCGCCACCGGTCAGGTGGTCCAGGATGCTGGGCACGTCGCCGCGGCTCACGCCGACGTAAAGCACGCCCTGCGGATACACCAGGACGCTGGGCCCGTCGCCGCAGGGTCCAAGACAGCCGCAGGAGGTCAGCGCCACCCGCTCGGCCAGTCCGGCCTGCTGCAGCCCCAGTCCCAGCGCCTGCAGCAGGTCGCCGCTGCCGCTTTGGCCGCAGGAGCCGCGCGGGTGCCCGGCCGGGCGGGTCTGGACACAGACGAAGACGTGCTGTTCCGGTCTTGGCATGGCGGTCAGCCGAACTTGAACAGAATGCCGTAGCCGCCGCGCGGGTACTCCCACGCGACGTTGCGGTGATCGGTGCAGATCACCCGGCAGGTGCCGCATTCCAGGCAGCCGTCGGTGATCAGCGTGACGCGACCGTCACCCTCGCGGGTGTAGCAGGCCGCCGGGCAGCAGACGGTGCATTGTTTGGTTGGGCAGTCGTGCTGGCAGACCGATGCGTCGACGATGGAGATGTGCGGCCGTCCGGCGTCGACCCGATACCGGTTCTGGAACAGTTTTTCCTCGACCTTGATCATTCGAAGGCCCTCCACAGCTTGAAGGCATCGCCCACCAGACCCAGCGGCGAGCGGCGCGTGACGAAGTTCTTGCGCACCTGTTTTTCCTTCGTTTTCTTGTCGACGCCGTCGACGGTGAGCAGGGTGTGGGCGGCGCCGTTGAGCAGGTCCGGGTAGTCGGTGAAGAACTGGTGGTTGCGGTCGAACACCTGCGGCAGGCGCTGGTATTTCTTCAGGTCCTTGAGCACGAAGCTGTCTTCCAGGCGCGCACGGTAGGCGGCCAGGTTGCGCGCCGTCATGGGCTTGCCGGCGGCGGCCAGTTCGAGCGCGGTCTCGGCCGCCAGGCGGCCGGAGGTCATGGCCAGATTCGAGCCCTCGCGGTGCACGCTGTTGACCAGCATGGCGGCATCGCCAACCATCAGCCAGCCGTGCCCGCAGACCTGCGGCACCGCCTTGTAGCCGCCCTCCGGGATCAGGTGGGCGCAGTACTCCTTCATCTCGCCGCCTTCGAGCAGCGGCGCGATGGCAGGGTGTTTCTTCATGTCCTCGAGCATCTGATAGGGCGGCACGCCGTTCGCCTTGAAGTCCGACAGCAGGCAGCCGACGCCGATGGTCAGCGACTCGCGGTTGGTGTACAGAAAACCGGTGCCGACCATGCCCTGCGTGATCTTGCCGGCCATCTCGATCACCACGCCCTGCTCGGGCTGCACGTTGAAGCGACTCTCGATGGTCGGTTCCGGCAGGAAGTGGATCTCCTTGACCGCCAATGCCACGTCGCGTGGCTTCAGCTCCGGGTGAAAGCCGGCCTTGTTGGCTAGCAGGGAGTTCACGCCGTCACCCAGGATCACCAGGTCGGCGTACACCGTGCCGCCGCGGTCGGTGTGCACGCCGGCGACCCGGTCACCGTCCATCATCAGGCCGGTGACGGTGGTCTCGCACAGCAGCAGGGCGCCGGCTTCCTGCACCTTTTGCGAGAACCATTTGTCGAACTGGGCGCGGATGATGGTGTAGCGGTTGTAGGGCGGCTTGTCGAAGGCCGCCGAGCGGTAGGTGCTGCCGACGTAGGCATCGTCGGACAGCACCCACATGCGCTGCTCGATGATGTGCCGCTCCAGCGGCGCATCGTCGCGAAAGTCGGGAATGATCCGTTCCAGCGCGTCGGCGTAGAGGATGGCGCCCTGCACGTTCTTGGAGCCCGGCGACTCGCCGCGCTCGATCTGCAGCACTTTCAATCCGCCCTTGGCCAGCGTGTAGGCGGCGGCGTTGCCGGCCGGACCGGCGCCGACCACGATGACGTCGAATTTCTCGCTCATGACGATCTCCTCGGGTCAGCCCGCCTTGCGGGCGGTGGCCAGGTGCTGGCGAAACGCCTCGGTCAGCGCCGGCAATATCTGCATGGCGTTGCCGACGATGCCGTAGGTGGCAAAGTCGAAGATCGGCGCCGCCGGGTCTTCGTTGATGGCGATGATGACGTCCGAGGCTTCCATGCCGACCCGGTGCTGGATGGCGCCGGAAATGCCGGCGGCGATGTACAGCTTCGGCCGCACCGTCTTGCCGGTCTGGCCGACCTGGCGGTCGGCACTGACCCAGCCGGCCTGCGTCACCGGCCGCGAGGCGCCGACCTCGGCGCCCAGCACCTTGGCCAGATCCCAGATCAACTGGAAGTTCTCGGGACGCTTCAGGCCCCGCCCGCCGGACACGATGATGTCGGCGTAGGCCAGCTGCGCCTGGTCGCGGTTCTGGTCGGGGATGAACTCCAGCACCTTGGTGACGATGTCGGTCTCGACGAGGCCCAGCGGGTGCTCGACGATGCGCCCGCTGCGGCCGGTGTCGGGCTCCGGCAAGCTCATCACCCGCGGCCGCACGGTGGCCATCTGCGGCCGGTAGTTCAGGGTCTGGATGGTGCACAGCAGGCTGCCGCCGAAGGTGGGTCGGGTGGCGGCCAGGCTGCGGTTTTCCGGATCGATGTTCAGCTCCGTGCAGTCGGCGGTAAGACCCGTCTGCAACGTGGTGGCCACCGATCCGGCCAGGTCCCGGCCCAGCGTGGTGGCCCCCAGCAGCAGGATTTCCGGCTGGAAGACATTGACCAGATCGGTCAGGCCGCGCGTGTAGGGTTCGTTGCGGTACTCGGCCAGGATCGGGTCCTCGACCAGGTAGCAAAGATCGGCGCCGTAGTGGAAGGCCTGCGCACAAAAGCGGCGCGTCGCCTCACCCGGCGCGCCCATTACCACGCCGGCCAGTTCCACACCGAGCGCGTCGGCCAGCTTGCGGCCCTCGCCCAGCAGCTCGAAGGACACCTGATGCGCGGCGCCGCGCTCGTGCTCGATGAATACCCACACGCCCTTGTAGGCGGCCAGGCGCGGGTCGAGTTCGACCTTGCGTCGGCCAGTCGGCCGGGCGGGCGGGGAGGGGGCTTGTTCACTCATGGGTCGGTTCTCCGTGCTCACAGGGCCTGGCGTTCTACCTGTGCCTTGACCTGGGGATAGCGGGTGAACAGCTTGGCCAGCAGCGTGGCTGCCACATCGCTGGACGCGCCGCTGTGGGTCTCGATCAGTTCAGCCCGCTCGCGCCTGGCCTGCGGCGCGAAGACCTTGGCCACCACAGTGGGCGAGCCCTTGAGGCCGATCCTGGCCACGTCCTCGATGCCGGCCTGTTCCCGATTCCAGACTTTCAGTGGGTAGCGGGCGGCCCGGAACATGTCGTCGAGCGTCGCGAAGCGCATCTCGTTGATGCCTTCGAGCACGGTGACCAGCGCCGGCAGGCGGGTCTTTAGCACCTGCACGCCGCCCTCGGCGCGGCGCTGTACGACGATTTCGCCCCGTTCCAGGTCGACCTCGTCGATATTGGAAACGTAGGTCAGCAGTTGCAGATCCAGCCGCTTGGCGACGCCGGGGCCGACCTGGGCGGTGTCGCCGTCGATGGTCTGCTTGCCGGTAAAGACGATATCCACCGCCATGTCGCGCTGGATCTGCCGGATGGCGGAGGCCAGCGCGAAGCTGGTGGCCAGCGTGTCGGAGCCGGCAAACGCACGGTCGGTGACCAGGATCGCCTCGTCGGCGCCAAACGACAGCGCCTTGCGCAGCGCCGCCTCGGCCTGCGGCGGCCCCATGCACAGCGCCGTCACCCGACCGCCGTAGCGGTCCTTGAGCTTCAGGGCGGCCTCCAGGGCAAACAGGTCGTAGGGATTGATGATCGCCGGCACGCCCTGGCGCATGATGGTGTTGGTGACCGGATGCACGCGTATCTGCGAGCTGTCCGGTACCTGCTTGATGCATACGACGCTGTGCATGGCGCTTATGTCCTCTCGCGTTGACTGGGCAGGGCGCCGCGCAGCGAGCTCAGCGACACCGATTTGCCGTCCTGGTCCTGGAACACCTTGAACACCTTTTCCTGCGCGGCATTGGAGTGCACGAAATCGTCATGCGCCCGTGCCAGCAGCCCGCGGCAGATGTCGCGCTGCGCCGCCTCGTCCTGGCCGTCCAGCTCCGGCGTGACGCGCAGGTACTGATTGAAGCGTTTCAGGATGTGCAGGCGGTTGACGTGCACCACCTGCGGCTCGTAGGGCAGGTCGAGGAAAGCGAAGAACTCCTCGGCTGCCGACAGCTGCGCCATGCGATCGAGCAGGGCGCTCATCGGCCGGCTCCGGACGCGGTGTACGGTGACCCGTGCAGTGCTCTCATCAGGCAGCCTCCAGCGTAAGTTCTCGATAAAAGCGCAGCAGGTCGGCCACTTCCGGCGCCCGCTTGGTGGCGACAGCGTGGGCACGAATCTGCGCCAGCAGCTGTCCGGCCGCGGTGGGCTCAAGCGCAATGCCGAGCGCGGCATAGGCGGCGCGCACCGCGTTGCCGCCGGAATGCTTGCCGAGCACGGTGCGGTGGCTGCGGGCAAGTTCTGCCGGGTCGAAGCCCTGGTAGTTGGCGGCGTGCTTGATCAGGCCATCGACGTGGATGCCGGCCTCATGGGTGAACACCCACTCGCCGACGATGCTCTTGCCGGCCGCCACCGGCCGCCCGGACGCGGTCGCCACCAGTGCCGACAGCATCGGCAGGCGGTGGCTGTCGACGCCGGTATCGATGCCGTACACGTGGCGCAGGGCCATCACGGCCTCTTCCAGCGGCGCATTGCCGGCGCGCTCGCCCAGGCCATTGACCGTTGTGTTTATGTGCGTGGCGCCGGCACGCACGGCGGCCAGCGTGTTGGCGGTAGCCAGCCCCAGATCGTCGTGGGCGTGCATCTCGATGTCCAGATCGACCGCCGCGCGCAGGCGGGCGATGCGCTCGTAGGTGCCGAACGGGTCGAGCACGCCCAGCGTGTCGGCAAAGCGCAGCCGGCAGGCGCCCGCCGCGGCAGCCGTTTCCGCCACGCGCAGCAGGAAATCGGTATCGGCGCGCGAGGCATCCTCGGCGCCCACGCACACCCTGAATCCGGCATCCAGCCCGGCCTTCACGTAGCGTTCCACCTGTCCGAGCGCCCAGGCCCGGTCGCGACCCAGCTTGTGGGCGAGGTGAATGTCCGACACCGGGATCGACAGGTTGACGAGGTCCACCCTGCAGGCACGGGTCGCGGCCAGATCCTGCGGCTGCATGCGACCCCAGACCATCAATTGCGGACCCAGCTGCAGGGCAGCGACGGCCTCGATGGTCTCGCGCTCGGCGCCGCCCATTACCGGAATGCCGATTTCGAGTTCCGGCACGCCGGCAGCGGCCAGTGCGCGGGCGATGGCGAGTTTTTCCCCGACACTGAACGCAACCCCGGCGGTCTGCTCGCCGTCGCGCAGCGTGGTGTCGTTGACGATGACAGTGGCAGTGGACATGACCGGCGACCGATGATGGCTTCAACCGGTTCATCGCAAGCAGTGTGCCAGCCACGAATATTAAATAACTAGCTGTAATTGAATGAGGTTATTTATTAACGGCCAATCCCGGACCAGGCCGCCAAGGCAGGCCTGTGGGCTTTGTCGGGTTCGCGACAGGTGGGGTTTGGGTGCGCCACGGGAGCATTTAGGACGACGCCGGATGGCCGGGGGAGTTTTCATAAACAGCACATGGCGCGCGGCGGCGGCTTGCTGGCGTCCTCCCAGCGCCTGACGGTGGCCTCGGTCACGGCGCACAGCTGGGCCACTTTCTGGCGCGTGATGCCGGCGTGCTGGCGCAGGGTCATGAAGTCCGCCTCGTGCGCCTGCCAGCGGTCCAGGCGGTCCAGCCACCAGCGCACCGGCCGCGGCGCGGGGTCCGGCTCGGCGCGCTCTATTGCGCATAATGTATATTATGTTAAATAATCGAATCGAATCGAATCGAAGCGCCAGTCGGCGTCGGTGATCGTTTGTGTGAGCGCAGCTTTGCTGCGCGATGATCGCCCGGCACGGCCGGGCTCCCACAGTTCTTGAACGAAGCTCCGGTGCCGGAGCGTCAGTGCGTCCGTCGCGGTGGCCGGCGACGCGATGATCCGCCACCACTACCACCACCACCGGAACGACCACCACCGGCGCCGGGCCTGGGCGCCACGCGGTCTTCCTCCGCCAGGCGCACGCGCGGCTTCGGTCTGACCAGCATGTCGTGTGGCACCGGTTCTACCGGCAACTTCTGCCCGATGTACTTTTCGATCTCCGGCAGCGAGTACACGTAACGCTCACAGCCGAAGCTGATCGCCTCGCCGGCGGCGCCGGCGCGCGCCGTGCGGCCGATGCGGTGCACGTAATCCTCGGCATCCTGCGGCAGGTCGTAATTGAACACGTGCGTCACGCCGTCGATGTGCAGGCCGCGGGCGGCCACGTCGGTGGCCACCAGTGCCGCCAGTTCACCCTTGCGGAACTGTTCGAGCAGACGCTCGCGCTTACGCTGCTGCACGTCGCCGGTCATCAGGCCGGCCGGAATGTCGTTGGTCTGCAAGTAGCCCCACACGCGCTCGGCTTCGGCCTTGGTGTTGACGAACACCATGCTGCGGGCCTCTGGCAGCGACTGCAGCAGACCGATCAGCAGGCGAATTTTCTCGTCGGTGGCGGTGTGGTAGATCACCTGACGCACGCGATCGACGGTGACCTTTTCCGGCTCGATGCGCACCAGTTCCGGGTCGTGCATGTGCTCGTAGGCCAGTTCCAGCACGCGCTGGGCGAGCGTCGCCGAGAACATCATCGACAGGCGTTCCTGCGGCGGCGGCAGGCGCCGCATCATGTAGCGCACGTCCTTGATGAAGCCCAGGTCGAACATCCGGTCGGCCTCGTCGAGCACAATCACCTGCCCTGCCGACAGGTCGTAAACGCCCTGGTTCAGAAAATCGATCAGGCGCCCGGGCGTGCCGATCAGCACATCCACGCCGGCGGCGATCTGGTCCCGCTGCTTGTCGTAATCAACCCCGCCATAGGCCAGGCCCAGCGTGATGTCGAGTCCCTGCCCCAGCGCCTGCGCGTCGCGGTAAATCTGGATCACCAGCTCGCGGGTCGGCGCCATCACCAGCGCCCGCGGCTGGGTTGGCAGGCGGCCGGGCCGCGGCGGTTCGCGCAGCAGATGATTGAACAGGGCCAGCAGGAAGGTCGCCGTCTTGCCGGTGCCGGTCTGCGCCTGGCCGGCGACGTCCTTGCCCGCCAGCAGCCGCGGCAAGGCCTGCTCCTGAATTGGCGTACAGTGCGTAAAACCCGTTGCAGCCACGCTCGCCTTCAGCCGCGGGTCCAGTGGCAGCACATCGAACGGCAGGCCGGTGGTATGGGCAGGCGCCTTGGGCGCAGGACGCGCCGCGCGGGGTGGGGCCGTCAAAGGCGCCTTCTGGCCGCTTTCACCGCCCCCGCGCTTGCTACGGCTCCGCTTGGCTGGCGGCTGCGCGGACGCTTGGACTGGGGTCGGCTCGGGCGCCACTTCGGGTGGCGCGCTGGGGGTGGGGACGAACAAGGCCTTGATGGCCGCGATGACACGATTGATCACGTAATTGCTTGCTTTTGATTCGGTGACAGGAACTTAAAAAAGAAGCACTGATTTATTCGGCGCTTTCCTTCCGGGGTGGGATGCCACTAAGTATAGCCGCCCGGGCCCTCCTCCCGGTTACCTAAAAACTATCGCGGCGGCCCCGCGAACATTAGGCTGCTACCCGTCGGGGCATGCGTCGATTGCGTCACGCTATCGGACCCATACAAACAAAGAATTGGATCGACAGACGCTCTGCGCCTATGTTGACGTCGTCCGACAACCCACCACCACCCCGGAGTACCCAATGTCCGAATCAGCCAAATGTCCCGTTCACGTCATGCACGGCGGCGCCACCAGCGCGGGCCAGTCGCCCGCCGTCTGGTGGCCCAATGCCCTGAACCTCGACATCCTCCACCAGCACGACCGCAAGACCGACCCGCTGGGCGAGGATTTCGACTACCGCGCGGAATTGAAAAAGCTCGACGTCGCCGCGCTGAAGCGCGATCTGACCGCGCTGATGACCACCAGCCAGGACTGGTGGCCGGCGGACTGGGGTCACTACGGCGGGCTGATGATCCGCATGGCCTGGCACGCCGCCGGCTCCTATCGCATCGCCGACGGCCGCGGCGGCGCCGGCACCGGCAACCAGCGCTTCGCGCCGCTCAATTCGTGGCCGGACAACGCCAATCTCGACAAGGCGCGCCGGCTGCTGTGGCCGATCAAGAAAAAGTACGGCAACCAGATCAGCTGGGCGGATCTCATCATCCTGGCCGGCAACGTAGCCTATGAGTCCATGGGCCTGAAGACCTTCGGCTTTGCTTTCGGCCGCGAGGACATCTGGCACCCAGAGAAGGACGTCAACTGGGGTTCCGAAAAGGAGTGGCTGGGCAAGGACCGCTACGCGGACGCGGGCGACGAGGCGTCGCTTGAGAACCCGCTGGCCGCGGTTCAGATGGGCCTCATCTACGTCAATCCAGAGGGCGTGGACGGTAAGCCGGATCCGCTCAAGACAGCCCAGGCCGTGCGCATCACCTTCGCCCGCATGGCGATGAACGACGAGGAGACTGTGGCGCTGACCGCCGGCGGCCACACCGTGGGCAAGTGCCACGGCAACGGGCGTGCCGAGAATCTCGGCGCCGCGCCGGAAGGTGCGGAGATCGAGGAGCAGGGCCTGGGCTGGATGAACCACAAGACCCGCGGGATCGGCCGCGACACCGTCACCAGCGGCATCGAAGGCGCCTGGACCACTCACCCGACGCAGTGGGACAACGGCTACTTCAAGCTGCTGCTCGGCTACGACTGGTGGCTGCAGAAGTCCCCGGCCGGGGCCTGGCAGTGGGAGCCGGTCAATATCAAGGAAGAGGACATGCCGGTGGACGTGGAAGACCCGTCCATCCGCCTCAACCCGATCATGACCGACGCCGACATGGCGATGAAGTTCGACCCCGAGTACCGCAGGATCGCCGAGCGCTTTCACCAGGATCCGGCCCACTTCAGCGAGGTCTTCGCCCGCGCCTGGTTCAAGCTCACGCACCGCGACATGGGGCCCAAGGCACGCTACTTCGGACCCGAAGTGCCGGCCGAAGATCTGATCTGGCAGGACCCGGTGCCGGCCGGCCGCAAGGACTACGACCTGGCCGCCGTCAAGGCGCGGATTTCCGCCAGTGGTCTTGGCATCGCCGAGCGGGTGGCCACCGCCTGGGACAGCGCGCGCACCTTCCGCGGCTCCGACTTCCGCGGCGGCGCCAACGGCGCGCGCATCCGCCTGGCCCCGCAGAAGGACTGGGAGGGCAACGAGCCGGCGCGCCTGGTCAAGGTGCTCGGGGCATATGAAAAGATCGCCGCCGAGACCGGGGCCAGCCTCGCCGACGTCATCGTGCTGGGCGGCAATGTCGCCATCGAGGAGGCCGCCCGCGCCGCGGGTTTCACCATCGAGGTGCCCTTCGCGCCGGGCCGTGGCGATGCCAGTCAGAAGCAGACCGACGTCGAGTCGTTCGCGCCGCTGGAGCCGATCGCCGACGGTTTTCGCAACTGGCTCAAGAAAGACTGCGCCGGGCAGCCCGAGGAGTTGCTGCTCGACCGCGCGCAACTGCTGGGGCTCACGGCGCCGGAAATGACCGTGCTGATCGGCGGCCTGCGTGTGCTGGGCACCAACCACGGCGGCGCGCCGCACGGGGTGTTCACCGACCGTGTCGGGATGCTCACCAACGACTTCTTCGTCAACCTGACGGACATGGCCTACGCCTGGCAGCCCACCGGCCGCAACAGCTATGACCTGATCGAGCGGCGCAGCGGGGCGCGCAAGTGGACCGCGACCCGGGCCGACCTGGTGTTCGGGTCGAACTCGGTGCTGCGCGCCTATGCCGAGGTCTACGCCCAGGACGACAGCCGCGAGAAGTTCGTCAAGGACTTCGTCGCCGCCTGGACTAAGGTGATGAACCTCGACCGCTTCGACCTGCGCTGACCCCCGGGCCTCAGAGGGGGCTGATTACAGCCCCTGCCCCATCGCCGGCTGTACCGAGTTGCCCGACGGGCACCGGGTGCAGCCGGCATTTTTTCAGGGCGCGGCGGTCTTGGGGACCGCGTCAGGCGGCATGCGAACTGGCGGAGAGGGAGGGATTCGAACCCCCGGACCCTTTCGGGTCAACGGTTTTCAAGACCGCCGCTTTAAACCGCTCAGCCACCTCTCCGCGGCGGCGCGAAGGATAGCGGACCGGGCCGATGCCTGACCAGCCGACGACGCGGGGTGGCCAAGTGCGCTCAGATGCGTAGAATCGAAGTCCCTTGGCAAATCCGGGAATACCCCATGAATTCCAGCCCCTACGAGATTGCACAGACCCGTGGCGTGGCGGCGACCAACTCGCTGATCCGCAATACCTACACCCTGCTGGCCATGACGCTGCTGTTCAGCGCTGCCACAGCGGCGTTTGCGATGGCGCTGGACCTGCGCGGTCCGGGCCTGTTGCTGACGCTGGTTGGCTACTTCGGGCTGCTGTTCGCCGTCCACAAGCTGCAAAACAGCGCCTGGGGCATCCTGGCGGTGTTCGCGCTGACCGGCTTCATGGGCTTCACGCTGGGCCCAATCGTGGGCATGTACCTGAAGATGTTCAGCAACGGTCACCAGCTGGTGATGACGGCGCTGGGTGGCAGCGGCGCGATATTTCTTGGCTTGTCCACCTACGCGCTGACCTCGAAGCGGGATTTCAGCTTCATGGGCGGTTTTCTGTTCGCGGGCGTGATGGTGGCCTTCCTGACCGGCCTGGCGGCGGTTTTCCTGCAGATTCCCGCCCTGTCACTGGCGGTCAGCGCCATGTTCGTGCTGCTGATGAGCGCGGCGATCCTGTACCAGACCAGCGCGCTGGTGCACGGTGGCGAGACCAACTACCTGCTGGCCACGGTCGGCCTGTACGTGAGTATGTACAACCTGTTCCTGAGCCTACTGCAGTTGCTCGGATTCGCCAGCGGCGAGGATTGAGTACCGCCCCTGCCCTCCTGAAACGAAAAACCCCGCCGCAGCGGGGTTTTTCTTGTCTGGCGCCGTTCAGGCCACGCCGAGTTTTTTCAGCTGATCGACCAGCCACTCGCGCCGCTCGGCCGGCAGGCTGCGCACCGGCGGCAATACCGGCCCGACCGGAAAGCCGATCGCTTCCATCCACGGTTTCATCATGGCGATGTGGCTGGCGTAGGTGCCGGTGCGCGCCATGTCGGTGGCCAGGTCCTCGAAGAACACCCGCGCCGGCTGCAGCGCTTCCCAGGGCTTGCGCGCCTCTTCCCAGCGCCCGGCGCGGCCCAGCGTGTAGTACTCGCGCATCAGCGGGCGCAGCTTGCCGTAGGCCAGGTACCAGAACGCCGCCCACAGCACCTGCCCGCCGGCGCGCAGGTCGTCCAGGAAAAAGCTCTCCATCGGTTCGCTGACGATGAAATCCGGCCGCGCCCGGCGGCGCAGCACCAGCGTGTCGGAACGGCTGAAGCTGCCCTGCTTCACGCCGACGATGGTGTCGATCTCGGCCAGGCGCACGATCAGGTCCATCGACATCAGCGTGCCGGGCATCGGCGTGCGGTACAGCACCAGCGCCAGCGGCGAGCGGTCGGCCACGTACTTCATGAAATCGAAGATCTCGTCGTCGGAGCGCAGCTGCACGGACGGGTTCATGATTTCGGCGCCGTCGTAGCCGAGCTTCTGCACGTAGGCCAGCTTCTCGACGGCCTGCTTGGCGGACGACTCCAGAATGATGGTGAACAGCGGCACCCGACCGCGCACCGCCTGCGCCACCAGCTGGTGGTAACGCAGCCAGTCCTGGTAGGTCATGGTCCACAGCTCGGCGATGAAGCCCCCCACCACCAGGCCATCGACGCCCAGCTCGATGTAGCGGTCGATGTTCTCCTGCAACTGCTTGGCGTCGATCTCGCCGTTGGCGTCGATGGGCGTGAACGGCGCCTCGAAGAAGCCGTGAAAGGTCTTGCCGGCCCAGGCCTTGGCCTCGCTGCGTGTGTAGTCCATGTCAGTCTCCTCTTTGAAAGTGAATTCGAAACGCGCCGTGACGGCGGCTCAACAGGCGGCAAGCACATCGGAAGCGGCGAACGGCCAGTCGATTTCGACCCCGCCCGGCTCGATCCGCAACACCGGGATACGCCAGCCGTAACGCTCGGCGAGCTGCGCGTCGTAGCCGATCTCGACCCGCTCCACCAGCTTGGCCAGGCCCGCCTGCACAAGCACGGCCTGCGCGTCCTCGCACAGATGGCAACCGGCGGTGACGTACAGCTTCAGGCGCATGGCCCAATCATAATGGCGTCTTGGCCCGGCGGGCCGGCTCTGGCATGCTGCGGGCATGAACCTGCCCTCCCCCACAGACGAGTGGGTGCAGCTGGTGGACGACCAGGATCGTCCCACCGGCCGCGCCGAGAAGCTCGATGCCCACCGCCGGGCGCTGCTGCATCGGGCCTTTTCCGTATTCGTGTTCGACGCCACCGGGCGCTTGCTGCTGCAGCGCCGGGCGGACAGCAAATACCACTCCGGCGGGCTGTGGACCAACACCTGCTGTGGTCACCCGCGCCCGGATCAGCCGCTGGTCGATGAAGCGCGGCGGCGTCTGCGCGAGGAAATGGGCTTCGACTGCCCGCTGATTCCGGTCGGCAGCCTGCATTACCGCCTGCCGGTGATCGGCGAGCTGACCGAACACGAGTTCGACCACCTGCTGTGCGGCATCCACGACGGCAATCCGCAGCCGGACCCGCTGGAAGCCAGCGCCTGGCGCTGGCTGGCCTGGCCGGCCCTGCTGGCCGAAGTGGCGCAGGCACCGGACACCTTCACGCCCTGGCTGCGGGAAATCCTCGCCCACCGCCAGACTGAACTGGAAACCTGGGTCCATGCCCACTGCGCCGACTGAAGGCCGCGTCGACGTCGATGGCGGCTGTCTGCATTACCGGCGCGAGGGCCGGGGCGAGACGCTGGTGCTGGTGCACGGCTTCGGCCTGGACCACCGCGTGTGGGCGCCGCAGTGGCCGGCGCTGGTCGAATCCTTCGACCTCATCAGCTACGACCTGCGCGGCTTTGGGCGTTCCAGCCTGCCCGCTGAGGCGCCCTATGCTCACCACGAGGATCTGCGCGCCCTGCTGGATGCGCTCAATATCGACCGCGCGCACCTGATCGGCCATTCGCTGGGCGGCGGCATCGCCGCCAGCTTTGCCGTTGCCTATCCGGCGCGCACCGGCCGCGTGGTGCTGTCCGCCCCGCTGCTGCGCGGCTACACGCAACTTGGCGAGCTGATGGCGCTGCTCAAGAGCGTCTGGCAGATCGCTGCCCGGGATGGCCTGGACGCCGCCCGCAGCGCATGGCTGAACGCATCGCTGTTCGCCCCGACCCTGCAGACGCCGGCCGGCCGGGCCCTGCTCACCCAGATCATGGCCGACTACTCCGGCTGGCACTGGCAACACCGCGACCCGGAAACGGGCCTGGAACCGCCGCTGGCGCAACGTCTGCACGAACTGCTGGCGCCCACGCTGGTACTGGTCGGCACGCGCGACCTGCCGGATTTCGTCCACATGGGCGAAGCGCTGGCCGCGCAGGCGCCAAATGCGCACCTGGAGCTGTTGCCGGACCTGGGCCACGGGCCGTCCGTCGAAGACGCGGCGCTGTTCAATGCGCGCGTGCTGGCGTTCCTGCGCACGCGGCAAGCAAGCTCGGAAATACCCTAAAACCAGGTAGGCGTTTGCCGCGATGCAGAATCGACGGTGGGCGACCAATGACACCGCCGTGAAGGTCTCGGTGAAGACGTTCAAGTGACACAAATAAGGAGTACCGCACGTGCCCCGTCCGCTTCAATCAAGTCAAGCCAAGGAGGCGCAACGAAATGACTGAGGGCGCACCCCTCATTCTCGACCTGCTCAACTACATCGAGCAGGTCGAGAAGCTGAAGACCAAACCTGCCTTCTGCGTCCCGGACGACTACTTCGTTGCCTACCAGCACGAACTCAAGGGGCTGCCAGAACTCCAGTTCAACCTGCAGGTGGAAGGCGATGACGTGTGGCTACGCATCCCTCGATTACGGGAAATAGCGGCGCCGGACCTGGATGAGAAGCTCGAACCCTGGGTCACGTTACCGAAAAGCCCAGAGAAGAGCCCGGAGATCAAGGGAGAGGCCGTGACCTATGACGGCCAGCGTGAAGTCGCGCGGGCGCAGTTGACGGACCACCCGGAAATCCAAGAACTCTTTGACTGGTACGTCGAGAACCAATGGGAGCCCTGGGCGGCAGCCGAGCGCCCGCGGCGCAAAACCATCGCTCGATACAACAAGCTTTTTTCGCTGCAGCAGGCCATCGCATCGGAGGGCGCCGAGACGCCGCTCGAACTGGTCTGGGGCATTGGCTACGCGGCGTGGAAGAAGGAAGGTTTCGCGACGCCGCTGAAGCATCCATTGCTGGTGCAATCCTGCGAAATTGCGCTCAACGAGAAGACCTTCGACCTTGAGGTTCGTCCTCGCGATGTCGAGCCGCGTCTTGAGGCGGACTGCTACGCGGCGATGGAGTTGCCCGGCGTGCGACAACTGGAGGCGTATTGGCGCAGCGCCCTGGACACCGGTGCCCTGGACACCGGCGCCCATCGCGTCAATCCATTCGAGGCATCAACGTTTGATGGCACGCTCAAGGCCGCGGTCGGCTATCTCGACCCCACCGGCGCTTACGAGGTCAGGACCGACGATGTAACGCCACCGACGCCCAGTGACAAGCTCAAGATTACGAACACCTGGGTTCTATTCGGTCGCAAACGTTCTGGCGACATCTTCCTTGAGGACATCCGACGCCTGAAGAAGTCGGTCGAGGAAGCCACGGAATTGCCGAACGTCATTCGCAGCTTTGTCGAGCGCGGTGACAACACTGTTCGAGTTCGTCCGGAGCAGCCATTCCGTGGCCTGTCGTCCAGCGACAGCCCATCAGGCGCCTTCGAACTGTATTTCCCGATGGCCTACAACGACGAGCAGGTCGCCATCGTCCAGAAGCTCGCGAACAATGACGGCGTTGTCGTTCAAGGCCCCCCGGGCACGGGCAAAACCCACACGATTGCCAACGTCATCTGTCACTACCTGGCCCAAGGCAAGCGAGTCCTGGTGACGGCCAAGAGCGAGTCAGCCCTGGCCGTGCTGCAGGACAAACTTCCCGAACGCATTCGACCGCTCAGCGTCGCGCTGCTATCGGATGAGCGCGATGGTATGAAGCAGTTCGAGCACTCCATCCAGACGATTGCGTCGAGCGTCGCGGCCCTCAACCCAACCCACGCCTCGGCTGTCATCGCGGCGGCCGAGGAGAAGCTGAACCAGCTCCACGCCAAAATTGCCCATGTGGACCACACCGTCGCCGACTATGCGGGCAAGCACATGCGCAACTACTCATTCCAGGGCAAGGAGGTAACGCCGGAAGAGATGGCCAAACTGGTGCTCGACCATGCAGAGGAGCATCAGTGGTTCGATGACGCGCCGCCCCCGACGCAGGATGGCGTGCTGCCCTTCGACGACGCTGACATCTGCGCACTTCGGCAAGCTCGCATCAAGGTTGGTAAGAATCTGGTCTACCTTGGGTGTTCACTGCCAGCCCAGGACGAGTTCCCCTCGTGGTCGGACTTGCTCGGGCTGCATCGAGACCTTGTCAAGGCCAAGTCCATCGACGACAGCGTGACCCAAGGCAACATTCTTGGGCTGGTCGATACGCGGCTGGAAACCTTCGAGAAGGCGCAGGCGCTGCTCAAGTTCCTCGAGGACCGCCAAGCGCTCATGGCAAAGGTGGCTGGCGCACGAAGGCCCTGGCTCGACGAGTTGGGCAAGCGCATTGCAGACACGCGGCAGGGCGATCCGGCACTCCATGCCCTGCTCGCCATCTGCGGCGACGTGCGTCACCTTGAGCAACGACGTCTCGAGTTGCTGGCCACAGCGGTGGACGTTCCCGCCGATGCCGAACGGCACAAGGACTTCACAGAGGCCGTCGGCCGTTTGGTTGCCGGCAAGAGCGCGTTTGCACTGCCCTTCGGCCAGAGCGAGGCGCGCAAGATGGTCGCCGCGGTCACCGTCCTTGGCATTCCACCGGCATCCAAGGGTGACTGGGAGCTAGCCCAACAAACACTCGCTTGGCGCACTGAGGCCCGCAAGGCCGTGGCACGGTGGACAGCACTGTCCGGTGAGTTCGGGCTGGAGGCGCTCGACGCGAACCTGGATGCCGCCTTCAAGCAGGTGATGTCTTGGCAGGCGAGCATTGAGGCCGTGCGGCATCTGACCATCGTGTTCGACGCCAGTCTGCACACACGGCTTGAAGAAGTCTTCGGCAAAACGACCGCCAACCGGATGTGGGACGGAGGCGAGGGTTTCGTGACTACGGCCTCCGCCAGCCTGCACGCACACGTCGACAAGGGGCGCCTGGCCTACGCGATGACACGGGTTCAGGAGTTGGTGCGAAAGCTCGAGGGCCGCAGTGGAAGCATCGTCGATGAATTGCGATGTTTCCTGACCGAGTCCCTGGGCGGGGCATCGACCGACGAGTCGGCCTTGCAGGCCACTTGGCTCGCGTTACAGGCCGAGTTGTCTCACCTGACCACCCTTCGGCCGGCGTTCGAGGACATCGCGCGAGTGGCTGACGCCATTGAGGCGGCCGGCGCCGTTCAGTGGGCAAATCGCGTACGGACGCAGGTCGCAGCCTCGGACCTCGACGCGATAGTTCCGGTGAAGTGGCGCGAGGCTTGGAACTGGCGACTGGCCGTGACGTTTCTGGACCGTATCGACGGACACCAGAGGCTGCGCGAGCTGTTCGAAGAGCGTAAGGCGCTAACCACCGCGCTGGCGCGCACGTACCAAGACCTGGTGGCAGAGAAAACCTGGCTGGGCGTGTTCAACAACTCACCGGACAGCGTGCGGCAGGCGCTGCAGACCTATCTGAACGCAGTGCAGGCAATGGGTGGCGGCAATGGTGTGAGGGCCATCCGGCACCGCAGGACTGCACGCAACGCCATGCAGCGAGCCTACCAAGCGGTTCCTTGTTGGGTATTACCACAGTGGCGCGTATCCGAAACCATTCCAGCTGAAGTGGGCCTGTTTGATCTCGTTGTGATCGATGAGGCTTCGCAATCGGACATCTGGGCACTGCCAGCGCTATTGCGGGGCAAGAAACTACTGGTCGTCGGTGACCACAAACAGGTCTCGCCGTTGGCCATAGGCACGGCGGAAGAGAAAATCAAGGAGCTCAGCCGCCGATTCCTGGCCAACCAGCCTCACGGCTCGGAGATGACTCCAGGCAAGTCCATCTACGATCTTGCACGCGTGGTGTTCGCAGGCAACTCCGTGATGCTTAAAGAACACTTCCGCTGCGTGCCAGCCATCATCGAATTCTCGAACCGGGAGTTCTACGAGAACGACATCCGGGCCTTGCGCGTTCCGAAGGCGAACGAGCGCCTCGACCCGCCGCTAGTTGATGTGTTCGTCAAGGGCGGTTTCCGCCAAGGGGATGTGAACCGTCCCGAAGCCAAGGCAATCGTCGACGAAATCGAAGCCATCCTGGCCGATCCCCAGTTCGACGGGCGCAGCATCGGCGTCGTGACGCTGCTCGGTACCGCCCAGGCGGCCCACATCCACGAGCTCGTGAGCGAGCGCATTTCGCCGGTCGACGTCGTGGGTCGCCAGATTGCGATCGGTCCGCCGCCTGTATTCCAGGGGCGTGAGCGCGACATCATGCTGGTGTCAATGGTTCTTGGCCCCGGGAACCGGGCTGCTTTGGACCGCCCCGACATGAACCAGCGTTTCAACGTGGCGCTGTCGCGTGCCCGTGACCGCATGTACCTGTTCCGTTCGGTGGTTGAAACCGACTTCCAACCGAATTCCCTCAACAGCCGGGTGATGCGCCATTTCAAGCAGCCGTTCCGACAGGACGTACGCAGGGTCCAATCGCTGCGCGAAAAATGCGAGTCGGGGTTCGAGTTGGAGATGTTCGACGAGCTTGTCAAGCGCGGATTCCGCGTCGAGCCGCAAGTGCCCAGTGGGGGCTATCGTATCGACTTTGTCGTCGAGGGCAACGAGGGCCGCCGCCTGGCCATCGAATGTGATGGCGACCGCTTCCACGGACCTGGACAGTGGCACGACGACATGGCACGTCAACGGGTTTTAGAGCGTGCCGGCTGGACGTTCTGGCGCTGTTTCGCATCGAGCTTCGTGCGTCGCCGCGATGCGATCATCAACGAATTGCTGCAAACCTTGGAGCGCATGGGGATCGAGCCGCTCGGCTCAGAGTCTGCCGACAACACCGCATGGGTGCATTACAAGGAAGTCGACCCGTACGGCGTGGAAGAACAACGCGAAGTGGCGTTGGAATGACCCGTCCCTTGACGCGCCACACCATTGCGGAACTGGAGAAGTTGTTCGCCTCGTCAAAGGAAGACGACAGAGTACTTGAACATCTTGCGCACGAGCTCCAGTTTCGCCAGGCACCGCGAGCAATTGAGCTGCTGCGAGAGGTTCAAGCGGCCTTGTCGGAGACAGAACCGTCGGCGGGGAAACCGAGGTTGGACACTACCGGTCCGGTGCAGCATCGGCTGGATATGGGAGAGGCTGCGTCCTCTGGGATACCGCCGACGCCTGCGGTCAAACCTATTGCGTCTGGTGGGGCCAGCGACTCTATGAAGCTGCCGGTCGCCCTGGCCACGCATCCAAATCGCCCAGCACTCACGATGACCGTTGAAGACGCCTACAAGATACTCGGGGTGACGCAGACCTCTACATGGGAATCAATCGAGCAGATACGACGCCAATTGGTTCAGCGGGCGCATCCGGAGCACCTTGCGCCCATGAGCAAGGAGAAACGTGCGCAGACGCAGGTCGAGGCCAAGCGGGTCAATGCGGCCTATTCAGTGCTGATACAGCACAGAACACGGCACTCGTAAATCTTCGGTAGCGGGACATGGGTTGCTCGGGTTCTGCGTGATAGTCCGCGTGGGCACACTGCGCTTTGCCCACCCTACAGGAGGCTGGATCGGCGACGAGCGCGGATCCCAGATCAGTGATCCCCATCCCAAACACGCGATTGTCATGGTTGTTCGCCGTCTAACGCATGAATTAAGCCGACTCGCGAAACGGGTTCGGCCTGAATGAATTATTAGTCATCAATCCACACGACCTCACGGATTATGGCGTCGTTGGCTACCCGGCCAAGAATGACATGCGCTGTGTGAGCATACCCAAGCTCATGGCGAAAGGCGCGAAGCTTACGCTCATCGTATGAAATGTCCTCTCCAGGTTTCTTGAGCTCGAGCACGACATGGTTGTTTACGTCCGTGTTGCGCTCATGCACCAGGATGTCAGGAAATACGGTTGTTGCGCGAATTTCGCGATCTAGAGCTTTGCGAGGTGGCAGCCTGAGCCTTTTTGGATCTCCAAAATGGCGGTTGTACTCGCAGTCCACGGTAAGCGGTGGCTGGATAGCGTCGGAAAGTGCCATGTAATGCGCCAGACGATACGAGAGCGAACGCTCTGTAACATCAAGGTCAAGCAATGCATAGTCGTTCTGCACGAGTAGATCAATTGCAGAATTAACTAAGGTGGCTGCTTCTTCTCGGGTCATCGGCAATATTGCTATTTATAACTAAGGAAACGCTGATTTATTCCCTCCCGTTGGAGGCATGAGACCTTGGTCCTGAGACAATGTGACCTGGTCCGCAGCGGTGGTGAGCAGACGTCATGCAAACGAGCTTTTCCGACCTCGAGTACGCCGGCAAGAAGAAGCAGACGCGCCGCGAGCGCTTCCTGGCGCAGCTGCAGGCGGTGACGCCGTGGGCGCAGCTGGAGGCGGCGCTGGCGCCGTTCTACCCGGCCGGCAAGGGCCCGGGCCGCCCGCCGCTGGGGCTGTCGCGCATGCTGCGCATGTACGTGGCGCAGCAGTGCTTTGGGCTGTCGGACGAGGGCATCGAGGACGCCGTGTACGACAGCCACGCCATCCGCTGCTTCATCGGCATCGACCTGGCCCGCGAGGCGGCGCCGGATGCGACCACGCTGCTGAAGTTCCGCCGCCTGCTGGAAGATCAGGGTCTGAGCCGGGTGATCTTCGAGACGATTCGCGATCACCTGGCCCGCCAGGGCCTGCTGCTGCGTGAGGGCACCCTCGTGGATGCGACGCTGATCGCCGCCCCGCCGTCGACCAAGAACCGCGACCGGGCGCGCGATCCGGACATGCATCAGGCCAAGAAGGGGAACCAGTGGCACTTTGGCATGAAGGCGCACATCGGGGTCGACCTGGACTCGGGGCTGGTGCACACGGTGCTGACCACGCCGGCCAACGTCAACGACGTGACCCAGGCGCACGCCCTGCTGCACGGGCAGGAAACGGACGCGCTGGGCGATGCCGGCTACCAGGGCGTAGCCAAGCGCCCGGAGAATCGGGACACGCCGGTCACCTGGCACGTGGCGCTGCGCCCGGGCGTGCGCCGGGCCCTGCCCGATGACGCGCTGGGCCGCCTGCAGGAACGGATCGAACAGGTCAAGGCGAGCCTGCGGGCCAAGGTCGAGCATCCGTTTCACATCATCAAGAACCTGTTCAAGCACCGCAAGGCGCGTTACCGGGGGCTGGCCAAGAACCAGGCGCAGCTGTTCACGCTGTTCGGCCTGGCCAACGTGGTGATTGCCGGCTGGCGCCTTCGGGCGCGGCACACCCTCCGTGCGTCCTGAGGGAGCCCAAAACCGGAATATCCGGCCAGAACACGCACATTGGCCCGATCCACACCCGAAAACGGGCCGTTTTTCCCCAGGGGCGGTCACGCGTCAGCGCCGTCATGTCCATAGCGCTGGTTTCGGGGGATTGATCAGCGTTTCCCTAAGGAAACGCTGAGAAAAAACCTGATAGGAGCGCAGCTTCGCTGCGCGATGATCGCCCGGCGAAGCCGGGCTCCTACAGTTTTTCGATGGCTCACATAACCAGCAGCGTACAGCCGCCGATCTTGGCAGCGCATCCCTGCGCTGCGTGAAACGCTGAATACTTCCGCGCTCCTTCATGCCCCGCGCGGCACGGTCTGCGCCTCGGCGAACTCGTAGATGCCCTCGGCGCCGCCCTCGCGGCCGAAGCCGGATTGCTTGATGCCGCCGAATGGCGCTTCCGGGGTGGGGCCGGAGCCGGTGTTCCAGCCGACGTGCTGGAACTGCAGCGCCATGATGGAGCGCTGGGCGCGGGCCTCGTCGCGGGTGAATACGTAGGCGGCCAGGCCAAACTCGGTGTCGTTGGCCATGTCCAGCACCTGCGCCTCGGTGTCGAACTCGATCACCGGCACCAGCGGGCCGAAGGTTTCTTCCTTGCAGCAGGCCATGTCGTGGGTCACGCCGCGCACGACGGTGGGAGGGTGAAAGCCGCCCCATTCGGTGTCGATCGGCTTGGCGCCGCCGCCGACCAGCAGGGTCGCGCCCTTGGCCAGGGCGTCCTCGACGTGGAAACGCACTTTCTCGTAGCCGGCGCGGTCCACCAGCGGGCCGATGTCGGTGTCGGTCTCGATGCCGTTGCCCAGCTTGAGCTTGCGCACCCGCGCGACGACTTTTTCCAGGTACGCATCGGCCACGCTGCGCTGCACGTACACGCGGTTGGCACACACGCAGGTCTGGCCGTTGCCGCGGAATTTGCTCGCCATCAGCTGGTCGGCGGCGTGGTCGAGGTCGGCATCCTCATAAACGATGAACGGCGCATTGCCGCCCAGCTCCAGGGTCAGGCGCTTGACCAGCGGCGCGCTTTTTTCGATCAGCTCGCGGCCGACCTCAGTCGAGCCGGTGAAGCTGACCACGGCTACGTCGGGGTGGGTCAGCAGCGCGTCGCCGATCATGCCGGCCGAGCCCATCACCAGATTGGCACGCCCGGCCGGCAGTTTGACCACCCGATCCAGCAGCGTGAACAGGGCCAGCATGGTCAGCGGGGTCTTGGAGGCCGGCTTGATGACGCTGGCGCAGTCGGCGGCGATGGCCGACGACAGCTTCTTGGCGATCATGCCGATCGGGAAGTTCCACGGCACGATCAGGCCGACCACGCCGGCCGGGCGGTACTGCACGGTCCACTCGCAGCCGCGCGGCTTTTCGGCCAGCTTGCGGGGCTTGAGCAGGTCCAGGTGCTCGGCGCAGTAGGCAAAAAAGCCGGCTGCGTAGTCGGCCTCGCCGGCGCCCTCCTTCCACGGCTTGCCGTGCTCCAGGGTCAGGATGCGGCCGATCTCCTCGCGGTGTTCGCGCAGCGCCTGGGCGATGCCGGTCAGCCAGGCATGGCGCTGCTCGAAAGTCGACGGCGTGCGCAGCGCCTGCTTGGCGGCGGTGATGGCGGACAGCACTTCGTCATGGCCCAGCGAGGCCACGTCGGCCAGGTGGTCACCGGTGGCGGGGTTGATGACCTTGAAGGTCTTGCCGGACGCGGCCGCGGTCCAGCGGCCGTCGATGTAAGCGTCCAGATGCGGCAGCAGCGGGGAGTCGATCATGATCCGTCCTTGATAGCCGAAGGCGCCTGCCCGGCGCTGATTGATGTCGATGGCATTATAGGCCGGCCGGTCGTTCGGGCCGGCGGACGAGGAGGCAGCGATGGGACAGCACAAGTGGGCCGAGCAGGCCCCGGACGAGGACTTTTTCCGCATCCTGGCGCCCGATGGCGGGCTGGTCGGGGAGGCGCCGGATCTGGACGACGCCACGCTGCTGCGCATGTACCGCACGCTGGTGCAGACGCGCGCCTACGAGACGCACACCATCCGCATGCAGCGGCGCGGCGAACTGAGCGTGACCGCGCAGTCCATGTACGAGGAAGCCGTGGGCCTGGGCGCCGCGGCGGCGTTGCGGGACGGCGACTGGTGCTTTCCGTCCTACCGGCAGTTCGCGGCGCACCTGTACTGGGGCGTGCCGATGGACCGCACGCTGGCCATCCTGCGCGGCGGTGCGCCCGAGACCGTCGCCGAACATCTGCCGATGGAGCGCCCGCCCGGCGTCACCTTCACCCCCTACGGCGTGATCCTGGGCACCAATGTGCTGAACGGCGCCGGCTCGGCCATGGCCGACAAGCTCAACGGCCGCGACACGGTGACGCTGGCCTTCACCGGCGAGGGCTCGACCAGCGAGGGTGATTTCCACGACGCGCTGAACTTCGCCGCCGTGTTCAAGGCGCCGCTGGTCGTCGTGGTCCACAACAACCAGTGGGCGATTTCCACCCCCGCACACCGCCAGCACGCGGCGCCCACCTTCGCCCACAAGGCGCTGGCGCACGGGCTGCCCGGCGAGCGGGTGGATGGCAACGACGTGCTGGCCATGTACCAGAAGACGCGCGAGGCGGTGGACCGCGCCCGCGCCGGCGGCGGCCCGACGCTGATCGAGGCCGTCACCTACCGCGTGGTGGACCACAACACCTCCGACAGCGCCGAGGTCTACCGCGACCAGGGCCTGGCCGAACACTGGAAGCAGTTCGACCCGCGCCCGCGCTTCGAGGCTTACCTGACGGCCCGCGGCCTGTTCACCGAGGTGCTGCGCGAGCAGTACGAGGCCGAGTGCCTGGCCGAGGTGCAGGCCGCTGCGGCGCGGGCACTGGCCCTGCCGCGCTCGGACCCGATGACCATGTTCGACAGCCAGTTGCAAGGCGATCCGGGCTGGCACCTGCGCCTGCAGCAGCGGGAGCTGGCGGCGGAGCTCAATGGCGCCAATCCGTTCACCAGCATCGACCCGGAGACCCTGGCATGAACGCGCCGACTACCGGAACCACCGATCTGAATCTGGTGCAGGCTGTGAACCAGGCCCTGCGCGACGAGCTGGCGCACGATCCGCGCGTGCGGGTGATGGGCTACGACATCGGCCCGATCGGCGGCGTGTTTCGCGCCACCGAGGGCCTGTACGACACCTTCGGCGGCGAGCGGGTCATCGACACGCCGCTGTCGGAAAACGGCCTCATCGGCGCCGCTGTCGGCATGGCCATGCGCGGCGAACGGCCGGTGGTCGAGATCCAGTTCCTGGGCTTTCTGTACAACGCCTTCGGGCAGTTCGTGTGCCTGATGTCGAACGTGCGCGAGCGCTCGGGGGGCCAGTTCTCGGTGCCGATGACCATCCGCACGCCGTTTGGCGGCGGCATC
Source organism: Immundisolibacter cernigliae (assembly GCF_001697225.1). Taxonomy (GTDB): domain Bacteria; phylum Pseudomonadota; class Gammaproteobacteria; order Immundisolibacterales; family Immundisolibacteraceae; genus Immundisolibacter; species Immundisolibacter cernigliae. The sequence goes on from NZ_CP014671.1 coordinate 91,034, forward strand.
AAGCCGCTGCAGTTCCATTCCGAATCGACCGAGTCGTACCTGATCCACACGCCCGGCCTGCGCGTGGTATGCCCCAGCACACCGGCCGAGGCCAAGGGCCTGCTGTCGGCCAGCATCCGCTGCGACGACCCGGTGGTGTTTCTGGAACACAGCCGCCTGTATCGGGCATTTCGTGAGGCGGTGCCGGACGCGCCTTATGTGCTGCCGCTCGACCAGGCACGCGTGGTGCGGGAGGGGCGGGACGTGACCGTGCTCGCCTGGGGCGCGATGGTGCATACGGCCCGCCAGGCCATCGACGAGATGGAAGTGGACGCGGAGCTGATCGATCTGCGCGTGCTGGCGCCGCTGGACGTGCGCACCATCCTGGATTCGGTGCGCCGGACCGGTCGCTGCGTCATCGTCCACGAGGCACGGCGCACGCTGGGCCTGGGCGCGGAACTGTCGGCGCTGGTCAACGAGCACGTGTTCGATTGCCTGAAGGCGCCGGTGCGGCGGGTGACGGCGTTTGACGTGCAGTTCCCGGAGAACCAGACCGAGGACTTCTACCTGCCGGACGTGCGGCGCGTGCGCCACGGCATCGAGTCGGTGCTGCAGTACCGGTTTTGAGGAGACTTTCGAATGCGCTTTGAATTTCGTCTGCCCGACGTCGGCGAGGGCATCACTGAATCCGAACTGCTGGCCTGGCACGTGGCGCCCGGGGACGAGGTGCAGGAAGACCAGACCCTGTGTGAGATCGAGACCGACAAGGCGACGGTGGAAATCCCGGCGCCGTGCAGCGGACGGGTGGAACAACTGGCTGCGCAGGTAGGGCAGATCGTCAAGGTCGGCGAAATCCTGGCCGTGTTCGATGCCGAGCGGGCGCCGGCGCAGCAGTTCTCCGGCGAGAAACACGCAGCGCCCGCGATGGCGGTGACACCCGCCGCCGCGCCGCTGGCGCAGCCCGCCGGCCCGGTGCGTGCCGCGCCAAGCACGCGCCGTTACGCGCACCAGCAGGACGTGGACCTGGCCACCGTCACCGGCAGCGGCCCCAAGGGGCGCGTGCTGCGGGAAGACATCGATGCCGCCGTGGCGCGCGTCGCTCGCCCCGCGCCAACACCGGCAGCGGCGCCCTCCCCTGCCATTGCCTCATCGCCAACCCCCGCCGGCGGAGAGCGGCGCTGGCGCCTGTCCGGCGTCGCCAGGGCCATGTACGACAGCATGAGCCGCGCCGCCCACGTGCCGCAGGCGACCACCGGCTTTGCCGTGAACGCCGCCGCCTTCGAGGCCGCCCGCGCACGCCTGGCCGCCCACACCGGCCAGCGCATTTCCTACATCGCGCTGCTGATCAAGGCGCTGATCCCGGCCCTGAAGGCCATGCCGCAGTTCAACGCCAGCATCGACGACCAGACACTCGAAGTCGTCGAAAAACACTACTACCACATCGGCTTTGCCGCCTATACCGATGCGGGTCTGGTAGTTCCCGTGATCCGCGACGCGGAGCGCCTGAACGTGGTGCAGCTGTCGGCCGCCATCGACGAACTGGCCGCCCGCGCCCGTGACCGCAAGCTGGCCCCGGACGACATGCGTGGTGCGACCTTCACCTTGAGCAACTGGGGCAGCCACGGCGGGCAGGACATCTTCGGCACGCCCATCATCAACCCGCCGCAGGTGGCCATCCTGGGGATGGGCCGGGTACGCAGCGAGCCGGTGGTGGTCGACGACAGCCGCATCGAAATCCAGCGCCGCCTGAACCTGGTGCTGTCCTACGACCACCGCCTGATCGACGGCGTGACCGCACTGCGCTTCATGCAGCCGATCCTGGCGACGGTAGAAGACCCGCTGCTGCTGCTGGCGGATGCTTGAAGTCGCGTGGCCGTCGGGCCATGTCACGGTCGTATTTGCTGCGGACAACCGCGGGAGCGCCTCGGGCCGGCCGGTAGCTGACGGACCGCCTGACCTCGACGGGGCCTGCGCCCCAGGCAGCAAACCAGCGTCCCGCGACACGAGTTACGCACGCGGCCGGGGGGTATATTTCCGCCATGCGCAGCGCAATATCCAAGACCAGCATCGATGCCCTCGGAGAGCGGCTTCGCGGCGGCAACCTCTCCGACGACGATCTGCGACAACTCGATTCCTATCGTCGCACCTTCGCCGATGCCTATGAGTCAGTCATCAGCGCAGTGCGCGGCCTCGACCTGGAACCTACGGGTCGGCCGGCGAAATCCACACCCGCAATAGTGGCAAAGCTCAGGCGGGGATCCATCCGTCTGAGCCAGATGCAAGACATTGCCGGTTGCCGTCTGGTCATCGACGACACACTTCACCAGAACCGGGTGATCCATGGATTGACCAGCCTCTTTGATAACACTCTGGTCCATGACCGTAGAGAGATGCCCAATAATGGCTACCGTGGTGTGCACGTTATAGTCGTGATAAATGACCGGGCCGTGGAAATTCAAGTTCGGACGGCCCTTCAACACGTATGGGCCGAACTTTCGGAAAAGCTCTCGGACGTGGTTGGCCCCGATATCAAATACGGGATGGGTGATCCTCTTTGCCTAGAGCTTTTGGAACGGTACTCGCTTTTGATCGCCGCCATTGAGGGCCTTGAGATGGACGCGGCCCCTCAAAAGTTACTTGAAATGAAGCAATATCTTAAGAATAAAATTCAGGCCGCAATTCGCCAGCTGGCCGATTTCACCGGAGGTTAGAATGCTATTTCTCATTGAATATGATCGCCTTCGGGGCCAAGTGATATCGCTCCGGCCTTTCGGCGCGTCAGAGGTTTCTATCGCGCAGGATGCCCGACTGTCACTCGAACTCGATCTAAAAAGAAAGGGCGTCGAGCGGGAAGTCGTGGTACTGGAAGCAAACGATGAAGAGGCATTGCGGCGCACCCATCGTCGTTACTTTGAAACTCTACAGGAGCTTGCAGAATCCCCAAAGTAACGCATTGAAATAAATACGAGGGTGATGCGTCAGCGAAGCACAACGCGACGCCTCGTTGCCGCTACGCCCGGCCAAACAATCCGGCCAGGATTCACGCCGCTCGCGCCGGATGCGCCGCGTGCAAAAAGCGCAGCAGCTCGGCGCGGCAATGTGTGAAGGCGGCGTCCTCGGCCAGGGCCAGGCGCTCGCGCGGGCGGGCCAACGGCACGGTCATGACTTCACCGACGCGGGCGTGCGGGCCGTTGGTGAGCATCACCACCTTGTCCGACAGCAGCACCGCCTCGTCCACGTCGTGGGTGACCAGGATGACGGTCATGCCAAGACTGGCGTGCAGTTCCAGTAGCGCGTCCTGCAGCTGGGCGCGGGTGAGGGCATCCAGGGCGCCGAAGGGTTCGTCCATCAGCAGCACCTTGGGCTGCATGGCCAGCGCCCGGGCGATGCCTACCCGCTGGCGCATACCGCCGGAAATCTCGGCCGGTTTGCGATCGGCGGCGTGCGCCATGTGCACCAGTTCCAGGTGCTGCACGGTCCAGTCGTGGCGCTCGGCCTTGGTCTTGGTTTTGCCGAACACTCGGTCCACCGCCAGGCGCACGTTGTCGTAGGCCGACAGCCACGGCAGCAGGGCGTGGGTCTGGAACACCATGGCCCGATCCGGGCCGGGCTCGGTGACTTCGCGGCCTTCCAGGATCACGCCGCCGCGGCTGGCGGTGTGCAGGCCGGCGATGACGTTCAGCAGCGTCGATTTGCCGCAGCCGGAATGGCCGATCAGTGCCACCACCTCGCCGCGCGCCACTTCGAAACTGGCGCCCTCCAGCACGGTGAGCGGGCCTTTGGGCGTCGGAAAGGTCACGTCGACCCGTTCCACGGCCAGGAATTTCGATTCGTTCATGGTCTGGCTCCCGCAAGAAAAATCGCAACCGTTTTCAACCGCTGCCGGCCTTGAAAACAAAAAAATCAAGGCAATCGACGGGCCAGCAGCAGCAGGGCCTGCTCCAGCAGCAGGCCAACCGCGCCGATGACGAAAATCGCGATCAGGATGTGTTCGACGTTCAGGTTGTTCCACTCGTCCCACACCCAAAAGCCGATACCCACGCCGCCGGTCAGCATCTCGGCAGCGACGATCACCAGCCAGGCGATGCCCACCGACAGGCGCACGCCGGTCAGCACATGCGGCAGGCTGGACGGCAGCAGGATGCGTCTGAACACGGTCCATTCGGACAACCGCAGCACGCGTGCCACGTCCAGATACTCGCGCGGCACCTGCTGCACACCCGACGCGGTGTTGATGATCATCGGCCAGATGCTGCAGATGAAGATGGCGAAGATCGCCGACGGCTCGGCCGACCTGAACAGCAGCAGCCCGATCGGCAGCCAGGCCAGCGGCGATACCGGCCGCAGCAGGCTGATGACCGGCCCGGCGGCATCGCCCAGAAAGCGGAAGCGGCCGATCACGAAGCCAAGCGGAATGCCGACCAGCGCCGCCGCACCAAAACCCAGCGCCACCCGCCGCAGCGAGGCCAGCACGTTCCAGCCGATGCCCTGGTCGTTGGGCGAGTTTCTATAGAACGGATCGCTGAACAGCTCGACCGCCGACACCCAGGTGGCGGCCGGCCCCGGCAGGCGCGTGTTGGCTGCCAGCAGTGACCACAGCGCCACCAGCACCAGCAGGCCGACCGCCGCGGCAATCGCCTGTCTGGCAAAGGCCTGCGCACGCGGGTTCGGACCGCTGGCGCGCAGCCATGCCGGGCCGTGCGGCGCCGGCGGCGTACCGCCGGGCACCGTTGCCGCGCCCGCGGGCGCGGGTTCTGTCGTGGCCGGTGCAAGCACGGGCCCCTGGGCTGCCGACACGAACGGGATAACCGCAGCCATGGCTCAACTCCTGATCTTGAAACTGGCCGCATAGGCGGCCGGGTCGGTGCCGTCCCACACCGTGCCGTCGATGAGCGTGGATTTGCGCAGCGTGTCCTTGGGAACTGCCACGCCCACCGCCGCTGCCGCCTGCGCGTACACGTCGAGGCGGTTCACTTTCTTGGCCACCGCCAGATAGTCCGGGTCGCCGGCCATCAAGCCCCAGCGTTTGTGCTGGGTCAGGAACCACATGCCGTCCGACAGCCAGGGATAGGTGACCTCGCCGTCGCGGAAAAAGCGCATGGGCCTGGCGTCGGTCCATTTCTTGCCCAGGCCGTTCTCGTACTCGCCCAGGATGCGCCCCTTGATGATGTCGACCGGGCAGTTCACATACGACTTGGTGGCCACCGCCTCGGCCATCTCGGCGCGGTTCTCCTGCGCGTCGCACCAGCGGGCGGCGTCCAGGATGGCGGCCGTCATGGCGCGCGCCGTATTGGGGTACTGGGCGACGAACTCGGCGCTGGTGCCGAGCACCTTTTCCGGGTGATCGGGCCAGATTTCCTGGCTGGTGACGGCGGTAAAGCCGATGTCGTCGGCGATGGCGCGCGCGTTCCAGGGCTCGCCCACGCAAAAGCCGTCCATGTTGCCGACGCGCATGTTGGCCACCATCTGCGGTGGCGGCACGACGATGTTCTTGACGTCCCGGAACGGATCGATGCCGTTGGCCGCCAGCCAGTAGTACAGCCACATGGCATGCGTGCCGGTCGGGAAGGTCTGCGCGAAGGTGTAGTCGCGGGCCTTGCCGTCGACCAGCTTTTTCAGACCCGCCCCGTCGGTGACGCCGGCCTTCTTGAGATCGTTCGAGAGCGTGATGGCCTGACCGTTGTTGTTGAGCGTCAGCAGCACGGCCATGTCCTTTTGCGGGCCGCGGGTGCCCAGCTGCACGCCGTAGATCAGGCCGTACAGCACGTGCGCGGCGTCGATCTCGCCATACATCAGCTTGTCGCGCACCGCCGCCCAGGAGGCTTCCTTGGTCGGGGTGATGTTCAGGCCGTATTTCTTGTCGAAACCCTTCAAGGCCGCCATCACCACCGGCGCGCAATCGGTCAGCGGAATGAAGCCGATCTTGAGGTCCGGCTTTTCCGGCGCGTCCGAGCCGGCCGCCCAGGCCGCGCTGCGAATGGCCGACGGCACCAGGTTCAGCAGCGCCGCCGCGCCGGTGGTGACCAGGGCGCCGCGCAGCAGGCTGCGACGGCCCGGATCGACCGGCTGATCGGCCGGCTTGTCCGGGGTAGCGACGGGGCTGCCGGGGATCTTCGAATCGTTCATGCACAGGCTCCTTGCGCTGCTGTGAGGCCAAAAAAAAGCCCGCCGTCACAAGGGTGTGTGACGGCGGGCTCCGTTGCCCGCGACCACCACGCCGTCGGTGGCGTGGGTCGGTCCGTTGGGTGGGTCGTGCAGGCGGCTTCGCTGCCGCACACACGACGCTTACGCTGTTGCTTAAAGCACAACGCGTGCCAGCTGCATCAAGCCCGCGCCAAAAGCACCAGCAGCGCGATCGCCAGCAGCGCGCACAGGCCCTGCCAGAAGCGCAGCGGATTGCGCGCATACAGTGGCTGACGGCGCTGCGGCGCGGTGCCGGCAGCCCCCGAAAGACCGTGTTCCAGATCGCTCACCAGGTCCGCCACGTGGGCGTAGCGGTCGGTGGCCTGCACCGCCGTGGCGCGCGCGAGCACCGAATCGAGCCAGGCCGGCAGCTCGGGCCGGTAGTGCGCCAGCGGCTGACGGCGCGCAAAGCGCGGCCGGGCGAAGGCCTCGGTCTCGCCGTACGGGTAATGCCCGCTGAACATGCGGTACAGCGTGACGCCCAACGCGTACACGTCGGTGCGCTCGTCGCCGGCATTGCCCTCGAACAGCTCCGGCGCCAGGTAGCTGGGTGTGCCGGGGATGTCCTCGTCGGGCGTGCTCTCCAGACCCGGCAGGCGCGCCACGCCCAGATCGAGCAGTTTCAGCCCGCCACCGGCCAGCAACAGCACGTTGTCGGGCTTGATATCGCGGTGCACGATGCGCCGCCGGTGCAGGGCATCCACCGCCCGCCCGAGCTGGCTGGCGATGGCCACGCCCTCGGCCAGCTCCAGCGGACTGCGCCGGAGGCGTTGCTCCAGCGTTTCGCCGACGTAGAACGGCATCACCGAATACAGGCGCGTCTGGCGATCGGGCGCCAGCTCGATGACCTCCGCCACGTAGGGACTGCGCACCTGCGCCGCCACCGCCGCCTCGCGCAGAAAGGCATGCCGGTAGATGTCCTCGCCTTCCAGGCGCGGATGCGGGAACTTGAGCGCCACCTGGCGTGGCTCGCGCGTGTCCTGGGCCCGGAACAGCCGGCTGTAGCGGCCGTCCGAGATCTGCTCCAGCAGCACGAAGCCGTCCACTTCGTCGTCCACCTTCGGCAGCGGCAACAGTGGCAAAGCCGCCAGGGTGGCCTCAAGACCCGTCTGATCCAGCGGCGGCAGCGCCAGCACGTCCAGCACCAGCGCCGTGACGTTGTCGCGGCTGCCGGCCTCCAGCGCCGCCGCGACGATGTCGGCCGCACTTGCCTGTGGATCCCCGCGGGTCGCCAGCAGGGCTTCGATGCGCCGGTCCGGCAGCGTGCCGTGCACCCCATCCGTACACAGCAGGTAACGGTCATGCACGCGCAGCTCGTGCCGGCTGGCGTCGGCGCGCACGTTGTCTTCCAGCGCCACGGCGCGCAGCAATACGTGCTGCAGGTCCGGATGATCGTGGGCGTGATCGGTGGTCACCCGGTGCAGGCTCGCGTCGCGCAGCCGGTACACGCGGCTGTCGCCGACGTGCAGCACGTAGCCCTCGCGCCCGCGCAGCAGCAGGGCGCTGAAGGTGGTCGCCATGCCGCGCAGGGCGGTGTTCTGTCGCGCCAGGCCGTGCAGCCAGCGGTTGATGGCCTGCAGAGCACGGCCGGCGGCGCGTTCCGTGCCCAGCGTCGCCGGCAGCCCGAAGTAGCCGTCCAGAAACCCGCGAACCGCCGTTTCGGCGGCCAATCGACCGCCCGGACCGCCGCCAACGCCGTCGGCAATCACAGCCGCGAACTCGTACCCGCCGCGACTGCCGGCAGGCCGGTCGGCGGCGACGAAATCCTCGTTCTGCGGCCGACGACCGGTCTGGCTGACCAGGCCGACGCCGACCTCCAGCCGCTCCCTACTCATGCGAAGTCATGCGAATGGCGGACGCGGGTCAAACGCGCGCCTCGGCCACCGCGCCCCAGGTGGTACGCCAGCGGGTCTTGACCGCGGCCAGCCCGATCAGGCCGACCAGCGCCAGGCCGGCGAACAGGAAAAAGCCCGCCCCGAAACCGCCCGTCGCCACCTTCGACCAGCCCAAGGTCTTGGCCAGAAAGAAGCCACCCACGCCGCCGGCCGCGCCGACCAGGCCGGTCACCACACCCATCTCGCGCCGAAACCGCAGCGGCACCAGCTGGAACACCGATCCGTTGCCCATGCCCAGCGCCATGGCGCCGACGAAGAACGCCGCCACCGCCAGCCAGGCAATGCCCGGCAGCTCGCCAATGCCCCACCCGGCCACCTTGGCATCGGCCACCGCGCCGGCCAGAGGCGCCGGACCCTGCGGCAGCAGACCCACCACGACGTAGCTGACCGCCACCACACAGAACAGCACCTGCAGTGAGCGGATGCCGCCGACCCGGTCCGCCAGCCAGCCGCCGACCGGTCGGAACATCGAGCCGGCGAACACCACCAGCGCCACCATCAGGCCCGCCGCCACGCCGGACACGTGATACCAGGTGGTGAAGTACAGCGGCAGCGCATTGCCCAGGCCGACGAAGCCGCCAAAGGTGATCGAATAGAAAAACATGAACCACCAGGTGTCACGATCGCCCAGCACCGCCCGGTAATTGGCCAGCGACACCGGCGTGCGCTGTTCCGGTGCGTCCTTCGCCATCAGCACGTACAGCACGAACACGATCGCCATTGGGATCAGCAATACACCGAACACCGCCCGCCAGCCCCAGGCCTCGGCCGCCTGCGGCACCAGCAGCGAATCGAGCACCACGCCCATGTTGCCGGCGCCGGCGATGCCCAGCACGATGCCCTGATATTTGGGCGGATACCAGCGCGAGGCCTGCGGCAGCGCCACCGCAAAACTGGCACCGGCCATGCCCAGCATGAAGCCGAACACCTCCAGTGCCAGCACCGAGTGCAGGCCCACCAGCCAGGCATAGGCCAGGGCCGCCATCACCAGCACCTGCGCCAGCAGCCCGGCGCGCTTGGGGCCGATGTGGTCGGCCAGCATGCCCAGCGGCACCCGCAGCAGCGCCCCGAACAGCACCGGGATGGCGACCACGGTGAACTTCTGCGACACGTCGAGCGCGATGTCCTGCGCGATGTACAGCGACAGCGGCCCCAGCACCACCCACACCATGAAGCTGAAGTCGAAATACAGAAATGCCGCCAGCAGCGTCGGCCAGTGGCCCGACTTTCGAAAATCCCGCCAGTCCATGTTCCATCCTCTTGAATAAAGCAAAACGCTGCTGGCAAGGCAACGGCGACAAACAGTCAGCAACAAGCAACGTATGCGCCGGAACAAACAGGCCGGACGCCCCCCGACGGGGACGCCCGGCCTGTCTACCCGCTGCGCTGGGGGCTCAGATCTTGATCTGCACCCACAGCCAGCTCTTGCTGACGTCGCTGGTGTCCGGCCGGCCGGCGACGAAGGCCTGCGCATCGGTGCTGTAGTCGGCGTACTTGAGGCCGATGGTGTACTTCTCGGCAAAGGTCTTGCTCAGCAGCACGCCCCACTCATCGCCGTAGTCGTTGCTGCCGGCGTCCGACTTGTAGCTGTCGTAACGCAGCAGCCAGTCCATGGCCAGCCCCGGTACCGGCCCGCCGACCGTGAAATAGGTGTCCTTCAGACCCGCCGCCGGCGTGCGCAGGAACTGATCCGTCCAGCCGTTGAAGGCATGCAGCGTGGCCAGCGGCGTCTGCAGGGCGCGGGTGCCGTTCATGGCGCCGCCTTCCAGCAGCTCGTAGGCGGCCTTGAAGCTGACGCCAAACAGACGCACGCCGCCTTCCAGCAGGCCGTAGTCCAGATCGAAACTGCCGGCATTGTCGGCGTAATCGCTCTGGCGGGCGTACTCGGCGGCATATAGGATGGCCGAACCGGCGGCGCCGGGCAGGGTCGGCAATTTCAGCTTCGGCAAGGGGATTTCGCCCATCGCACGCAGGCCATAGGTGGCGGTGGACTCCGCCGCAAAGTCGTCGAAGTCGAGCAGGTAGGCGTAGCCGGTCAGCGTAGTGACCGGATTTGGCTTCCATTGCAGGTTGATCAGATGCCCGGCCATCTGAAAGTCGCCGGTGTTTGCGAAGGCGGCGCTGGGCGTGTCCTCACCGAACACGCGGTTCACGTTGTAGACGTAGGCATAGCTGCCGGTCACGCCCGGCAGCATCTTGTTCTCGTAAAAGAAGCTGTCGAAGGTCTGCTGGTTCTGGCGCCAGCCGACGTCACCGACGAAGCGGTGGTTGTCGAAGAAGAACGCCTGGCGACCGTAGCGGAAGGTGTTGCCCTTCAGGCCCAGGTAACCCAGGTACGCCTGGTTGACCTCGGTGCCGTCCGGGTCGGCCACGACCGGGAACCGGGTCTTGCCGTTGTAGGTATTGTTGTAGTCCTCCTCGCCGACCACCGACACGTTCTCAGCTTCGCCATAGGCAAAGAAGCCGTGGAACAAACCGGTGCGCCAACCCAGGCGCGTGCGCACGGTTTGGGCACTGGCCTCGTCGAGAATGCTCGCTGGCCGGTCCTGGTCGACCTGTTCGAAGCGGTAGCGCACGTCCAGGCTGACCTTGCCCTGCATGAGCGAATCGGTCAGTGGGAACAACGCGTCGTCGATGGCGTGGGCAGCCGCCGTGCCGGTCGCCAGGCTGCCTGCAAACAGCGCACTGGCGCCGATGGTTGCGATGTGGGCTTTCATGGTTCCATCCCTGATGTGAACGCGCCCGCCTTGAAACGGGCACAAAAAAAAAGGCCGCACCCGCCTGTTGGCAGGTACGACCTCGTTGTCGTTGCGTGACGCGACCGCGCGTCGGGTGGGGCGAACCCCGTTGGCTGCAGCGTTGCAGCCAACGGGATGTCAGCAATAACTGGGCCAGCTCCCGGCGACCGGTCACTGCCCCGCGAGCAAGCCCCTCAGGCGGCCCGCGTGTCCTGGGCGCTCGCCAGCAGCTGGCGCAGTTCCGGCACGCAGGAGCCGCAGTTGGTACCGGCCTTGAGCGCGGTGCCGATGGCTTCCGGGGTGCTCAGGCCCTGCTCGGCGATGGCCTGGCGCAGCGTGTTGATGCCGACCTGAAAGCAGGCGCACACGGTGCGGCCGGCATCGGCACCGCCCGCCCCCGGCACGCCGGCCAGCAGGCAACGGCGCTCATCGGCGGCCAGCTCGCTGCCAAAACGCGCCACCAGCCAGTCGCCGGCCAGCCAGTCCACATCGCGCCCGCTGAACAGCGCCAGCATCAGCCGGCCCTCGTGCAAGGCGGCCGCGCGGTAGGCGCCGGCGCTGTCGCGGTATTCGAGCCACTGCCAGGCCGGATCGACGCCCGGCAGCTCGCGCAGCCAGGCGGCGCTGTCCTGCGGCGCGCGGCTCGCCGCCAGCTGGTGCCGCCAGCAATCGGCGGCGCGGGCAGTGGCCCAGTAGTCGACGCCGCGCGGCCTGAGCTCAGACCGCGTCAGCAGCAGCGCCCGCCACGGCAGTGACACACCCTGTACGCGCACCGGCGTGTGCTTGAACTCCGGCTGGCCGGAGATCGGGTCCAGATGGGCGCCGACCAGCGCATCGGCCGGGCCGGTGCTGGCGAAGGCGTGGCTCCAGTGCATCGGCAGAAACACGCTGCCCTGGCGCTGGCCCGGATCGATCGCGACGCGCACCACGCACTGCCCGTGGCGGCTCGTCACGCGCGCGAAACCGCCCGTCTCCAACCCCAGCCGGGCAGCGTCTTCCGGATGCAGATCCAGGCGCGGTTCGGGCGAGTGGGCGGACAGGCGCGCCGATTTGCCGGTGCGGGTGAGCGTGTGCCAGTGGTCGCGCACGCGGCCGGTGTTCAGCAGCAGCGGGTAGTCGGCATCCGGCTGGTCGACCGCAGCGCGCTGGGTCACGGCCACCATGCGACCGCGCCGATCCGGCGTGAAGAACCGGCCGTCGCCCAGCAGGCGCGGCGTGCCGGCGCGTGACGTCGCATTCACGGGCCACTGCACCGGCTCCAGAGCGTCGAACCCGGCCCGGCCCAGACCCGCCAGCGCACTGATGTCGAAATCCCGCCCGGCCTGGCCGGCCACGGCCGACAGACGCGCGTACTCGTCGAAGACCTCCGCCTCGTCGGCAAAGCCGAAGCCGGCGTGACCCAGACGCCTGCCGACTTCGCACAGCGCCCACCAGTCCGCCCGCGCCAGCCCCGGCGGCGGCAGAAACGCCCGCTGGCGCGACAGCCGCCGCTCGCTGTTGGTCACCGTGCCGCTTTTCTCGCCCCAGGCCAGCGCCGGCAGCAGCACGTGCGCCAGCGCCGTGGTGTCGGTGTGGCGCACGCAGTCGCTGACGACCACCAGTTCACAGCCGGCGAGCGCGGCCCGGAAGCGGTCCGCCTCCGGCAGGCTGACCAGCGGGTTGGTGCCCATGATCCACACCGCCCGCACCTGCCCGGCCTTGATGGCGCGAAACAGGTCGACCGCCTTGTGGCCCGGCGCGTGGGCAACCGGCCCGCTGCCCCAGAACTGCGCCACCTGCGCGCGGTGCTCGGGATTGGCCAGATCGAGGTGGCAGGCCAGCGCGTTGGCCAGCCCCCCCACCTCGCGCCCGCCCATGGCGTTCGGCTGGCCAGTGAACGACAGCGGCCCCATGCCCGGCCGGCCGATGCGGCCGGTGGCGAGGTGGCAGTTGATGATGGCGTTGACCTTGTCGGTGCCGGCCGTGGACTGGTTGACGCCCTGCGAGTAGACGGTGACTGTTTTGTCGGTGGCCGTGAACCAGTCGAACAGCGTCTGCACGTCGGCCGGATCGAGCCCGCACGCGGCAGCGACCGCGGCCACATCCGGCGCATCCGCACGCGCCGCAGCCAATGCAGCATCGAAGCCGTCTACGTGGGCCGCCAAGTAGTCCCGGTCCACCGCGCCCGCCTCCGCCAGCGCCACCAGCAGGCCGTTGAACAGCGCCACGTCGCTGCCCGGCGCCAGCGGCAGATGCAGATCGGCGATGTCGCAGGTCGGCGTGCGGCGCGGGTCGATCACCACCACGCGCAATCCGGGCCGGGCCGCCCTGGCGGCGCGGATGCGCTGGTAGAGCACCGGGTGACACCAGGCCGCATTGCTGCCGACAAGCAGCAGCAGCTCGCACTGTTCAAGGTCCTCGTAGCAACCAGGCACGGTGTCGGCGCCGAACGCCCGGACGTGACCGGCCACGCTCGAGGCCATGCACAGGCGCGAGTTGGTGTCGATGTTGTTGCTGCCGATGAAGCCTTTCATCAGCTTGTTGGCGACGTAATAGTCCTCGTTCAGCAGCTGGCCGGAGACGTAGAAGGCGACCGCCTGCGGGCCGTGTTCGGCGATGACGGATGCGAAGCCGCCCGCCACGGCATCGAGGGCCCGATCCCACGACACCGGCTGCCCGTGCAGCAACGGCTCCAGCAGGCGGCCGTCCAGGTCCAGCGTCTCGCCCAGCGCCGCGCCCTTGGAGCACAAACGGCCCAGATTGGCCGGATGCTGCGGATCCCCGGCGATGGCCGCGCCGCCTGCGCCGTCCGGCGTCGCCAGCACGCCGCAGCCGACCCCGCAGTAGGGGCAGGTAGTGCGGACCGGGCCGTTCACGGGCCTGCGTCCGGCATGGCTATCAACACCCGCTCGCCGTCCAGGCGCACCGGGTAGCTGGCCACGCGCACCGCCGGGTCTTCCAGGCACTGGCCGTCGAGGAGCCGGAAATGCTGTTTGTACAGCGGCGAGGCCACCACCAGCTGCCCGCCAAGATCGCCGACGATGCCGCGCGCCAGCACGGCGGCCTCACCCAGCGGGTCCCAGTTGTCGAGCGCATAAACAGCCGGAGTCTCGGCCGGCAGGTAGAAGATCGCCACCTGCCGGCCGGCCACGCGCGCCGCCACGCCGGCGTTGTTCGGCAGATCCTGCACAGCGCATACGTCGATCCACATCGGTTCCACACCCGGGTTCAGTTGCAGGGCGGCGCTGTCAGCCATGGTCGGCGGCCGCGGTGGCGCGCTCGTCGGCCCGTGCCGGGCGCGGCTGGCCGCGCTCGCGCACGAAGTGGATCGTCTCGTCCGGCGTGTCGCTGTTCACGAAGGCGCGGAAACGGCGCAGGCGCTCCGGATCGTCGACGGTCTTTTTCCACTCGCACTCGTAGGTGTCGATCACGTGGCCCATTTCGGCTTCCAGCTCGGCGCCCAGGCCCAGGCGATCGTCGATGACCACCTCGCGCACGTACTCGATGCCGCCTTCCAGGTTGTCCAGCCACACCGAGGTGCGCTGCAGGCGGTCGGCGGTGCGGATGTAGAACATCAGGAAGCGGTCGATGTAGCGGATCAGCGTCGATTTATCGAGCGCGGTGGCGAACAGATCCGCGTGGCGCGGCTTCATGCCGCCGTTGCCGCAGATGTACAGGTTCCAGCCGTGCTCGGTGGCGATCACGCCGACGTCCTTGCTTTGTGCCTCGGCGCATTCGCGGGTGCAGCCGGACACGGCGAACTTGAGCTTGTGCGGCGAGCGCAGGCCCTTGTAGCGCTCCTCCAGTTCGATCGCCAGGCCCACGCTGTCGTCCACGCCATAGCGGCACCAGGTGCTGCCGACGCAGGATTTGACCGTGCGCAGCGCCTTGGCATAGGCGTGGCCGGATTCGAAGCCGGCGTCCACCAGCCGCCGCCAGATGGCCGGCAGTTGATCCACCCGCGCGCCCAGCAGGTCGATGCGCTGGCCGCCGGTGATCTTGGTGTAGAGGTCGAATTCCTTGGCCACCTCGCCCAGCACGATCAGCTTGTCCGGCGTGATCTCGCCGCCCGGCACGCGCGGGATGACCGAATAGGTGCCGTCCTTTTGCAGGTTGGCCAGGAAGCGGTCGTTGCTGTCCTGCAGGCCCTCGTGGGCGGGCTTGAGCACGTAGTCGTTCCAGCAGGCGGCCAGGATGGCGGCCACGGTGGGCTTGCAGATGTCGCAGCCGCGGCCGCGGCCGTGTTTTTCCAGCAGCGCGTCGAAGGTCTCGATCCGGCCCATGCGCACCAGGTTGTACAGATCCTGGCGCGTGTAGGGGAAGTGCTCGCACAGGTCGGTGTTGACCGTGAGGCCGCGCTTTTTGAGCTCCAGCTCCAGCAGGGATTTGACCAGCGGCGCGCAACCGCCGCAGCCGGTGCCGGCCTTGGTGCAGGTCTTCAGATCCGCCACCGTGGTGCAGCCGCCGTCGATGGCGGCCACCAGCGCGCCCTTGCTCACGTCGTGGCAGGAGCAGATCTGCGCCGTGGTCGGCAGCTTGTCGGGCCCGAAGGCCGGCTTGCCGCCCCCGCTGTCCGGCAGGATCAGCGCCTGCGGCTGCGCCGGCAGCTCGATGCCGTTCAGGCAGTACTGCAGCAGGCCGCCGTAGTCGGCGGCATCGCCGACCAGCACCGCGCCCAGCAGGCGCTTGCCGTCGCCGTCGACCACCAGCTTCTTGTACACGCCCGCCTGGTCGTCCTGGTAGGTGTAGCACAGCGCGCCGGGCGTTCTGGCGTGGGCATCGCCGATGCTGCCGACGTCCACGCCGAGCAGTTTCAGCTTGGTGCTCATGTCGGCGCCGGTGAAGCTGGCATCGCCGCCGCACAGGTCGGCCGCCGCGGTCTTGGCCATCTGGTAGCCGGGCGCGACCAGGCCGTAGATGCGCCCGCTCCACAGCGCGCACTCGCCGATGGCGTAGATGTCGGGGTCGCAGGTGCGGCACTGGTCGTCGACCACGATGCCGCCGCGCTCGCCGACTTCAAGACCGCAAGCGCGGGCCAGTTCGTCGCGCGGGCGGATGCCGGCCGAGAACACGATCAGATCCGTTTCCAGGTGCTCGCCGTCGGCAAACACCATGCGGTGACGGCACGATTCGCCGTCCACGATCTCGCGCGTGTTGCGCCCGGTGTGCACGCGCACGCCGAGCGCCTCGATCTTGCGCCGCAGCACGGCGCCGCCACCGCCGTCGAGCTGTACGCCCATCAGCTGCGGGGCGAACTCCACCACGTGCGCCTCCAGCCCCAGGGCCTTGAGGGCATTGGCGGCCTCAAGGCCCAGCAGGCCACCGCCGACCACCACGCCAACCCGCGCGCCCTGCGCGCTGGCGCGGATGGCATCCAGGTCATCGAGCGTGCGGTAGACGAAGCAGCCCGGCCGCTCGCGCCCCGGTACCGGCGGCACGAACGGAAACGAGCCGCTGGCGATCACCAGCTTGTCGTAGGACAGCTGTTCGCCGGCGGCGGTCGTCACGCTGCGCGCGGCGCGGTCGATGGTCGTCACCGGCGTGGCCGTGCGCAGGCGAAAGCCATGCCGGGCGTAGAAATCCGGCGTGGTCAGGGCGAGTTCTTCGGCCGTTTTCTCGCCGAAGTACTCACTCAGGTGCACGCGGTCGTAGGCCGGCCGGGTTTCCTCGCCACAGACGATGAGTTCGAAGCGGTCGGCCGCCGTCTCGGCCAGCGTGTCCACCAGATGCTGGCCGACCATGCCGTTGCCGATCACCAACAGTCGCGTCTTTTGCATGGGCTTGTCCTCGCAGGCAGATGGGGGAATGCCGGCCGCCAGACGCGGCTCGGCCAACGACCGACCAAACAGCAGCACCTCGCGGGCGGCTGAAATGTCGGTGCGGGAAGCGATGAGTTGCTGAAACCAGGGGCCGTCCGACACGTCGCCGACCAGCACCGCGCCGACCACCCGCGGGCCGGCCAGCACCAGGCGCCGGTACACGCCGGCCGCCGGATCGCGCAGCACCAGATCGTCGGCATCGGGCGCGTCGAAGTCGCCGCTGGAGAACACGTCGATGCCGCTGACCTTCAGCTGTGCCGACACCACCGAGCCGACGTAGAGCGCGCTGTCGTCGCCGGCCCTGCGGCGCGCCCACACCGCTGCCTGCTCGTGGACCGGCGCCACCACGCCGTAGCTGATGCCGCGGTGCTCGGCGCACTCGCCGACGGCGTCGATGTGCGGATCGGAGGTGGCCAGCGCGTCGTCGACCAGCACGCCGCGGTTGCAGGCCAGCCCGGCCTCGCGGGCCAGTTCGGCGCGCGGGCCGATGCCGACCGCGAACACCACCAGGCGCGCCGGCAACTCGCGGCCATCGGCCAGCCGGACGGCTTCAACGTGGTGCTCGCCCAGCAGCGCCTCGGCGCGGGCGTTCAGCTCGAAGCTGATACCGCGGGCCTCGAGCTGGGCTTGCAGGATGGCCGCGGCGAGCGGGTCGAGCTGGCGGTTCAGCAGATGGCCGGCCGCGTGCAGCACCGTGACCGCCATACCCTGACGCGCCAGACCGGCGGCGGTTTCCAGGCCCAGCAGCCCGCCGCCGACGACCACCGCCTCGCCGCCGGCCGCGCAGGCGTCCTGCAGGCGCTGCAGGTGGCTCAGGGTGCGAAAGGCGATCACGCCCGGCAGGCGGCTGCCCTGCAGCGGCGGGTGCGTGGCGCGGGCACCGGTGGCCAGCAGCAGGCGGTCGTACGTGAGCGACTCGCCATCCGCCAGCAGCACGCGGCGCGTCTGCGGCTGGATGCCTGCCACGCGCTGACCGGTCAGCACACGCACGCCGTGGGCCTGCGGATCGTTTTTGGGCTGCAAACGCAGCTGCTCGGCGGCCGCCTCGCCCGCCAGCACGGCCGACAACAGCACGCGGTTGTAGGCGGGCGCCGGTTCGGCGCCCAATACGGTCATGCAGTAACGCTGCGGCGCACGGGCCAGCAGCTCGTCCACGGCACGGCTGGCTGCCATGCCGTTGCCGATCACGATCAGGTGGGGGCGTTCGTCCATGATTGTCGGTTCAAGCGCGTAACACCGCCCTGGCACAAACCAGGGTCCTGTTCGGCTCACCGTCTTTGGCGAACACGGGCCGCTCCATCGTTGGGGCGGTTTCGAACCGGTGGGCGGACTCATATGAACCCGCCCCGCCGATTCGGATTACGTGAAATTAGTGAGCAATCTTCGCGCCAACGTCCGCCGGGTCGAACACGGCCCCGTCGATGAATCGGTCGGGGCCCAGCGCGACCGCCGCATTGCCCTCACCGAGTTTCCAGGCGCAGCGATGGCCGCCTTCGGCCTTCATGTCCACGGCCGGCGGCGCCACGCCCAGGCGCGCCGCGGCCAGCCGGTAAATGTCCGGTCGGTACGTGGCATGGGCCGCGGCCAGCAGATCGGCATCGGCCGGCAGCTGTCCCCAACGGACCATTTGCCGCAGCATCCACAAAGCATGGGAGCGCCAGGGGAAGTTGGCGGCATAGCGGTAAAAGACGTGAAAGTCCGTCAGCTCGCGCTGCGTGCCGCGCTGGTCGACCGTCAGGCGCCCGCTGAGCGAGGCCGCAATCACCTCCACCGGCAGGTTGAGGTAGGTCTCGCCGGCCAGCAGATGCGCGGCCCGCAGGCGATTTTCGGGGCTTTCATCGAGCCAACGAGCGGCCTCGACGATGGCGCAGATCAGCGCCATGTGCGTGGCCGGGTAGCGCTGCGCCCAGGCGGCGCCCACGGCCAGCACCTTTTCCGGCGCGTTGTTCCACACGTCGTGTCCGGCGGCGACGATGCAGCCGATGCCGTCGCGCACCGCCAGCGTGTTCCAAGGCTCGCCGACACAATAACCGTAGATGTCACCCTGTTTCAGGCGCTGCACCATCTGCGGCGGCGGCACCACGATCAGGCGCAGGTCACGGTCCGGGTCGATGCCCGCCGCGGCCAGCCAGTAGCGCAGCAGATAGGTGTGGTTGGAGGTGGGGTACACGGTCGCGAAGGTCAGTGGATCCGCGCCTGCCGCCCGGCGCCGCGCGATGACACTGGCCAGCGCCTGCGCGGTCACGGGCTGGCCGTCCGCGGCCGCCTGCATGTCCCGGTACAGGTTGTCGGCGACGGTGATGGCATTGCCGCCCAGGCCAAGACTGAGGGCCGTCACCAGCCGCTGCGGCACGCCTTCCACACCCAGCGAACAGGCCAGCGCCATCGGCGCCAGCAGGTGCGCGCCGTCCAAATGACCGATGCCGAGCTTGTCGCGCAGCGTGGCCCACGAGGGCTGGCGCGACAGGCTGACGTCCAGGCCGTAGTGCTCGAAGTGGCCGTTTTCGAGCGCCACCACCAGCGGCGCGGCGTCCGTGAGCGGGATATAGCCCAGACGCAGTCGGGGCAGTTCCGGGGTCGGCAGGCTCGGGCTCATTTGAACAACTCGGCGGTGTCGATCACGCCCTGGGCAATGTCGGCGATGGTCTTGTTCTGGTCCATGGCCAGCTTGCGCAGGGCGTGGTAGGCCTCGCTTTCGGTACGCCGGCCGCGCTCCATGAGAATGCCCTTGGCGCGATCGATAAGCTTTCGCTGCGCCAGACTGGTGCGCGCCTCGGCCAGTTCGCGCTGTAGCGATGCGTACTGACGAAAGCGCGCGACCGCCACCTCCACCACCGAGTGCACCCGGCCAGGACTGAGGCCGTCGACCACGTAGGCGCTGACGCCGGCCTCGATGGCCTCGCGAATGGCCTCGCTATCGGACGAGGTGGCGAACATCACCACCGGATGCGGATTGTCGCGCGACAGGCAGCGCATGTTCTCGAGAATGTCGCGGTCGGGCGATTCCAGGTCGATGATCACCACGTCCGGCGTGCAAGCGGCCACCGCCCGCAACAGCCCGTCGGCGGTGCCGAGCTCGGCCACCACCGCGAGGCCGGCGCCGTCCAATGCGGCGGCCACCAGCGCGCGGCGTTCGAGGTCGTCATCGACCAGCATGACGCGCAAGGAGGCAGATTTCATCCGGGACAGGCAATGTCGGGGGCTTGTAACTTGCATAGCAGTGGCCGTGCCAGGGGCGGCCAATCGGCCTCGCGCGGGTATCGATCAGTAGGTATCCAGCGGGTCCACGTCCAGCGACCAGCGCACCTGGCGCGCCGCCGGCAGCAGCGCCAGCGCCGGCAGCCAGGCACGCAACAAGGCGTGCAGCGGCGCCCGGCGCTGGGCCTGCAGCAGGAGCTGCGCGCGGTAGCGCCCGGCGCGTTTGGGCATCGGCGCCGGCACCGGACCGAGCAGATCGACCCCGGCGTGACCGAGTTCCGCCGCCAGCGACAGCGTCTCGCCCAGGAACCACAGCGCGTCCTCCTGCCGTGTCGATTCCGCCCGCAGCAGCGCCAGATGGCTGAACGGCGGCCAGCCGGCGGCCTCGCGCTCGGCCAGCAGCTCGGCCGCAAACGTGCCGTAGCCGCCGTGCAGCAGCGCGCGCAGCACCGGATGCTGCGGCTGGTGGGTCTGGATCAGCACCCGGCCGGGCTGCTCGCCGCGCCCGCAGCGGCCGGAGACTTGATAAATGGTCTGCGCCAGACGCTCGCTGGCGCGAAAGTCCGCGGCGAACAGGCCCTGGTCGGCGTCGAGAATCCCGACCAGCGTCACGGCCGGAAAATGATGACCCTTGGCCAGCATCTGCGTGCCGACCAGGATGTCGGCACTGCCGTCGCGCGCGGCTTCCAGATGCGCGTCCAGCGCCCCGCGCCGACGCGTACTGTCGCGGTCCACGCGCAGCACCCGGTGGTCCGGAAACAGCGCCGCGATGTCGTTCTCGATGCGCTCGGTGCCGGCCCCCAGCGGCAGCAGGTCCTGCGCGCCGCAGCCCTCGCAACGGATCGGCAGCGGTCGCTCGCGCCCGCAGTGATGGCACAGCAGCAGGCGGCGGCCGCGATGCAGCGTGTAGTGCGCGTCGCAGCGGTCGCACTTGGGTACCCAGCCGCAGGCATGGCACAGCAGCACCGGCGCATAGCCGCGGCGGTTCAGGAACAGCATCACCTGCCGGCCGGCGGCCAGTTCCTCGCGCACCGCCCCGGCCAGCGCGGGCGACACCAGGCCCGCCATGCGCTGGTGACGCACGTCGAGCAGTTCCAGCTGCGGCAGGCGCGCGCTGCCGGCCCGCTCGCGCAAATGCAGCACCCGGTACTGGCCGCTCCGGCCGTGGGCCAGGCTCTCCAGCGACGGCGTGGCGCTGCCCAGCAACACCGGCACGTCCTCGATGCGCGCCCGCAGCACCGCCATGTCGCGGGCGTGGTAGCGAAAACCGTCCTGCTGCTTGTAGGAGCCGTCGTGTTCCTCGTCGACCACGATCAGGCCCGGCCGCGCCAGCGGCGCGAACACCGCCGAGCGGGTGCCGATCAGCACCCCGGCCTGGCCGCCGCGGGCGGCCAGCCAGGCGGCCAGGCGCTCGGTGTCGGAAAGGCCCGAGTGCAGCACCGCCACGGCGGCCCCGAAGCGCGCCCGAAAGCGCGCCTCGGTCTGCGGCGTGAGGCTGATTTCCGGCACCAGCACCAGCGCCTGACGACCGGCGGCAAGCACCCGCTCGATGGCGGTCAGATACACCTCGGTCTTGCCGCTGCCGGTGACGCCGTCGAGCAGGAAGGCGCCGAAGCCGCTGCCGGCGGCGACCGCATCGACTGCCGCGCGCTGCGCCGTGGTCAGCGGGTGGCCGCGCTCGGGCGCCCAGTCGGTGGCTGCGTCCGGGGCGATTTGCGCGCGCTCGATCCAGCCCTTGTCAGCCAGCGTGCGGGCGGTGACACGCCAACCGGGAAGCGCCGCGTCGAGCTGCGACTCCTCGCATGGAGCCTGCGTCAGGGCACCGAGCAAGGCAGCCTGCCGGGGCGCCCGGCTCAAGCTGTCTGGACTGGGCGCCGCTTCGGTCAGCGACCATTGCCAGACCTGCATCGGCCGCGCCGGCCGGCCGGCGCGCAGCAGGCCCGGCAGCGTGCCGACCAGCACTTCGCCGGGCGGGGCATGGTAGTAGTCGGCGGCCCGGCGCAGCAGTTCGAGCACGCTGGCCGGCAGCAGCGGATCGCTGTCGAGCGGCTCGTGGATGTGCCGCAGCTGCGCGTCGGCCACCTCGGCGTGGCGGGCATGGGCGACCACCAGACCGACCTGGCTGCGCCGACCGAACGGCACGCGCACGCGGCAACCCACCGCCGGCGGCGGTGCGTTGAACAAGGGCAGGTAGTCGAACAGATGCCGCAGCGGCGCGTCGATGGCGACCTTCAGGATCAGCCGGGGCACGGGCCGCGCTCAGGCGTGATACGGCGCGCTCAGCTCGTGGACCGCATCCACCAGCACCGCCACGTGATCCGGATCGGTCTGCTGCAGCACGCCGTGGCCCAGGTTGAACACATGCCCCGGGCCGGCGCCATAACTTTGCAGAATGCGCGCCACCTCGGCCCGAATGCGCTCCGGTGGACCGAACAGCGCAATCGGGTCCAGATTGCCCTGCAGCGCGACCCGGCCGCCGGTGGCCTGGCGTACGTCGCCGAGCTCTTGCGTCCAGTCGACGCCCAGCGCCGCGCAGCCGATCTGCGCCTGTTCGGCCAGCCAGCGGCCGGCGCCCTTGGTGAACACGATCAGCGGCAGCTGCCGTGTCGCCGGCCGGGATTTGAGCAGCTCGGTCACGCGCGCCTGGTAGGCCAGCGAGAACTCGCGGTAACCGGGCGTGCTCAGCACGCCGCCCCAGGTGTCGAACAGCATCAGCGCTTGGGCACCGGCCGCCGCCTGCGCGGTAAGGTAATCGGCCACCGATTCGGCCAGCAGCGCGAGCAGCCGATGCAGGGCCGCAGGATCGGTGTAGGACAGGCCCTTGATGAGCCGGAAATCGTCGCTGCCGCCGCCTTCCACCATGTAGCAGGCCAGCGTCCACGGGCTGCCGGCAAAGCCGATCAGCGGCACCCGGCCGGCCAGCTCGCGGCGCAGCATGCGCACCGTGTCGAACACATAGGGCAGCGCGCGCTCGATGTCCGGCGGGCGCAGCGCGTCGATGTCGGCGCGGCTTCGGACCGGCCGCGCGAAGCGCGGCCCCTCGCCTTCCACGAAATGCAGGCCAAGACCCAGTGCGTCGGGGATGGTCAGGATGTCCGAGAACAGGATGGCGGCGTCCAGATCGAAGCGCGCCAGCGGCTGCAGCGTGACTTCGGTAGCCAGCTCCGGGCTGCGCATCAGGTTCAGAAAACTGCCGGCCCGCTCGCGCGTGGCGCGGTATTCCGGCAGGTAGCGCCCGGCCTGGCGCATGATCCACACCGGCGTGCGGTCCACCGGCTCACGGCGCAGGGCGCGCAGCAGGCGGTCGTTGCGCAGCGGCGGCAGGCTGCCCACGGCTAAACGCCGAGGTGCTGCAGGATGCCCTCGGCGGCCTGGCGACCGTCGTAAACCGCCGTGACCACCAGATCGGCGCCGCGCACCATGTCGCCACCGGCGAATACTTTCGGATTGGCGGTCTGGTGCGCGATCGGCGCCTTGGCCGGGGCGTGGACGCGGCCGTTGTTGTCGGTGGCGATGCCGAACTGGTCGAACCAGGCCGGCGGGTTCGGCCGAAAGCCGAAGGCGATGATCACGGCGTCGGCCGGGATCACTTCCTCGCTGCCGGGGATGGGCTGCGGCTGGCGCCGGCCCTTGGCGTCCGGCGGGCCAAGTTCGGTGGTGACCATCTTCACGCCACAGGCGCGGCCATCCGGGCCGGCGACGATCTCCAGCGGCTGGCGATTCCACAGGAACTGCACGCCCTCGTCCTTGGCATTGCCGACCTCGGTGCGGGAGCCGGGCATGTTGCGCTCGTCGCGCCGGTAGGCGCAGCTGACCTGCGCGGCGCCCTGACGGATGGCGGTGCGGTTGCAGTCCATGGCCGTGTCGCCGCCGCCCAGCACCACCACCCGCTTGCCGGCCATGTCGATGAAATCGGCCGGATTGCGCTCGAAACCGAGCTGGCGATTGGCGTTGGCGACCAGATAGGGCAGCGCCGCGGTGACGCCCGGCAGGTCCTCGCCGGCAAAGCCGCCCTGTACGAACTTGTAGGTGCCCATGCCCAGGAACACGGCGTCGTAGTCGGCCAGCAGGCTTTCGAATTCGATGTCGCGGCCGATTTCGACGCCCAGACGAAACTCGATACCCATCCCCTCGAAGATCGCCCGCCGCCGCTGCACGACGGTCTTTTCCAGCTTGAAACCAGGGATGCCGAAGGTGAGCAGGCCGCCGATTTCCGGATAGCGGTCGAACACCACCGCTTGCACGCCGGCCCGCGCCAGCACGTCGGCACAGGCGAGTCCGGCCGGCCCGGCGCCGACCACGGCGACCTTTTTGCCGGTGGGCACTACCCGCGACAGGTCGGGCTTCCAGCCGAGCTTGAAGGCTTCCTCGGTGATGTATTTCTCGATCGAGCCGATGGTCACGGCGCCCAGGCCGTCGTTCATGGTGCAGGCGCCCTCGCACAGACGGTCCTGCGGGCAGATGCGGCCGCAGATTTCCGGTAGCGAGTTGGTCTGGTTGGACAGTTCGGCGGCTTCCAGGATCTTGCCGTCCTGGACCAGCTTCAGCCAGTCCGGGATGAAGTTGTGCACCGGGCACTGCCACTCGCAGTACGGGTTGCCGCAATCCACGCAACGGCCCGCCTGACGGCTGGCAGTGGCGGCGTCGAAGGGCACGTAAATCTCGTGAAAGTGCTGGATGCGCTGCTGCGCCGGCTGCTTGTCGAGCTGGCGCGGCACGTCCAGGAACTGCAGCGGATTCTTGCGGGGCTTGGGGGCAGCAGCCATGAGTCGGTGTTCGCTTTGTTGTCGGGACGGGGGGCGGCGACGGCGCGGCCGCTCAGCGCGGCGCGCGCACGGCGTCGAGCAGACCGGCCAGCTCGCTGGCCTGCGGCTTGACCAGCCAGAACCTCCCGCGCAGGTCCGGCAGATTGTCCAGGATATGGCGACCCCATTCGCTTTGCGTCTCCTCGGCGAACTCGCGCAGCAGCCCGCGCAAGAAGCCGACGCAGATGGCCGTGTCCTCGGTGTTGATGCGGTGCAGTTCCACCAGCTCGGGGTTGTAGCGCTCCGGCAGGCGATTGTCCGGGTCGTACACGAAGGCCATGCCGCCGGTCATGCCGGCGCCAAAGTTGACCCCGGTCGGCCCCAGCACCACCACCACGCCGCCGGTCATGTACTCGCAGGCGTGATCGCCGACACCCTCGACCACCGCGATGGCGCCCGAGTTGCGCACCGCGAAACGCTCGCCGGCCTGACCGGCGGCCAGCAGCTTGCCACCGGTGGCGCCGTACAGGCAGGTGTTGCCGATGATGGTGGTCAGGTGCGATTGAAGGCGGCTGGCACGCGGCAGGCTCAGCACGATCTTGCCGCCGGCCATGCCCTTGCCGACGTAGTCGTTGGCATCGCCCTCCAGCAGCAGGTTCAGGCCGCCGGCATTCCACACGCCCAAGCTCTGCCCGGCGTGGCCGCGCAGCTTCAGGGTGATCGGCGCGTGCGCCATGCCGTGGTTGCCCCAGCGGCGGGCGATCTCGCCCGACAGCCGGGCGCCGATCGAGCGGTGCGTGTTGCTGATCTCGTAGTGGAAGATGCCGCCACGGGCGTGCTCGATGGCGTCCAAGGCGTCCGCCACCATCTGCTCGGCCAGCTCGCCCTTGTCGTAGGGATCGTTGCAGGCGGCGGTGCAGAAGTGCTTGCCGTCCACTGCCAGGCCGTGGCCGGTCAGCAGGGGCTTCAGGTCCAGGTGCTGCTGCTTGCTGGTGGTGCCGGCGCGCGGCTGCAGCAGATCCGTGCGCCCGATCAGGTCTTCCATGCTGCGCAGGCCCAGCGCCGCCAGCAGCTCGCGCGTTTCCTGGGCCACGAAGCGCAGGTAGTTCTCGACCATTTCCGGCAGGCCGACGAAGTGCTTCTGGCGCAGCTCCTCGTTCTGCGTGGCGATACCGGTGGCGCAGTTGTTCAGGTGACAGATGCGCAGGTATTTGCAGCCCAGCGCGATCATCGGCGCGGTGCCGAAACCGAAGCTCTCGGCACCCAGCATGGCCGCCTTGATGACGTCCAGACCGGTCTTGAGGCCGCCGTCGGTCTGCAGGCGCACCTTCTCGCGCAGCTTGTTGGCCAGCAGCGCCTGGTGCGTCTCGGCCAGCCCGATCTCGAACGGGATGCCGGCGTACTTGACCGAGGTCAGCGGGCTGGCGCCGGTGCCGCCGTCGTAACCGGAGATGGTGATCAGGTCGGCGTAGGCCTTGGCCACACCGGCCGCCACCGTGCCGACGCCGGCCTGTGCCACCAGCTTGACCGACACCAGCGCCTGCGGATTGACCTGCTTGAGGTCGAAAATGAGCTGCGCCAGGTCCTCGATCGAGTAAATATCGTGATGCGGCGGCGGCGAAATCAGCGGCACGCCGGGCATGGTGCAGCGCAGGCGGGCGATCAGCTCGTCCACCTTGTTGGCCGGCAGCTGGCCGCCCTCACCGGGCTTGGCGCCCTGCGCGATCTTGATCTGCAGGACCTCGGCGTTGACCAGGTAATGCGGCGTCACGCCAAAGCGCCCGGAGGCCACCTGCTTGATCTTGGAGGTGCGCTCGGTGCCGTAGCGGGCCGGATCCTCGCCGCCCTCGCCGGAATTGGAGCGCCCGCCCAGACGGTTCATGGCGATCGCCAGCGCCTCGTGCGCTTCCGGCCCCAGGGCGCCCAGCGACATGCCGGCGCAGTCGAAACGGGCCGTGATGGCTTCGATCGGTTCCACCTGGTCGATCGGGATGGGCTTGCCGGGGCGCAGGTCCAGCAGGTCGCGCAGCGTCGCCACCGGGCGCTCGTTGACCATGCGCGCGAAGGTCTTGTAATCCTCGTAGTCGCCAGTGCGCGCGCAGGTAATCAGCGCGGTCACCACGTCCGGGTTGAAAGCGTGGTACTCGCCGCCGTGAACATAGTTGAACAACCCGCCCTGAAACAAGGGCTTGCGGCTGCTTTCTGCAGCATCTGCCAGTATTTTCAGGTCGGCTTCGAGATCGTCGAAAGTCGCGCCCTGCAGGCGGCTGACCACGCCCTCGAAGCACAGGCTGGTGACCTCGTCGTGCAGGCCGATGGCCTCGAACAGCTGCGCGCCACGGTAGCTGGGCAGGATCGAGATGCCCATCTTGGACATGATCTTGAGCAGGCCCTTGTTGATGCCGGCGGCGAAATTGGCGCAGCCGCGCTCGGCGCCGTCCACGCCCAGCATGTCGGCAACGCTGGCGTAAGCCAGGTACGGATAAATCGCCGTTGCACCCAGCCCCAGCAGCACCGCGAAGTGATGCGGATCGCGCACGGTTGCGGTTTCGATCACCAGGTTGGCGTCCGAGCGCAGTTCCAGGCGCGTCAGGTGGTGGTGCACGGCGCCGGTGGCCATCGCCGCCGGCACCGGCAGGCGCTGCGAGGACGCCGCGCGGTCGCTGAGCACGATGATGACCTTGCCGGCACGCACCGCTGCCTCGGCCTCGGCGCAGATGCGCTCGATGGCCATTTTCAGGCCCGTGTAGCCGGCATCCGGACGCGGATAGGACAGGTCGATCACCACGTTCGGGTAATCCGCATCGTCCACCTTGAGCAGCCGCTCGAAACTCTCGCGGCTGAGCACCGGACTGGCCGTGACCAGCCGTCGGGCGTGATCCGGGGTTTCCTCGAACACGTTATGGTTGCGCCCGAAACCGGTGCTCAGCGACATCACGATGGTCTCGCGCAGCGGGTCGATCGGCGGATTGGTGACCTGCGCAAAGGACTGGCGGAAATAGTCGTACAGCGAACGCGGCTGCTCGGACAGCACGGCCATCGGCGCGTCGTCGCCCATCGAACCGACCGCCTCCTGGCCGTCCACGGCCAGCACGCGCAGGATCCGCTCGCGTTCCTCGTAGCTGAGGCCGAACAGCTTCTGCTGGGCCTTCAGGTCATCGCCGGTCAGGGCCTCGGCCTGAAAGCCGCCGTTTTCCATGTCGTCCAGGCGGCGCACGTGCCGTTGCAGCCAGCGCCGGTAGGGCTGGCGACGCTTCAGCCGCTCGTCGATATCGGACGGCAGCAGCAGTTCGCCGGTTTCCGTATCGGCGGCAATCATCTGACCGGGCATCAGGCGCCCGCTGGCCACCACGTCCTCGGGAGCGTAGTCGCGCACGCCGATCTCGGACGCCAGGGTGATGATGCGGTCGCGCGTCACCACCCAGCGCGCCGGGCGCAGGCCGTTGCGGTCCATGGTGCAGGCGGCATAACGACCGTCGGTCAGCACGATGCCGGCCGGCCCGTCCCACGGCTCCATGATCATGCCGTGGTATTCGTAGAACGCCCGCAGGTCCGGGTCCATGCCCGGCACGTGCAGCCAGGCCGGCGGGATCATCAGGCGCATGGCGCGGAACACGTCCATGCCGCCCGACAGCAGCGCGTCGAGCATGTTGTCCAGGCTCATCGAGTCCGAACCCCAGGTCGACACCAGCGGCAGGATGTCCTCGACTTCCGGGAACAGCGGGCTGGCGAACTTGTGCCCGCGCGCCATGGCCCAGTAGCGGTTGCCCTGCACGGTGTTGATCTCGCCGTTGTGAGCCAGATAACGAAACGGCTGGGCCAGCTGCCAGCGCGGCCAGGTGTTGGTCGAAAAGCGCTGGTGGTAGACGCACACCGACGAGGCGAAGCGCGGGTCGCCCAGGTCCGGGTAGAACTGCGGCAGCCGGTCGGGCATCACCAGGCCCTTGTAGACGATGACGTGACACGACAGGCTGGTGACGTAGAACTCCGGATCCCCCGGTTCGATGCGCTTCTCGGCGCGCCGGCGGGCGAAGTACAGGCGCCGGTTGAAGTCCTCGTCGGTCAGCGTGCGCGGCGCCGTCACGAACACGTGCTCGATGCCCGGCAGCATGGCCAGCGCCTGCTCGCCGCAGGCCTCCGGATTCACCGGCACTTGCCGCCAGCCGGCAATTCCGAGTCCCTCGCAGGCAAGTTCGGCCGCCAGCACCTGGCGCGCTTCCTGCGCCAGCGCCGGATCGCGGTTCAGAAACACCGACCCGACGGCGTAGTTCTCTCCGATGCCCATGCCCGCTGTCGACGCCACGGCGCGCAGGAACTCATCCGGTTTGCGAATCAGCAGCCCGCAACCGTCGCCCGTCTTGCCGTCGGCGGCGATCGCGCCACGGTGCGTCATGCGCGCCAGGGACTGGATGGCGGTCGTCACCAGCCCGTGCGACGCTTCCCCGTCCATGTGGGCGATCAGGCCGAAACCGCAGTTGTCGCGCTCGAAGCGCTCGCGGTACAGCGTGTCGGATAGATCGGGTTTCGTGCTCACTGAGTTTCCAAAAGGTCTCTGGTAACGGCGCCGGGATGGCAACCGGCGCCCCCGACCGGCCGGCGGCAGCCGGGAACGAACCGGCGATTTTATCCATCCACAGCATGCCCCACAAATGTGCAAACCGTCAGCGCCTGCACCGTGGGGACGGATCGGCCTCGCGCCATTCATCCGAACCGAGCCGGTTGTGCGCGCCAAAACCGCCCACCGCCGTGCAACTGGCAGAACTGCTGCGGCAACCTGCTAGACTCGAACCGCCTTGCAGCATCAGTCTTTGCAAAGGCCGTGCCGGCCTGCGGCTGGCGCGACACCCTATCCCGGACCGTGCCCGTCACGTCCACTTTCTGTGCAACGAGGAGCCCCCATGACCCACGAACTGCCCCCCCTGCCCTACGCCATCGACGCCCTGGCGCCACACATTTCGGCCGAAACCCTGGAGTTTCACCACGGCAAGCACCACAAGACCTACGTCGACAACCTGAACAAGCTGATCCCGGGCACCGAGTTCGAGAACCTGTCCCTGGAAGACATCGTGCGCAAGTCCAGCGGCGGCATCTTCAACAATGCCGCGCAGATCTGGAACCACACCTTCTACTGGAACTGCCTGGCGCCCAAGGCCGGCGGCAAGCCGACCGGCGCCCTCGCGGCTGCCATCGACACGGCCTTCGGCTCGTTCGACACCTTCAAGGAAAAGTTCAGCCAGACCGCCATCACCACCTTTGGCTCGGGCTGGGGCTGGCTGGTGAAGAACGCCGCCGGCGGTGTGGAACTGGTCAGCACCAGCAACGCCGGCTGCCCGCTGACCGCCGGGCAGACGCCGCTGCTGACCTGCGACGTGTGGGAGCACGCCTACTACATCGACTACCGCAATGCGCGGCCGAAGTATGTGGAGTCGTTCTGGAACCTGGTGAACTGGGACTTCGTGGCGCGCAACTTCGGTTGAGGTCACCGTCGCGATCGGGCACGGGGCGCTGCGGCGCCCCGTGCCTTGTCTGACACCTGAATCGACCCGGACACAGCCTTGCCCATCCCAAGTCCCCGTCAATGGTTCGCGCTTGGTGCAGCAGCCTGCGCCGGCCTGCTCGGCTTCGGTTACTACCTGCAGTTCGTGCAGAACCTGGAACCGTGCCCGCTGTGCATCCTGCAGCGGCTGGCGTTCATGGCGCTGGGTCTGAGCTTTCTGATCGGCGCGCTGATCGGTCCTGGCCGCATCGGCACCCGCAGTGTGGCGGGCATGGGCCTGCTGTTCGCGGATCTGGGCGCTGCCATCGCCGGTCGCCAGGTGTGGCTGCAATCCCTGCCGGTCGATCAGGTGCCGGCCTGCGGGCCGGGCCTGGATTACATGATCGAGAACTTCCCGCTGCTGAAAACCCTGTCGATGGTCCTGCGCGGCTCCGGCGAGTGCGCCGAAAACGCCTGGCAGCTCCTGGGCCTTGGCATCGCCGCCTGGGCGCTGGTGTGGTTCGCGTTGCTGGGCGCGCTGTCGATTTACTTGCTGCTGCGCCCTGGCCGCCCGGCGGCCTGAGCGCAGTTATCTTCGATGGGCGTTGTCGATCGGCAAGGCGCCCTCCTACACTGATCCGTCACTACAGCCCGAAGGAGGAGTCCACAATGAAGATCGACTGTTTCACCCACGTCATGCCCAAGCCCTACATCGAGCGCTTCAGCGCGGCGGTGAAGGACTTCTACCTGGGCGATCTGCCGGCGAAGATCCCGGAGATGGTCGATCTGGCGCCGCGCATCGCCATGATGGATCGTCTGGGCATCGACCAGCAGGTGCTGACCATCGCCACGCCGCCGATCGAGGAAGTGGTCAGCGATCCGAAGCTGGCTGCCGAGCTGGCCACGGTGGCCAACGACGCCATTGCCGAGATGGCGGCCAAGCGGCCGGATCGGTTCATGGCCGTCGGCACGATTGCCATGAACAACATGGACGCCGCCCTGCGCGAGGCCGAACGGGCCGTCACGCAGCTGGGCATGAAGGGCATTCTGATCTATACCAACTGCCAGGGTCGGGCCATCGACGCGGCCGAGTTCATGCCGTTCTATGAGCTGATGGCCAAGCTCGACCTGCCGATCTGGCTGCACCCGGCGCGCACGCCCATGCGCCCGGACTACGTGGACGAGGACCGCTCGCAGTACGCCATGTGGCAGATCTTCGGCTGGCCGTTCGAGACCAGCATGGCCATGACGCGGCTGATCTTTTCCGGCGTGCTGGACCGCCACCCGGACCTGAAGATCATCACCCACCACGCCGGGGCGATGATTCCCTACTTCGACAAGCGCATCGAGTACGTGTACCCGCTGTTTCAGTCGCTGGGCCAGATGGGCGACGCGCTCGAGCGCCTGCAAAAGCCGCTGATCGAGTACTACCGCATGTTCTACAACGACACGGCAGTGATGGGATCGGTCGGTGGCATGCACGCGGCATACGCGTTCTTTGGCGCCGACAAGCTGCTGTTTGGCACCGACACGCCCTTCGATACCAAGGGCGGCTCGCTGTTCACCAGCGAGACGGTGTTCAGCATCGAGGCACTGGCCATCCCGCCGGCCGAGAAGGCGGCGATTTACGCCGGCAACCTCAAGCGTTTGCTCAAGCTGTAGCCCTGCGACAATCGCCCGGCAGGCGGCTACCTGCCGGGCCCATCTTTCAGGCCGCGATCGGAAACCCGAACACCCGCGCCACGTTCTCGTAGACGATCTTGCGCGTCTGGTCGGCCGGGCAGTCGGCGAAGTCACGCCCCACCTGGCGGCGCGAGAACGGCCACACGCCCTCGGTGTGCGGGTAGTCCGAGCCCCACATGATGTTGTCGATGCCGATGATGTCGCGCGTGCGCACGCCGGCCCGGTCGTCCTCGAAGGTCGCGAAGAAATTGCGGTGGAAATAGGTGCTGGGCGTTTCTTCCAGCCGCGGCTTCATCCAGCCCTTGTGGTCGTTCCACCAGTGGTCCATCAGGTCGAGCACAGCGGCGATCCAGCCGATGCCGCCCTCGACCAGGGACCATTTCATGTTCGGAAAGCGCATCGGCGCGCCGCCCCAGATGACCAGATTCAGCGGCTCGGCCAGCTGCTGAAACTTGCCGCCGCAGACCAGCGAGCCGCTGGCACCGGGGCCGCGGATATGCGCCGGAAAGCTCGTTCCGCCAAGGTGAAAGGTGGCCACCACGCGCATCTCCTCCAGCCGCGCCCACAGCGCATCCCACACCGGCTGGTTGTAAGGCTGGGCGGTATTGGTGGCAGGCAACATCACGGCCGCCAGGCCCAGTTTGCCGATCGCCCGCTCGGCCTCGGCCACGGCCCACTCGATCGGCCCCTTGCCAGGCAGCATGGCAGCGCCTTTCAGGCGCGTCGGATGCGCCGCGCAGAACTCGGCCAGCCAATCGTTGTAGGTGCGGCAGACGGCGTATTCGTACTCGGCGTCCGGCGTCTCGCACACGAACAGGCCAACGCCGGGGTAGATCACCTCGCCGCTGACGCCGTCCATGTCCTGATCCTGCATGCGGGCGTCCGGATCCCAGCCGCCGGGACGGGTGTCCTCGTAGCGAAAATCAGTGATCTTGGGAATCTCGACGCCGCGCGCCTTGAATTCGATCATCGGCCCTTCGAAAGCCAGCGGACGAGGCTTGAGGCCGTCCACCAGCATGCAGTCGCCAAGGCCATCGAGGGATTCGATCCGCGGCGCGCGGTCGCGCCATTTGCTGTCCATGCGCTTGACCCACAGGTCGCGCGGCTCCACGACATGCGAGTCGGCCGACAGCAGGGGGCCCTGGTAATTGGTTTCGGACATGATTCGATTTCTCCTCGAAGTGGTTGTATTTAAAAATGGTTGAAGTGCTCGGGCCGCTGCGTCAGCCAGGTCTCGCCCCACAGCCGCCCGCCGCCGTCCACCACCAGCGTCTCGCCGGTCACGAACTTGGCTGCCGGGCTTGCCAGGTACGCGCAGGCCTCGGCCACGTCGTACACGTCGCCCAGCGCCCGCATCGGGTTGGCGTTGTAGAACTGGTTCAGTTGCCCGGCCGGGTACTGCGCAAAGCCGCTGCTCTCGATGGCGCCGGGCGCCACGCAGTTGATGCGGATGCGGTGCGGCGCCCACTCCACCGCCAGCGTGCGCGCCAGGTTCATCACCGCCGCGCGGGCGGCGCTGGAATGCGCGATCGACGGCATGCCGCGGAAGTTGTCGAGCACGATGCTGACCACGTTGCCCGGCTGCGCGTGCTCGCGCCAGGCGCGCGCCGCCGCCTGCGTCACGTACCAGGTGCCGTTCAGGTTGGTATCCACGACCGCGTTCCAGCCGCGCGGGCTCAGGTCCAGCGCCGGCTGCGCAAACTGCCCCCCGGCGTTGTTGATCAGCACATCGAGCCGACCAAAGCGCTGCCAGGTGTGGTCGATCAGCGCCTGCACCTGGTCCGGGTCGCGGATGGTCATGGCCCGTGCATCCGCTTGCGCGCCCAGTTCCCGCAGCAAAGCCAGCGTTTCCTGCAGCGGCTCCGGCCGGCGGCCGCAGATCATCACCGACGCGCCCAGCCGCGCGAACAGCACGGCTATCGCCTTGCCGATACCGCTGCCACCACCGGTGACCAGCACGGTCTGGCCGGCAAAAAGATCGGCGCGGAACACGATCGGGCGGGTCCGCAGCACCTCATCGTCCAGGCCAAAGGACGTGCGCACGGACAGGTCGTCGAACACGGAAGTCTCCTCGCGCGTGAACCAGGCCATCCGTGGCCGCGCCCGAACTACACGGGCGTTTAGTTATTTTATGCGCGAAAGAGGGCCGCCGGTGTCAGAAGCGGTTCAGGCCTGCGCGCTGGGCCGGGCAGAAACAGCGGCGTGCCAGCGCGCCAGGTGCGGCCGCTCACCGATGCGGATGCCGCTGATGCGGCCAAAATCGATGCCGCACAGGGCCGTGACGTCGGCAATCGTGTACCTGTCACCGGCGATGAACGGCCGCCCGTCGGCGAGTTCGCCATCCAGCCAGTCCAGACGCTTGAGCGCATGCGCCCGGCATACCTCGCCGTACTCCGGCAACTGTGGGTGCTTGCCCTTGAAGAACGGATGAATATGCCGGAACACGTTGGCAATTGGCCAGAACAGCTCGAACTCCATGCGCCGGTTCCACATTTCCACCCGCGCCATCTCCAAGCCGGGCTCTCCAAAAAGCGCAGGTTTCGGATGCAAATATTCGAAGTAACGACAGATTGCTACCGATTCCGTCAGGCAACTGCCGTCATCCAGCTCCAGAACCGGCACCTGAGCCAGCGCATTGCGGCGCAGGAACTGCGGCGCCAGGATGCCGCCCTCGCCGATGCTGACGGCGACAAATTCGACATCCGTGATGCCCTTTTCGGCCAGGAACACCCGCACCCGTCGCGGGTTCGGGGCCACGCGGTCTTCGTAGATCTTCATGTCATTGCCGCCGGTAGCACCAGCACCGCGCAGGGCGCGTGATGCACCACCTTGGCCGCCACCGACGGGACAAACACCCGCTCCAGCAGGGAGCGCGGCCGGGTTTCGAGCACGATCAGATCGACGCCGTGTTCGCGAGCCAGGGCCAAGATTCCGTCGCCTGGATCGTCAACCCGCGCCACCGCCTCGTGCGGCAGATCGCCGAATTCCTCCTCAATGATGACACCCAGCGCACCTTCCAGGCGGTCGCGAATCTGATCCAGGCTTTCCAGTCTGAAACCGACCTGCTCCATATGGCCGGGCTCCGGCGATACATAGGCCAGGATCAAGCGGCAGCCGAGTTCACGCGCCATCTGTCCGGCGGCGCGCAGGGCCAGTCGCGCCGGCCGCTCGGCGGTAAGGGGCACCATGATGGTTTTCGGGGCCAGTGAGTTGTGCATGATCGCGTCCTTGTGTTGCGCCTGTTCAACCGGCCATCGAGTAACCGCCGCTGACCGACAGCACCTGGCCCGTCACATGGCCAGCCACCCGGTCGGAAGCCAGAAACAGCACCGCGTTGGCGATATCCCGCGGCTTGCCGATTTTCTTCAGCGGCAAGGCCTTGGCGACTTTTTCCAGCTGCTCGTCGGTGAACATGGCGCCCTTGGCGGCCCACATGCTGTTGGCGCCGACTTCCCCCTGCTCGTCCGGAATGGTCACCCCGGGACAGACCACGTTGCAGCGCACGCCAAAGCGGCCGTTCTCGCGCGCCACGCTTTTCATGAAGCTGTTGATGGCCGCCTTGATGCCGCCATACACCGCCTCGCGGGCCTCGCCCTGACGGCTGGCGTCCGAGCTGATCGACACGATAGCCCCGCCGCCGGAATTGAGCATGCCGTCCAGCGCCGTCTTGGTGCAGTTCAGGGCGCCGATGTAATTGATGCGGATGATCTTGTCCCAGAACGCGGGCGTGGTTTCCGTGAAGTACATCAGCTGGTCCCAGCCGACCGCATTCACCAGTACCTTGACCGGCCCGTGCGCCGATTCGGCCGCCGCAAACATGCGCTGCACCTGCGCAAGATCGGTTACGTCCGTGGCCACCGCCTGCGCCTGGCCGCCCAGCATCTGCGCCGCGTCGGCCACCCGACCGGCCTGCTCGGCATCAATGTCGCCGATGGTCACCCGCGCGCCTTCGGATGCAAAACCCAGCGCAATCGCCCGACCGATGTTGGACGCCGCGCCGGTCACCACCACGCTTATTCCCGAATACCCCAAGTCCACGTACCGTTCTCCCTGATTGATTGCGTTTGGCCCATGACTGCGTGCAGGGCGACGGTCAGACCACCCCCAGCTCCTTCAGCCGCCCGCGGATCCACTCGCGCTTCTCGGGCGCCACCTGGCGGATCGGCGAGCGCATGACGCCGCCGGCCATGCCCAGCGCCTCGTAGCAGACCTTCAGGTTGCCCAGCGTGGTGGCGTAGGTGAAGTTACCGGACAGCGGCGCGAACATGATCTCGTCGTAGAAGTCGCGCACCGGCTGCAGTTGCTGCGAGACGGCAAACGCCTCTTCCCACTTGCCGGCCCGCGCCAGTGCCGTGTACTGCTCCAGCAGGCCGCGCTTTTTGCCATACAGGATGTGGGCAAAAGCGCCGTAGATGACCTGGCCGCCCTGACGCAGGTCGTTCAGCCAGTGGTGCTCGAACGGGTCGCTGACGATGAAATCCTCGCCCGTCATGCGCCGCAGCTTGAGCGAATCATCGTGGTTCAGGCTGCCCTGCTTCATGCCCACGTAGGTCGGGATCTCCGACAGGCGCCGGGAAAGATCCAGGCTGATCAGGTGCCCGGCCACCATGGAGCGGTAGAACAGCAGCGCCAGATTGGAGTGGTCGGCCAGGTACTTGAAGTAGTCGTAGATTTCCTGGTCCGAGCGCAGTTGCACGATGGGCGTGATGACTTCCGCCGCCACGAAGCCGAGCTTCTCGCAGAAGTTGAGCTTCTCCATCGCCTGATGGACGCTCTGGTCGAAGATGATGGTGTGCAGCGGGATGCGACCGGCAGCCGTCTCGGCGATCACCTCGTGGTAGCGCATCCACTCGGTGACCGACATGTTCCAGCACTCGGCCACGAAGCCGCCCAGCACCAGCCCGCTCTCGCCGATGTCGATGAAGTGTTCGACGTTGCGGCGCAGGCCCTCCTCGTCGAGGCTGTCGTCGGGCAGGAACGGCGTGCACGGGCAGTCGTACCAGTCGCGTAGGGTCTGCTTGGCCCAGGTCTTGGCTTCGGATTTGGTGAAGGGCAGTTTGTTGGCCATGGGAATTCTCCTCGGGTGCGAATGAAATCAGGGCGCGGGCGCGTCGATCACCAGCAGCGTGATGTCGGCCGCCCGGTCGCGCAGGGGTTTCAGCTTGGCGTATTCGGGATCGTTCAGCCACACGTCCACGGCTTCCCGACTCGGAAAGCGGAACAGCACCACCGAATCGGCGGGCGTGCCGTGCAGGCATTCGGGCGCGTTGCTGCGACCCAGCAGCTCACCGCCGTGGCCGCGCACGATGGGGCCGGCGCCCTTGCGGTACTCGGCGAGCAAATCCCAGTCCTTGACCTTGAGGGTCGAAACCATGATGACGGCCATTTCGGCGCTCCTGTTCAGGCCGCTTGCGGGCGGCGGGTGGCTTGCAGCAATCCGTAAACACGCTCGGCGCTGACCGGCAGTTGCATGATCGGCGCGCCAATGGCATCGGCCACGGCGTTGGCAATGGCGGCCGGCGCCGGCACGTTGGCCGCCTCGGCGATCGGTCCGCAGTTGAACGGCCCCGGCCCTTCGGCGCGTTCCAGCAGCACGGTTTTGAGCTGCGGAATGTCCGCGATGCAGGGAATCTTGTAGTCACCCAGGTGCAGCGCCAGCGGCTGGCCGTCTTCCATGCGGTGTTCGGACATCAGCGCGAAGCCCAGGCCCATCAGCGTGCCGCCCTCGATCTGGCCCTGGTGCGCCTCCGGATTGACTATGGTGCCCACGTCGTGGGCGCTGGTGATGCGCCGCACGCGCACCTGCCCGGTCTCGGCGTCGACCTCCACTTCCGCCACCTGGGCGGTGAAGTTGGTGTCCGCGTTGTCCGGAAACAGGCCGAGTTTTTCGTACACCTGCGCCGCCAGCGGACCGTCGGCGCGGGCGGCCAGGTCGACGAGATCGATGTCGCGGCCGTTACCGATGGCGCGGCCGCGCTGCCACGTGAGCGCCTGCGCATCGCAGCCCAGCGCCGCGGCGGCGATCGGCGCCAGCTTCTCGCGCAGCGCGGCGACGGCGTTCATGACGGTCTGGCCGATGGCGTAGGTGGTGCGGCAGCCGCCGACGCCAAAGTCGAACGGCAGCCCGTCGGTGTCGGCAATGCGGATGCCGACCTGCGCCGGCGGCATGCCGAGCGCCTCGGCCACGAACTGCTGCACGGCGGTAAACGTGCCCTGCCCCGGATCGCCGATCGGCAACAGCACCGTGATTTTTCCGTCGGTGGCCAGCTCGATCCGGCAGCTCGAATCGCCGCCGACCACGCCGCGCTCGTACATGGCAATGCCAAAGCCGACATTCGGTTCCTTGCCGCGGCGTTCGTGGTAGCCGGACTCGCGCAGGGCCGCTTGCAGCGTTTCGGCCGCGCGCACGGTCGGCCACTGCACGCCGGTCGGCGAGGCATCGCCCTCGCGCAGGACGTTCTTGAGTCGAAACGCCGCCGGGTCCATGCCCAGCGCCCTGGCGATCAGGTCGAACTGCGCCTCGACCGCGAACATGGTCTGCGGGCAGCCGGGGCTGCGCATGTGACCGCCGGGAATGGTGTTGGTGTAGACGACCGTGCTGTGGATGTCGATGGCCGGCACCCGGTAGCAGCTGGCCGCCTGGTCGGCGCCGTGCAGGTTCAGGCTCGGCAGCGGCTTGTAGGCGCCGTAGGCCCCGCCGTTGAATTTGAGGTCTACCTGCATGGCGGTGATGGTGCCGTCGCTGCGCACACCGGTCTTGATGTCGATGCGCGCGGCGTGGCGCGCGTTGGCGGCCATCAGTTCTTCGGTGTAGCTCATCACCAGCTTGACCGGCCGCCCGGCCTCGCGGGCAAGCAGATAGGCCACCGGCGCCTCCATCTGCGAACCCTTGCCGCCGAAATCGCCGCCGATGTGCAGGTTGTGCAGCTTGATCGTGGCCGGCTCCACGCCAAAGCAGGCCGCCAGCTGCGCCCGCAGCATGTACGGGCTCTTGTTGGACGCCCACACCTCGGCCCGGCCATCGGTATCCACCCGCGCCAGCACGGCGTGCGGCTCGATGTAGCCGTGGTGCTCGGTCGGGGTGCGAAAGGTGTGCTCGAACACCCGGTCGGCGGCAGCGAAACCGGCGTCCAGTTCCCCATGCTGCCAGCGCATATAGGCGCATACGTTGGGCAGATCCGGCTCCTGCGGGTGGGTGAAGGCGCCGGCGTAGGACTTGGGCTGCTCATGCACCCGCGGCGCGCCGGGCGCCAGCGCCGTGTCCACGTCGAACACCGCCGGCAGTTCCTCGTACTCCACCTCGATCAGCGACAGCGCCTGCTCGGCGATGTCGCGCGTTTGCGCGGCCACCGCCGCCACCCGGTCGCCGACGAAGCGCACCGTGCCCACCGCCAGCACGGCGTGGTCGCGAATGGCGCGCCCGGCGTAGTAGGGAAAATCCTTGCCGGTGACCACGGCATACACGCCCGGCAGCGCCCGCGCCGCGGCGGTGTCGATGCGCACGATGCGCGCGTGCGGATACGGACTGCGCAGGATGCGCCCCCAGGCCATGCCGGGCAGGACGTAATCGGCAGCGTAACGGGCGGCACCGGTAACCTTGTCCGGCCCTTCCATGCGCGAGGTGCGCTGGCCGACGAATTTGTGCGCCATGGAACTGTTCCTCCTTTTAATCGTGCGGCAGGCCTGCCGGGCAGCGGCTTGGGACATTATCATGGCCCACCGCCGACCAAACGATCAGCAAGGAGGAGGCCCATGTCCGACCCCACGGTAACCCTGTCATTGCGCATAAACGGCGCGCCCTGGCAGGGCGAGGTGCCCGCCAACCGCCTACTGGTGGACTTCCTGCGCTACGACGTCGGCCTGACCGGCACCAAGGAAGGTTGCAGCGTGGGCGTGTGCGGCGCCTGCACGGTGCGCCTCGATGACCGGCTGGTGAGTTCCTGCCTGACGCTGGCCGCCATGGCCAACGGCACCGAGCTGACCACCGTCGAGGGCCTCGCCGACCGCGCGGAACTCAAGCCCATCCAGCGCGCCTTCATCGAGCACGGCGGTTTCCAGTGCGGCATCTGCACGCCCGGTCAGCTGATGGCCGCGCAGACGCTGCTGGAACACGACCCGAACCCCAGCGAGGACGCCATCAAGGCCTGGATGATGAGCAACCTGTGCCGCTGCACCGGCTACTACGGCATCGTGCGCTCGGTGAAGGCCGCCGCCGGGGGCGCCGCGTGAGGGCCTTCGACTTCAAGGCCCCGGACAGCCTGGACGAGGTCTGCGCGCTGCTGGCGCAGTACGGCAGCGATGCCAAGCTGCTGGCCGGCGGCACCGGCCTGCTGAACCTGATGAAACAGGAGCTCGTGCAGCCGGCGGTGCTGGTCAGCCTGCAGCGCGTGCCGGATCTGGACACCCTGACGATTGACGGCAACGGCATCCGCGCCGGTGCCAGCGTGCGCCACCGGCGCATGGAAACCGACGCCGCGCTGCAACAGGCCGCGCCGCTGCTGGCCGCCGCCTACGGCCATGTGGCCACCGTGCGCATCCGCATGTCGGCCACGGTCGGCGGCGGGCTGGCACACGCCGACCCGGCCATGGATGCACCAGCCGTGTGGCGGGTGCTGGGCGCGACCATGCACCTGCGCTCGGCCAGCGGCACCCGGCAAGTGGCGGCGGACGATTTTTTCGAGGACTTCTACACCACGGCGCTGGCGCCGGAAGAAGTGCTGACCGAGATCACCGCCCCTGCCCTGCCCGCCGGCGCCGGCTGGTCGTATCAGAAGTTTCTGCCGCGCAGCGCCGACGACTACGCCGCCGTGTCGGTGTCCGCACTGCTGTGCCTGGACGGCGACGGCCGCGTGGCGCGGGCGCGGGTCGGCATCGGCTCCGCGGCGCCGATTCCGGTTCTGGCCGAGGCGGTCGGCGCGGCGCTGGTCGGCCAGCAGCCCACACCACAGGCCATTGCCGACGCCGCGCAGCTCGCCCGCGATGCCGTCGACCCGCTCGACGACCTGCGCGGCAGCGCCGCCTACAAGCGCGACATGGCGGTCGTGTTCACGCGCCGGGCGCTGTCCGAAGCCGCCGCCCGCGCCCGCCCCGCCTGATCCACACCGCACCCGACCCAAACCGGACATGACATGGAATTCGAGTTCAGACACGCCCTACCCGCCCCGGTCGAGACCGTCTG
This sequence comes from Immundisolibacter cernigliae, assembly GCF_001697225.1. Taxonomy (GTDB): domain Bacteria; phylum Pseudomonadota; class Gammaproteobacteria; order Immundisolibacterales; family Immundisolibacteraceae; genus Immundisolibacter; species Immundisolibacter cernigliae. The sequence goes on from NZ_CP014671.1 coordinate 131,907, forward strand.
GGCCGCCATCGAGAACATCGAAACCGTGGCCCTGTGCATCCCTGGCGTGGTGCGCGTCGAGCGCGAAGATGCCGACCGTTACGTCGGCGCCCTGCGCATCAAGGTCGGGCCTATTTCGCTGGAGCTGGGCGGCCTGGTTACGGTGGAACTGCTGGATGCCGCATCCCGCACGCTGCGCTTTCTGGGCGAAGCCAAGGACCGGCGCGTGCCGGGGCAGATCAAAAGCCGCGCCACGCTGATCGTCACCGCGCACGCCGACGGCGGCAGCGAGCTTTACCTGCACAGCGACACGCACATCCTGGGCAAGATCGGCGAATTCGGCCAGCCGGTGGTGCGCAAGAAAACCGAACAGGTGCTGCGCGAGTTCAGCCAGAACCTGAGCCGCCAGCTGATCGGCGACGACCCGGCCGGCTGACGACACACGGAACCCGGCGCCGCGCGCGCCACCACATCACACACGGGAGACAGCAATGCGAGTTTGCATCTTGGGCGCGGGCGGCTTGGGCTCGGTATTCGGCGCCGCGCTGGCCCTGGCCGGCGAGGAAGTGACCTTGATCGCCCGCCCGGCGCACGCCGATGCCATCCGCAAGAACGGCCTCAAGCTGACCGGCATTCGCGGCGAGCACATCATCCGCGAGCCGCTGACCGCGGTGGCCGATCCGAAGGACGCGCAGGGTGAGTTCGACTACCTGATCCTGGGCGTCAAGGGCAAGGACACCGACGCGGCGCTGAAAGGCGCCGATTGCCTGCGCGATCGCATCAAGACCGCCCTGTCCTTCCAGAACAACGTGGTCAAGGAAGACATCCTCGCCCGCTGGCTGGGCGACCCCAAGCGCGTGATCGGCTTCTCCACCATCGAGGCCGGCCACATGGTCGAACCCGGCCACGTGCACAACGGCCTGACCATCCCCACCACCAACTACGTCGGCGAGATGGACGGCACGCTCACGCCGCGCGTCGAGGCCCTCGCCGACGCCTTCAACCGCGCCGGCATGGGGACCAAGGCCGTCACCAACATCAAGCAGGTGCTGTGGGAAAAACTCACCCAGATCTGCGGCGCGGCGGCCTGGTCCGTGAGCTGCCTTGCCGGCGGCAAGGACCTGTACTACCCGGACGGCCTGGTGGTGCGCGAAGGCGCCGCCCATTACGTGCAGGTCAGCCGCGACGCGCTGGCCGTCTACAAGGCCATGGGCTACGCGCCGCAAAACTTCTACGCGCCAGTCTCCAAGCTCAAGGAACTGGACGCCGTGGAAGACTTCGAAGCCGCCGTCGACATGATGATGGAACTCGGCCGCGGCATGCAGGCCCAGGGCTACCGCGGCACCACCTCCATGCACGAGGACGTGCGCCGCGGCAAGAAAACCGAAGTCGACTGGATCATCAAACCGCTGATCGACAAAGGCCTGGAACTGGGCGTGCCGGTGCCGACCCTGACCGCGGCGTACCGGATCATCAAGACGCTGGATAATTACCTGAGCTGACGGCCCGGCAGGCGCGATGACGAAAACGGAGGTTGCGGCGTATAACTCGGCGCACTGTCCCAACTCTTTGTTATTAAATGCTATGTCGAATAAACCGAACCAGATTATGCGCCACTTGGTGTACATATCATGTAATGTGACATGGAGGCGTCGTGTGTGATGCGAAAGTCATGGAGCATGTAGCGCCAGGATTTCACAACCTGTCTGTGCCTGAAGTTCAGGCAATAACGTCTTTTACATTGCTTTGGACTCTCTTTGAGGCCCAGGCTTTGGGAACCAATGCTTCTGCAGCGAGGATCTCCGAGCAGGTCTCCTTATGGGAGCGGCAAGGCTCAATTCAAGCATCTTGGGTAGATCCGGCCTTTGTCTATTTCCAATCCAGATACGTTGAGGGTGGAGCTACAAACCACCGGTTCGATGCTTTGAACTTGCGGGCACCAGATCAACCAGAACGCATTCGGGCCGCCTTTCTAAGTGGCGGCGCGGCTCTGCCAGAGAGGCTTACGGCCTCACTGATAGTTGTTTATAGATACCGTAATAATCTTTTCCATGGCTTGAAGTGGGCGTATGAAATGCGAGGACAGCAAGATAACTTTGAGCAGTCTTCCCGGCTTCTGTCCAAGTGCCTTGAAATAAATAGAGTGAATGTCACATAACAATTCGCTGCAGGCGCGACCGCCCTCACGGGCGGCGGCCTGAGCTCAAACGTTAGGTCTCCAATGATCGTCTGGCGTCAACTCCCGCAATGGTTTCTCCGTGCGTGGCCAGTCATAGCCCTAGCGCCAGTGGCTGCTGCCCACGCTATCGCGCTGGCGCACTTCGACACGAACCACGTATTGGTCAACAAGCTCGTGGGCATGTCACTTCAGGTTCTGGGCGGAATACTCATTCTGTACTCCCTCGATCAGAACCTCGGAATCTTTCGCGAACGTTCGCTTGTCGCCACACTCCTCCAATGGCTTCGGGAGTTCCCGCTGCGCCGTGAAACTCGCACATTCGCGTTCGTTGGCACCGGCGGCGCGTCAGCGGGCGGCACCGCCTCGGTCACCGCTCGTCGCAACCCGACCTCTCTTGAAGAAAGAGTCGCCCAATTAGAGCTCGCGCTCCAAGAAGCACAGGTCTCGCTTCGCAAGGAGCTTCTTGCGGTAGAGTCTCGCTTTACCTTGAAGCTCTCCGAACACGGGTCGCACCTTACGGCAACCCGCGATCAGCTTTCCGCCCTATCTGCAAAGGTCGCAGAGGTCGCAGTTGGTGGCTTCAAGGTTCAGGCTTTTGGCGTCTTGCTTGCCTTGTATGGAGCGATTACAAGTGTGTTCGCGTAAGAGGCCTAACCATTCGGTCAAGCCGACGCGCTCCGGGCTACACCCTCCACGCGCGGCTTACCTCAAACGTTATGCGGCACGAAATCTTGACGCGCAAGTCATGACGCACTGGCTACACTCGGTCCGCCAACATCCAATAACAGGGTGCTCATGAATATGGCCAATGTCGCAGTAGCACTCGCGAAGCAAGCGTAGCCCGGATGCAGCGCAGCGAAATCCGGGATTCTTCACACACTCGGCTATCGTCTCCCCATCGCCCCATACCCCAGCGTCGTTGCGAGGCCGCGCAGCGGCCGTGGCAACCTTGCCTTGCCTTGCCTACCCGCCGGCGCTGCCGACGCAACGCATAAAGGCAAGGCCCTCACGTCGCTGCGCTCCTCAGGGCGACGGGGTGGGGGCTCCCCGCGTGGGACGCGTCGTGCGAACGATTGGCCTGGTTTTGGGGCCGTGGCAGCAAGCGTAGCCTGGATGCAGCGCAGCGAAATCCGGGATTCTTTAGGGCCGGGTAGATACTGTTATCCGGCCATCGAGTGCAAGCTGGAATGGAACGGCCGCCCGGACTTGCGCACGCCATAGGCCACACACAGCAGCTTTCGCATCATGGCGCCCAGGATCAGCAGCGGCGGCTTGCCAGCGACGGCCAGACGCTGCTTGAGCGCCCGGCTCCAGGCCGTGCGCGCGGTGGCCACCATGGCCGGCATGTACAGTGCTTTGCGCCACCGGGCGTGGCCGACCTTCGGCCGGATGCGACTACTCCAGCCTTGACCGTGTTGCGCCACGCGCTACACTGGGCGGCATGATCAAGTCACTCAAGCATAAGGGGCTGGAGGAGTTTTTTAACTCCGGCTCTACTCGCGGTATTCAGGCGGCACATGCCAATAAACTGCGTATGCAGCTGGCCGCTTTGGATACCGCTACAGTCATAGAAGACATGAACATCCCCGGCTACCGCCTGCACCCGCTGAAAGGCGATCGCAAGGGGCTTTGGTCAATTACGGTCAACGGGAACTGGCGCGTCACGTTCGAGTTCACGGACGGCAATGTCTATATCGTCAATTACGAGGACTACCACTAATGGCAATGCACAATCCTCCCCATCCCGGCGAGTTCATCCTGGCGACGTACATGGAGCCTTTTGGGGTCAGCTGCCGGTCTCTTGCCGAACACCTTGATGTGGCTGCTTCCACCCTTAATCGGATACTGAAGCAGCAGAGTGGTGTTAGCCCGGAAATGGCGCTGCGTCTCTCGAAGGTGCTCGGCCGCTCCCCTGAGAGCTGGCTTGCCATGCAGGACGCTTATGACCTTTGGGTGGCCAGGAAAACGGTCAAGCTGTCTGGTGTGCAGCGTCTCAATCTCGATGCCGCATAACCATTCGCGGCAGGCACGACGGCCCTGACGGGCCGCGGGCCTGAGCTCAGACGTCAGCGCGCTCAGCAAGCGTAGCCCGGATGCAGCGCAGCGAAATCCGGGATTCTTGAGCTGTCTCGCCCTCCCCCTCGCCCCATACCCCCGGCGTCGTTGCGAGGTCGCACAGTTGCGAGGCCGCACAGCGGCCGCGGCAACCTTGCCTTGCCTGCATGCGGGCAGCGCCGACGCAACGCAATAAAGGCAAGGCCCTCACGTCGCTACGCTCCTCAGGGCGACGGGGGTGTGGCCTCCCCGCGTGGGGCGCGTCGTGCGGACGGTTGGCCTAGTTTTGGGTTCGAGATAGCACGCGTAGCCCGGATGCAGCGCAGCGAAATCCGGGATTCTTCACACACTCAGCTACCGTCTCTCCCTCGCCCCATAACCCCGGCGTCGTTGCGAGGCCGCGCAGCGGCCGTGGCAACCTTGCCTTGCCTGCCGGCCGGCACTGCCGACGCAACCCATAAAGGCAAGGCCCTCACGTCGCTGCGCTCCTCAGGGCGACGGGATGGGGCCTCCCCGCGTGGGCCGCTCGGATCAACCACCACACGGCGCAGCGCCTGTTAGGCCCTGCGTGGCTGCTCGGGAACGACCGTGGTTCTGAACGCCGGGAACCGCGAATTCGTGCTTGCCGTTTTCCGCACTGCAAAGTAAGCTGGCCGGGCGCCTCTTTGAGGTACCAAATGGTTGTTTAATTAACTGTTGGAAAACGGTTTTTCATGGCAATCACAAATCACGAACCGGTCACGGTCAGCATCGCCCGGCGCGTGCGGCCGGGCAAGGAACAGGCATACGAATCCTGGGTCCGGCAGATCATCGCCGCCGTCTCCCGCTACCCGGGCCACCTGGGTGTGGCGGTGCTAAGACCCGTGCCCGGCGGGCAGGCCGATTACGTGCTGGTGGACCGCTTCGACAGCCTGCAACATCAGCAGAACTGGGAGCAGTCCGCCGAGCGGGCCGGTTTTCTGCAACGCCTGGCGGATCTGACCGACGGCGAGGAACGCATACAGAAGGTATCCGGCCTCGAATTCTGGTTCTCGCTGCCGGAGGTGCCGGCCGAGGCCGTGCCACACCGGCACAAGATGACGCTGGTCATCACCCTGGCGGTGTTCTTCCTGGGGATGATCCTGAATGGGCTGTTCGGTGAGGTGTTGCACCAGCTGCCGTTGGCAGTGCGCGTGGCGGTGCTGTCGATCGTGCAGGTCGTGGTGCTCAGTTACCTGCTCATGCCGCGTCTGACGGCGCTGCTCAAACACTGGCTTTACGACACCCCCTGAAGGCACCGCCCTGCCCGCATACCCCTGAATCACCACCCGCTGGCGGCGCGCTTGGGACGCGCCGCGGTGGTGTCGGACTTCTGCGAGAGGTTGGGGGGCACCATGTATACACGGGGTGAGTGACGATGGGTTACGGTCTGACGACATCCACCCATCCTGCGCGGGCTGACCCGCCTGCGTTCATCCGGAGTCTGCGGTGAACCTCTACGACCGTTACCTGATGCCGCTGCTGATCGACGCCGGCTGCGGCCTGAAGGATTTCCAGGCGCTGCGCGCGCTGTTGCTGCCGCAGGCCGCCGGCGCGGTGCTGGAAATCGGCATCGGCACCGGGCGCAACCTGCCGTTCTACGATCCGGCGCGGGTCAGCTCGCTGCAGGGTCTTGACCCGGCCGGCCAGATGCACGGCAAGGCGAAAAGGCGCGCCAAGGCAGCCGGGCTTGAGGTGGAGCTGATCGCCTTGTCCGCGGAGCAGATTCCGGCGCCCGATGCCAGCTACGACACCGTGGTCTGCACCTTCACGCTGTGCACCATTCCCGATCCGGTGACGGCGCTGCGGGAGATGCGGCGTGTGCTCAAGCCAGGCGGCAGGCTGCTGTTCTGCGAGCATGGCCGCGCGCCCGAGGCGCCGGTGCAGCGCTGGCAGGACCGACTGACGCCGTGGTGGAAGCCCATCGCCGGCGGCTGTCACCTGAACCGCGACGTGCGGGCCATGCTCAGCGCCGGCGGCTTCGTGCCGACGCAAATCGAGTCGAGCTATCTGAACGGCCCCAAGCCGCTGGTGTACGTGACGCGCGGCGTTGCGGTGGCCGGCTGAACGGACTGGTCCGTAGCGCCAGATGTTCCAGATCAAGTCGCCCGACATCCTGTCGCCCGGCCCGGTCGCACTGAACGACGGCCTGCGGCAACTGCACGCGCGCATCGGCGCCCGCGCGCAGGCCATGGCGGCGCAGTCATGAAACGCCTGCTGCTGGTCCTGCTGTTGGTGACGCTGGCCTGGCACTGGTGGCCCGTGCATGCACCGGCGGTGGAAAGCCCGCCGCCGCTGGTCGATCTGCCTGCGGCCGAGTTCACGCAGGCACCGGTTCAGCAGGATCTGCGCTCCGGACCGCAGTTCTTGCTGAACGGCATTCCCGCCCGTGCGCTTGCCCAGTACGCGGTCAGCGGACGCGTACTGTCGAGCACGCGCTATCGGCTGGGGCGAACAGCCGTCCTGGCGCCGTTCGATTTGGCCCTCGGCTGGGGGCGCATGACGGAACCGGCGGTGATCAAGCGGCTCGACATCAGCCAGGGCGGGCGCTGGTACTTCTGGAGCTATCAAGGCGAGCCGCCGCTGCCGGTGCGAGAAATCGAAACCTCGAGCGCCAACGTGCACCTGATCCCGGCCGACGCCGCCGTGGCGCGTGACCTGCGCCGCGTCGATGCCGGCCAGACCATTGCGCTGCGTGGCTATCTGGTGGAGCTGCGCGCCAACGACGGCTGGCAGTGGCGCAGCTCGCTTCGCCGTGACGACACTGGCGACGGCAGCTGCGAGCTGATGTACGTACAGGCCGTAGGCCGACCCTGAGCGGTTCCCGAAGGCCGCCCCGACAAGTGGTGGCCCGGACGCTTATCCCGCTTCTCTGCCCCAGGGCAGGGTGTCCGGATGCTGGCGAAACCCTTCGCGTAGCTGATGCTTGGCGATCTTGTGGGTGCCGCCCTTGGGCAGGTCGGGCACGATCTGCACGTATTTGGGCACTTCCCACTTGCCGACCTTGCCGCGGCAAAAGTCGATGAGCTCCTGCGGCGTCGCGGTGGCGCCGTCCCGCAGCGAAACCACGGCCACCACCGCCTCGCCCCATTCGGGGTGCGGAGCGCCCACGACGGCGCATTCGCGGATGGCGGCGTGCTCCGCCAGCACGTTTTCGACCACCACCGGGAACACGTTGAAGGCGCCGGAGATGATCATGAATTTCTTGCGGTCGGTGAGGTAGTAATAGCCGCGTTCGTCCATCTTGCCCAGATCGTTGCAGCGCAGCCAGGCGCCGTGCTCGTCGTGACCGAACAGCTCCGCGTTTTCCTCCGGGCGGTTCAGATATCCGGCGATGTTGGTGTCGGTGAGTGCCCACAGTTCGCCCACTTCGCCGGTCGGCAGCGCCCTGCCGTCGGCGTCGCGAATCGACAAATCGACATGCAGCGCCGGCTTGCCGCAGGAGGTCAGCAACTGCGGCTCACCGGCGAAGGCCCGCAGGTGATCCTCGTGCCGCAGGAACGACAGCCAGCCGCCGGTGGATTCGGTCAGGCCATAGATCTGCATGATTTCGCCGCCGAAGGTGGCGTGCCAGTCGCGGATCACCGGCGGGCGGGTCGGTTCGGAGCCGTAGACGATCTGGCGCAGCGAGGAGGCGTCGTAGTGGCCGGCCTTGTACAGCTCCAGCACGCGCTGCAGCAGGGTCGGCATCAGGATGGACGTGGTGGCGCGCTCGGCCTGCAGCAGCTCCAGCCAGCCGACGGCGGAAAAATCGCCACCCGGCAACACCATGCGCATGCCGTTCACGAGGCCAAACGAGTTCAGCACGATGCCGACACCGGCCGTCGAGCCCGGCGACAGGAACACGTCCTCGTGGCGCAGGCCGATCTGCAGGTTGGTGTGCAGCAGGCATTCGCGCACGCTGCGCTGCGTCCACAGCGCGCCCTTGGGCAGGCCGGTGGTGCCGGACGTGTAGCTGATGCCGATGATGTCGTCGTCGGTGAGTGCCGGCAGTGTCGGCCGTGCGTTGTGGCCGGCAAGCAGCTTCTCGTAGTCGATTTCCAGGCCGTGTCCGCCGCGCAGGCCCACCAGGCGCACGCCGGCAGCGCGGATGGTGTCCAGGTGCTCGCCCAGCAGCGGCAGGCAGTTGTCCTGCACGATCAGCACCTTGGCCGCGCAGTCGTGGATCAGGTGCAGCATCTCGCGCGGCGCGTAGCGCCAGTTCACGCCCACCCGCACGGCGCCGATCTTGATGCAGGCGAACCAGTGCTCCAGCACCTCGACGTGGTCGTGGGCGAGGATCGCAACCACATCGCCCTTGCCTACGCCCATGGCCTGCAGCGCCGAGGCGAGGCGGTCCGAGCGCTCGTGCATCTGGCCCCAGGTGCGGCGCAGCGCGCCGTCGACGAAGGCGACCTTGTCCGGGTAGCTGGTGGCGCAGCGGCGCACGAAATCGCGCGGCAGGATCATGGCGGACTCCTCGTGATGGTCGTAGGTCGTGCGGGTGACCGACCGGGTTTTGATTTATCCAGCGTCTACAGGCCCGACAGGAAACCGAGCACGGCCTCGGTGAACACGTCGTTGCTGTCGCCGGCCACCATGTGGCCGGCGCCGGGCACTTCCACAAACTGTGCATGGGGCACGGTGGCCAGGAATTCGCGGGCGCCTTCGGGGCTGACAACATCGCTGATCTGGCCGCGGATCAGCAAGGTCGGCACCGTCAACGCGCGGGCGCTCGCTTCCAGACGTTCCCGCACCGACGCACCCTTGGCGAAGGACTGCATCATCCGCGTGTCCCAGTGCCAGTAGTAGCGGCCGTCGCGCAAGCGAAGGTTGCGCTCCAGGCCGGACACGTCGTCGGGTCGCGGACGGTGCGGCAGGTAGCTGGCGACGGCATCCGCCGCTTCGTCGAGCGAGGCAAAGCCGCGCGGATTGCCGGCCATGAAGTTGCGAACCTGTCCCTCGCCGCGCCGTTCGATGCGCGGCACGATATCCACCAGCACCAGCGCGCGCAGGAATTCGCCCTGCCGCTCGCCCTCGCTGAGCAGTCCGACCAATCCGCCCAGCGACGCGCCGACCAGCACCGGCGGACGCGCCAGCGTGGCGACCACGCCACGAAAGTCCTGCACGTAGTCGTCGAAGCTGTAGTGACCGTCGTGTGCCCAGTCACTCTGGCCGTGACCACGCTGGTCTACCGCCAACACGTACCAGCCGCGCTGCGCCAGCACGCGGGCCGTGCCCTGCCATGAGTGGCGGGTCTGGCCGCCACCGTGCAGCAGAATCACCGGCGGGTTGGCCGGGTCGCCCCAGGTCTCGGCGGCCAGCGTGACTCCGCCGGCGGCGGCAAAACTGAGCAGTTGTGCCGTCATGGCTGCGTTCTGGCTGGCGTCACGATCAGATCAGGAACGAAATGTTCGGGATCGGCTCGTCGCCATCGACCAGCACCACTTTCTTGGCCGCCATCAGCCAGCCGTCCCCGGCTTGGCGCAGGCGATGGGTGATGCGTCCGCCCCAGACGTGTACGTCCCGCGTCGACTGGATGGCCAGTTCCAGCAGGATGAAGTTCGAGCCGACGACGTAGTCGTTGCCGTCGATGGCCTCCACCACAATGCCCGACACGACCCGGCGCATGGGTGAAGGCGGCGTCTGACTGTGCCGGGTGCCGGTGAGCAACTGTGCGATCCGGGTATGAATGCGGCGTCGGTTGTCGTTGATGTGCGACACCTGCTTTTCCGGATCCAGGCCGTCGGAACGCGGCACCCAGTAATGGCCATCCTCGGTCCACAGGGCCTCCCATTCGGCGTAACGGGACTCGTCACACAGGCGTGCTTCGTGATGAATGAAGTCGCTGATCTGCCTCAGCAGCGGGTCTGAAACCATCGGTTCGATCCTGGATGACGCGGCAGCAAATGGCGGACCCCGGATGGGGCGTGTCGCCAGTGGGTGGTCCGGCTCAGGTCGCGGCGCGCAGATCGCGCTGCATGGCCGCCTTGTAACGCCGGTAAAAGGACCGGTTCACGGTCTCATCCGACATGTGCGAGACGGTCAGGCCGTCTTCCTGGTATTCCCGATGCAGACCCCGACTGAGGTCCATCCATTCGGGCTGCTGCGCCGCCAGGCCGGCCTGATTGCGCTCGGCGATGACCACATCCTCCGGAATCAGGAACGAGCCCGGCCCCACGGCGCCCTCGGTCTGGTGGATGGCGCGCCGGTTCATTTCCGGCGCGCCCTTTAGCAGCATCGGCGTATACAGCTGCACGCACTCGCCGGGGCTTACCGGGTAGTAAAAGACGACATTCAGTTCGCCCAGAAAAAGATTCGGGAAGATGATGGCGTGCGGCGGGCCACCACAGAACATCTCGTGGGATTTTTCCTTTCCGTAGCGGGCCTCCATGGCCGTGACGTAGTCCGGCAATTTCGACGCCGGCACCCGGCCGAACCACTCGAACGGAATGCCGCGCTTGCGGTACGCGACGCCAAAGTCGATTTCCATGTGCCCGTTGCCCCAGTCCCGCACGACCGGCTCGCCGCCGCCCTGGATAAGGTCGATGGCCTGCGAGTCGGTGGCGGACATGAACGACGAGTGTGTGAAATCGACGTGATACCCGTCGCAATCGTTCTCCGGCAGCATCTTCCAGTTGGCCTTGAACCGGTGTTTCAGCCAGCCGGCGGTCAGTTGCAACTCGCCTTGCGGCGACAGGTCGGCGCAGCGGTCCAGCAAGTCGGTGGCGCGACCGAGGTGCTCGGCCAGCGTCATGCGCGAGTGGTTCAGGCTGGCGAACACGAAGCCGCGATACACCTCCACCTGCGCCGCCGGCGCCATGCCGTGGGCGGACTTGTCGAAATCCGGGCCGTAGCCGTCGGCCTGCGGCGTGTCCAGCAGGCTGCCGTCCAGATCGAACACCCAGCCGTGGTACGGGCAGGCGAACACCTTTTCGTTGCCGGCGTCGCGTGCGCAGACCTTGTTGCCACGATGGGCACAGCGGTTGCGAACGACGTGCACGCGCCCGTCCTTGCCGCGCGACATGATGACCGGCTGCTGGCCGATCTGCCGGGTGACGTAGTCGCCGGGATTGGGAATCTCGCTGTCGTGGCCGACGAACACCCAGCCGTGGTGGAAGATCTTTTCCATCTCCTCGTCGAAGATGACCGGGTCCGTATACAGCGCGCTGTGTACCCGGTCTGGCTGGATGAGCAGGTCGTAATCGATCGGAACCGCCCGTTCGATGCGCATCGGCAACCTCCTATTCATGAACGTTCGTTTCTATGTCGGCGCCGCCACCACCGGGGCTGGCCGCTTCGGCGCGCGGCCACGCAGACCATAGTGCCACGCGGCGGCGTTAAGGTGACCTGCCTACAGTCGGCTGGACAGCACCTGCCAGGCCTCCAGAAACGCGGCGAGGTGCGCGCGGCCCTGGGCGATCTGCGCCTGTAGCAGATCGCGCACGCGCTGTTGCTCCTGCGCATAGGCGCGGTCGTCGAAGTGGCCGCCCAGATGCGCCAGGCGCAGCCACACCAGATACGTGGTCAGCGCATCGCACTCGTTGTAGGCGACGATGCGATCGAGCTGGCCGTCCAGCCACAGGCTGGCCACGGCGTTGCCGTCCACGTCCAACTTGCCGGGAATGCCGGACAGCGTGGCCAGTTCGTGCAGCGATGGTGTGGCCTTGCCCCAGCCGCCCAGGATGTCCTTGATGTCGACATGCGCATCGCCGCGGGCAAAGTAGTCCACGCCCTCCCAAGGCTTGTCCGGGCGGTGGCAAAAATCCGCTGCCGACAGGCCGTTGACCACCGCCCGCTGCAGCAGGATCTTCATGTCGGCGGCTATCGAGTTGAAACCGACCAGCTGCGGCTTGTGCTCGCCGACGGCGTCCAGGAAAGTGCCGATCACGTGCCCTTCCGCCGCCTGTGCGGCATCACTCACGTCCTTTGGCAACGACAGCAGATGCAGTTGCACACTGCCGTCGCGCCGACGCTGGCGCGTCACGGCGGCAATCGACACCACCCGGCAGACGATGGTCTTCAGGAACGGCATCGGGTCCTCGTCGCTGGCGCCGGCCTGCTGCCACATGTGTTCCATCACCTCGCGGTCCGGCATGGCGGCCGGCAGCTTGTACAGCGCCCGCCCGGCGGCCGGATCGGGCACCCATTCGCAGTCGAAGGCCCAGACCCTGTCGAATACGCTCTTGAACATCGCTTTTTTCCATTGAAAGGCCCGCCTGACTGGTCGGTCGGTGGGCTGGGGCTATAAGCTACGGGGTCAACTGTCACCCATTTTCGAGGAGCCTGCCATGCCAAGACGCGACCGCCTGACCGTGAACGACGTTCACGGCGCCTGGGCCATCATCCCCACCCCGGCCGTGGACAACGCCGAGGACTGGCGCTGCGAGGACAGCATCGACTATGACGAGGTTGCCAAGGCCGTCGACGGCCTGATCGTGGGCGGCGTCGACGCCATCATGGCCCAGGGCACCTTCGGCGAAGGCGCCACCATCACCTGGGAAGAAAAGAAAAAGATGATGTCGGTGATGGTCGAGACCGCCCGCGGCCGCAAGCCCATCTTCGTCGGCGTGACCACGCTGAACACCCGCGACACCATCAAGCAGCTGAAGCACGCGCGCGACATCGGCGCCGACGGCACCATGCTCGGCCTGCCCATGTGGCAGGTGTGCGACGTGCCCAACGCGGTGCGCTTCTACCGCGACGTGGCCGAGGCGGTGCCGGAAATGGCGATCTGCGTGTACGCCAACCCGGAGGCGTTCAAGTTCCAGTTCCCGACCCCGTTCTGGGCCGGCGTGGCGGAAATTCCGCAGGTCATAACCTGTAAGTACATCCACATTGGCCAGCTGTCCATACACACGGCGGTGACCAAAAAGCGCATCCGTTTCCTGCCGATCGAGTTCGATCACCTGGACGCCGCGCGCATCGATCCGGAGTTCCACACCGCCTTCTGGTCGCCCTGCGCCAACGGTGGACCGGAGATGACCATCCGCATCCGCGACACCGTAAAGGAAGCCGTCAAGACCGGCGACTGGAGCACCGCGCTGCGCGTATGGGGCGCCGCTGCGCCAGTCATGGGCCATCTGATGCCGCCGGGTGGTTTCCCGGAGTTCTCGCGCTACAACATCCAGCTCGACAAGGCGCGCATCAACGCCAGCGGCTGGATGAAGGCCGGCCCCTGCCGTCCGCCGTACCTGACCGCCCCGGCCAACTACCTTGAAGGCGCCGTCAAGGCCGGCAAGGGCTGGGCCGAGCTGTGCGCCAAGGTGCGCGCCGGCGAGCTGTAAACAACCCTGCATGCCATCGCCGGGGCAGCCCTGGCGATGGCAGCCGGACGCTCAAGTCAACCGATAAAACTCCCCGGAGGAGAACACCATGGCCAAGCAGCCTACCGCCGCCGAAATCACCCGCCAGACCCTGCACATCATGTCGCAGGGTGCCTCGGCCCAGCAGCACGTGGTCAATGCCTACATGGCAAAGCGCAACCGCGAGCGCGACATCAACTGGGTGGTCATCCAGGCCGCGCGCGAGTATGGCGCCACCAACATGTACGCCGACCGGGCGCGCCTGGCGCTGGGCACCGGCATCGGGGTGCGCGAGGCCGACCGCTTCGCCGGCATCATGAAGGAGGAACTGGACCACTACCGGGCCTACATGAACCTGCTGGACCTGACGCTGGGCAAGGGCAAGGAGCCGCCTGAAAGCGATTCCTTCCATTACCTGAACGTCGAGTTCACCGGCCAGGGTGCCGGCTTTCACGGCGCCTCGGGCGACATCGTGGCGCGCAAGTGGCCGGAGCATCACCGCTTCATCACGCTGTGGATGAAGATCTACAACACGCTGCCGAAGTGGACCTCGCGCCTGCTGATGACGCAGGGCGAAGGCGGCTCGGTCGGCTGGCACTGGTGCATGAGCAACCTGCCGGGCAACGACGAGTTCCTGCGCCTGGCCGCCAAGCTGGAAAAAACCGTGGTCGAGGACGAAATCTTCCACGGCCCGGAAGAAATCAAGGAACTGGCGGCCAGCTTCGATCCGGCGCAGGCCCTGCCCTGGGACGAGACGGTCAATCTGGCCCGTGAGATGCGGTACCTGGACGTGCGCGAGCGCAACGAGCAGTTCATGTACCCGCTCGGCGAAGATGAACTGGAAGACATCCGCCGCGCCATTTTCGAAGACACGCTGGCGCCGAGCGACATTTACGCCGCTGTGGCGTAATAGAGTCAAAGTCGGGAAAGGGCCTCCCCGCTCTTTCCCAACCCGATACACATGCCAACTCTTAGGGTTCCATTTGGGCAAGTAGGAGATCGACTCTTTGAGCCACTACAAGTACCAAATGGGAAGACCTGTGGGTGTGTCTGTCCAGCATGCAAACGACCCTTAATCGCTCGACAGCGTGCACGGACCCCCCACTTTGCGCATGAACCCGGGCAAGATTGTGCCCATGCTCTCGAGACTGCTGTCCACCTAGCCGCCAAACAGCTAATAGCCACCCGGAGAGAACTGCGGTTACCCGTCATACGATATTCGAACCCTTACAAGAAAGAGGCGAGCTTTGACACAATTTTTACCGAGCAGTTAGTAAAACCAGAAACCGTCGCTCTCGAAGCTTGGCTGACAGATATTCGCCCCGATTTAATTGCAACCGTGGCAGGACAGCCGTACCTCGTGGAAATCGCTGTAACCCACTTCGTGGATGAAGAAAAACTGGAAAAAATATATCACCATAAAATTCCCACTTTTGAAATTGACGCCGAACGTCTAAAGGGGTCATTCACGTTCGCATCTTTGTCCGACCTGCTTTTCTCTGGGGCCTATTCCGCCCGTTGGCTATACCACCCTGAATTAGAAAAGTTATCAGAGAATTCTCGCCAAGATCATTTAAAAGAGATCGCGGCTGAAGAGGAAAAAAGGCGCCAGCGAGAAGAAGAATTCGAAAAATACAAAAACATGCCATACAGGGAAAAGCTGGCTTTAAATCGCCGCCGGCTTGGACTGAATGATACCCAATTCAGAAAATTAACCAGCTCTGTTCCGTGGGAACGATCTTTCAGGGCGCCACGAGAAGTATGGCAATCGGCAGTTTTGGCATATATAACGCAAGCGGACGACTGTCCAGACCCATCTATGCCGTATTGGGTTGATACTGATGATTGCTTGGATTGGCTAAAAAAAGTATTCGAAATTCAGCCCCAAGTCCCGGACGGAGATCAAATCGCTGTTTTTAAGTATTTCAGACACTTAGAAAATTCGGGGATTTTGAAGCATGAGTCCGCCAAAGAATTCCTAGTAGTCCTACCGCCAGATCAGTGGGCGAAGATTTAGTCAGTGCGACTAACCCCGCCGCGGCCACAACAAGACGATCGTCAGCAGGCCGAGCGGCCACGCCAGGGCCGGTATTCCCAACCACACCGGCTGAGCGAAGCCGGCAAGCTGCCAGACCCAGCCCCCCGCGGCGGTCAGCCCCGCGCCGCCCAGCACCAGTTCGAGCCGTCCCGGCCAGCGCCTTCGCGGCGCCGGCGGCGACAGCTTGGGCCGCTGCGCCTGCTCAAGCGCGCCGTAAATGAGATTCGGCACCCGCGGCAGGGTTTCCGCCCACAGCGGCGCCTCCTCGCGCAGGGTGTTGCGCAGTGCCCGCCAGCCGATGCGCTCGGCCATCCAGCGCTCCAGAAACGGCTTGGCGGTGCGCCAAAGATCAAGCTCCGGATAAAGACGCCGGCCCAAGCCCTCGATATTGAGCAAGGTTTTCTGCAAGAGCACCAGCTGCGGCTGCACCTGCATGTCGAAACGCCGTGCCACCTGGAACAGCCGCAGCAGCAGCACGCCGAAGGAAATGTCCTTCAGTGGCTTGTCGAAGATCGGCTCGCACACGGCGCGAATGGCGCCCTCGAACTGATCGACCCGCAGGTCGGCCGGCACCCAGCCGGCGCGCAGGTGGGCCTTGGCCACGGTGGCGTAGTCGCGGTTGAAGAAGGCCACGAAGTTCTCGGCCAGGTAGCGTTGGTCTTCCGGGCGCAGGCTGCCGACGATGCCGAAATCGACCGCAATGTATTGCTCGTTCGGGCCGACGAAGATGTTGCCGGCGTGCATGTCGGCATGAAAGAAATTGTGCTCGAACACCTGCCGGAAAAAGATCTCCACGCCGCGCTCGGCCAGGCGCTGGAAGTCCACGCCGGCGGCGTGCATGGCGACGATGTTGTCGATGCCGATGCCGCGGATGCGCTCCATCATCATCACGTTCGGGCGCACGTAGTCCCAGTACACCTCCGGCACGTACAGGTCGGGCGAGTCCAGCCAGTGGCGGCGCAGCTGGCTGGCGTTGCCGGCTTCGCGCATCAGGTCGAGTTCGTCGAGCAGCGTCAACTCGAACTCGCGCACCACTTCCACCGGGCGCAGGCGGCGCGTCTCGCGCACCACCCGGTGCGCGAACCGGGCCAGCATGTACAGCAGGCGGATATCGCGCCGGATGCGTGGTGCGATGCCCGGCCGCACCACCTTGATGACGATTTCGCGCCCGTCCGGCAGGCGCCCGGCATGCACCTGGGCGATCGAGGCCGACGCCAGTGGCACGTCGTCGAATTCGGCCAGCACCGTGCTCAGCGGCTGGCCGTAAGCGGTTTCGATCAGCCGGCGCGCCTGATCGCCCGGAAACGGCGGTACCTGATCCTGCAGGCGCACCAGCTCGTCGGCAATGTCCGGCGGCAACAGGTCGCGCCGGGTGGACAGAATCTGCCCGAACTTGACGAAGATCGGCCCGAGCTTTTCAAGCGCCTCGCGCAGGCGCACGCCGCGTGGCGGGCGCGCACGCCAGCGCCAGGGCAGCAGGCGCAGCAGCAGGCGCCCGCCCGGCAGGCGCGGGTGACCCAGGATGATCTCGTCGCCGCCGGCGCGCGCCAGCACGAACAGCACCCACCACAGGCGCAGCAGGCCCGGCAGGCTGGTCATTGCTGGCGCAGGGCGAGCAAGGCGATGCGTCGTTCCAGCGCGCCGACCGCCTCGTGAAGTTCACGCACTTCGGCCTTGAAGCTGCCCCACTCGGCAGCGCTGACCAGCACCGGGCGCTCGTACTGCAGGAACTCGGCGCCACTGCGCAGCAGCGAATCGGCGCCCTCGGCCAGCGCGCCGGCCAGCGATTCGAGCGCCTGCACGCCACGCTGCGTGGCCACGTCGCCCAACCAGGGCGCGAGCAGCTCCGGCCAGTCGATGCGCGCCTCGCGCAGCGCGCTGGCGAAGGCACTGGCCAGATGCTTGTCACCTTCTATTTGCAGGCCCTCCAGACCGCCGCCGGCCTGGGCGCGCAGCAGACCGGCCAGGCTGCCGCTGATGTGCGCGTCGACTGTCTCTGGCGCGGGCGACAGCCACTGCAGACCGTTGGCATGGGGCGCAAACGTGAACTGCAAGCCCAGCGCCGGCACTTCGAGCCGGATCACACGCCCGTCCAGCGCCGCCAGCCGTTCCAGCGTCAGCGGGTCCAGCGCCAGCAGCCGGTTCAGGGCGATTTCCAGCGCCGCCAGCGGCAGGCCTGTGCCGGTGCTCGCCCGCTCGTCCGTCACAGTCGATAGCCCCGATGCACGGCCACGATGCCGCCGGTGAGGTTGAAATACTGGCAGCGGCTGAAGCCGGCCGCATGCAGCATGCCCAGCAGCGTGTCCTGGTCGGGGTGGCGGCGGATGGATTCGGCCAGATAGCGGTAACTGTCAGCGTCGCCAGCCACCAGCCGGCCGATGCGCGGCAGCACCTTGAAGCTGTAGGCGTCATACAGGGGCTTGAGCGGCGCCAGCACGGGCTGCGAGAACTCCAGCACCAGCGCCCGCCCGCCGGGCTTTAGCACGCGCTGCATTTCGGTCAGCGCGGCCTGCTTGTCGGTGACGTTGCGCAGGCCAAAACCGATGACCACGCAATCGAGGCTGCCATCCGCCAGCGGCAGCCGCTCGGCATCCACCTGCAGGTAGTCCACGTTACCGGCAATGCCGGCATCCAGCAGCCGGTCGCGGCCGCGCGCCAGCATGGCGCCGTTGATGTCCGCCAGCAGCACGCGACCGGTCGACCCCACCTGGGGCGCCAGCTGGCGCGTCAGATCACCGGTGCCGCCGGCCAGATCGAGCACCCGCTCGCCGCGCCGCACGGCGGCCAGTTCCACCGCAAAGCGCTTCCACAGCCGGTGCAGGCCCAGCGACATCAGATCGTTCATCAGGTCATAGCGCGGCGCCACCGAGTCGAACACCTCGCGCACCCGCCGCGCCTTGTCGGCGACCGGCACTTCGCTGAAGCCGAAATCCGTGGTGTCGTGTTCCATGGCGGTACCGATGGCGTGTGAATCGACCGTGAGCGGCGGCCGGCGCGCACGATGGCGCAGCGGGCGCAAGTTTACTCGACCGTCCGCCGCGCCCCGCTCGCCACACGATCGTCGCTGCGAGGTCTCGCCGGGATATCG
Organism: Immundisolibacter cernigliae; assembly: GCF_001697225.1. Classification (GTDB taxonomy): domain Bacteria; phylum Pseudomonadota; class Gammaproteobacteria; order Immundisolibacterales; family Immundisolibacteraceae; genus Immundisolibacter; species Immundisolibacter cernigliae. Next base: position 150,548 of record NZ_CP014671.1, read on the forward strand.
CCCTCAGGCGTCGCCCGCGGTCTGGAGCTTCTGCCGGCGGGTGAAGTCCAGCATCCGCTCGATCGGTATCCGGGCGCGCGCGCCGATGACCGGATCGACGTGAATCTCCCCGGCGCCGGTTTCCAGCGCATGCAGCAACGCGGTCAGGCTGTTCATGGCCATCCACGGACAGTGCGCGCAGCTGCGGCAGGTGGCGCTCTTGCCGGCGGTGGGCGCCTCGATCAGCCGCTTGCCCGGCGCCAGCTGGCGCATCTTGTGGAAGATGCCGCGGTCGGTGGCGACGATGAACTCGTCGGCGTCCATGTCGCGAACCGCCTGCACCATGCGACTGGTGGAACCGACCACGTCGGCCTGGGCGACGACGCTGGCCGGCGATTCCGGGTGCGCCAACACCTTGGCGCGCGGGTGTTCGCGGCGCAGCGCCTCCAGCTCGGCGCCCTTGAATTCCTCGTGCACGATGCAGGCGCCGTCCCACAGCAGCATGTCGGCGCCGGTCTGCTCTTTGATATAGGCACCCAGGTGCTTGTCCGGCGCCCACAGGATCTTTTGCCCCTGATCGCGCAGGTGCGCCACGATGTCCGCCGCGCAGGACGAGGTCACCATCCAGTCTGCCCGCGCCTTCACCGCCGCCGAGGTGTTGGCGTACACCACCACCGTGCGGTCCGGGTGCTGGTCGCAGAAAGCCGCAAAGCGGTCTATCGGGCAGCCCAGGTCCAGCGAGCAGGTGGCCTCCAGCTCCGGCATCAGCACGCGCTTCTCCGGGTTCAGGATCTTGGCCGTCTCACCCATGAAGCGCACGCCGGCGACGATCAACGTCGAGGCCGGGTGCTCGTGGCCGAAGCGCGCCATGTCGAGCGAGTCGGACACGTAGCCGCCGCTGGATTCGGCCAGCGCCTGCAGCGCGTCCTCGACGTAGTAATGCGCCACCAGCACGGCGTCCTGCGCCTTGAGCAACTCGCGGATGCGGGCCTCCAGCGCCGCACGCTCGGCGCCAGCCGGCTCCGGACGCTCCACGTCCGCGGTGCGCGGATAGTCATTGACCGGGGTGGCGTACAGGGTATCGATGGACATGGAAGAGGCTCCAGAAGGTACATTCGCCGTCCCGCGAGCGGCGTGAAAGCTTACGGCATGAGATCGGAATCGATGCCGGCACGGGCCCGGGAATCTGCGGTGGCTGGGCCAAAGGAACCTGTTCTAACCGCCAGGCCTGTGCCTCAGCAGCGGCCCGATTCCGTTTCGCGCCGTTGCCCATTGCTCTGACAACCGCGCCGCCTGTTCGAGCACGGTCCGAGCTGCTTTTTCCTGTTGGTCGGGTGGGTGTAGCCGTGCTTGCGCAAGATGCGCTCGACGATGGCGCGCGGTTGGGCGCGCACGTTCGCTACCCATGGCGACATGCACCAGCAGGGACCGGCCAGGGTGGCCAGCCAGTGATCGATGCTGCGGCCAGCACCTGGACCACCTCGCCCGGCGTGGCGATCACCAACTCGGCCTTGCTGCGAACACCATGGGTTGACGTGGTATTGCCATGTCGAGAGCTCCCGACTAGGGTTGAGTATGCTCGTCGGGGATCACCGTGGCGCTGGCTTGCCAAGATCGTCGGTCCGCACGGCCGATGGATTCCCCATCGGCGCAGAGGCGAAACGGGTGGGACGATTTCTCCTCGGTCTGTGCCCAAGGCCAGATGCGAAGCTCGTCCCTCCAGCCCAACCAGCCCTTTCTGGCCTTCTGGCCTGTCGAGACACAACATACAAGCGCAGCTGTGCTGCGCGATGATCGCCCGGCATAGCCGGGCTCCTACAGTTTTTTCCGATGGCTCATTCGAAATCAGGAGTATCCAATCATGACCGACTCGTCAGTTTACGTTCCGCCCAAGGTCTGGAAATGGAAAGCCGGCGGCGAGGGAAGATTCGCCAACATCAACCGGCCGATTTCCGGCGCCACGCATGACAAGGAATTGCCCGTCGGCAAGCATCCGCTGCAGCTGTATTCGCTGGCAACCCCGAACGGGGTCAAGGTCACGATCCTGCTGGAAGAACTGCTGGCGCTGGGCAAGCAAGGGGCCGAATACGACGCGCACCTGATCAACATCATGGAAGGCGATCAGTTCGGCAGTGGTTTCGTGGCCGTGAATCCCAATTCCAAGATTCCGGCCCTGGTGGATCGCGGCGCATCTCCGCCGACGCGGGTGTTCGAATCCGGGGCCATTCTGGTTTATCTGGCCGAGAAGTTCGACGCCTTCTTGCCCAGGGCGCCGTCTGCACGGGCCGAATGCATGTCGTGGCTGTTCTGGCAGATCGGCAGCGCGCCTTACGTGGGCGGCGGCTTTGGACACTTTTATGCCTACGCGCCGGTGAAGATCGAATACTGCATCGATCGGTTCACCATGGAAGCAAAGCGCCTGCTCGATGTGCTGGATCGCACCCTCGCCGGGCGGCGCTATCTGTGTGGCGACGAGTACACCATCGCCGACATGGCCAACGTAGCCTGGTACGGCAGCCTGGTGCTGGACAATCTTTACGAGGCGCAGGAGTTTCTGGATGTGGCCTCGTACACCCACGTCGTGCGCTGGGCGACCGAGATTCGGGCGCGTCCGGCCGTGCAACGCGGTCGGCGCGTCAACAGGACCTGGGGGCCGGAAGAGGAACGCTTGCCGGAACGGCACGACGCCAGCGACTTCGAGGCCAAGCGGGGTTAAGGAGCGGTTGCAAGCCGCTGACTGTGTGAGCCATCGGGAAACTGTAGGAGCCCGGCTGTGCCGGGCGATCATCGCGCAGCAGAGCTGCGCTCCCACAAGGGTTTTTGATGGCGGACGCTCAAGAAATCCAGGCCTGCCCCGGTGGAAACCGGGGATGGATTATTCAGCGCTTCCAGCAGCTTCTCACCTCACCGGATGAACAGCCATGCAAGCAATCTGGAACGGACAGGTCATCGCCGAGTCGCCCGACACCGTGGTCGTGGAGGGGAATCACTACTTTCCGCTTGAATCCGTGAACCGCGCATTGCTTGAGCAAAGCGTGACGACGACGGTTTGCCCCTGGAAAGGAACGGCGAATTACTACTCGCTCAACGTCGACGGTGCGCGCAACGTCGATGCGGTGTGGTACTACGCGCAGCCGAAGCCCGCCGCGGCGCAGATTGCCGGCCGCGTGGCCTTCTGGCGGGGCGTGCAGATCGTCGACCCGGCCTGATCGCGGGGCGCGCTGCGGCTGCACAAATAGTCCGCGAAGCGCCCGATGCCGGACGCGGGGGTGGCATCATGTGCGCGAGCCCACCGGGCCCACAAAAAATCAGGAGGAGACCACGACGATGACGGACGCCGAACTCGAACGCGCCCTGGCGGCAGTCGACCTGCCCCGCCCTGGCTACTGGCAGGCGCAGTACCTGAAAAACGTCGAGCAGCTGTCGAAGCCGCAGTACACGATGATCGTCGAGCGCGACGTGCCGCTGCAGATGCGCGACGGCGTGACGCTGCGCGCGGACGTGTTCCGCCCGGACGCGCCGGGCAAGTTCCCGGGCCTGCTGGCGCTGTCGGCCTACGGCAAGGACTGCCAGTCGGCGCCCATCCCGGCGCAGCCGATCAACTCCTGGGTGTTCGACCACAACGTCGAGGCCGGCGACATCGAGTTCTTTGTCCGGCGCGGCTACGTGTACGTGATCCCGGACGAGCGCGGCCTTGGCAAGTCCGAGGGCGCATGGAACGGCCCGTTCAGCGTGCAGGAACAGGAGGACGGCCACGACATCGTGGAATGGATCGCCGCCCAGCCGTGGTGCAGCGGCAAGGTCGGCATGATGGGCATTTCCTGGTTCGGCATGATCCAGCGCTTCGTGGCCGCCCAACAGCCGCCGCACCTGGCCGCCATCTTTCCCTACGAAGCCGCCAATGATCTGTATGGCGTGGCCTACGAAGGCGGCGTGATCCAGCCGTTCTGGTGGGAGCTGGAGCGCGAGATTCCGGCCCACACCACGGCGTCCGAGTCCGAGAAGCTGTACTCGCCGGAAGAACTCGAAGCGCGCGTCAACGCCATCGCGGCGACCAAGGACATCGCCCTCAACACCAACTACGTGCGCCTGCTGGCGCGGCGCAAGACGGCCTTTTTCGACCAGCTGCTGCACCCCACCAACACCGACTTCTGGGCCCGGCGCCGCTCGCGCGACAAGGTCGGGAAGATCACCGTGCCGGTGTATACGGCCAGCTGCTGGATTCCGTTCTTCAAGCCGTTCATGCAGGCCGTGTGGGACGACATGAACGACCCGACCCTGAACGTGCCCAAGAAGGCCGCCATCTTCGGCCACCACATCCACACCGCCCTGCCCGGCCCGCCGGAGCTCAAATACGAGGCGCTGCGCTGGTACGACCACTGGATGAAGGGCGTCGACACCGGAATCATGGACGAGCCGCCCATTCGGTTGTTCGTGATGGGCACAAACCAATACCGCTTCGAGCACGAATGGCCACTGGCGCGCACGCAGTGGACCCGGCTTTACCTGCGCCCGTTCGGGGCGCTCACGCCGCTGCCCGAACCCACCGACGCGGACCCCGACCCGCTGGTCCATCGCCCGCCGATCATCTCCACCGAGCGCAACTCGGTGCGCTATTCGACGCCGCCGATGAGCGCGCCGATGGAAGTCACCGGACCTGTGGTGCTGAACCTGCACGCGGCGCTGGATCAGCCGGATGCGACGTTCATTGCCAAACTGTGGGCGGTCGGACCCGGCGACGCGCGTTTCCCGCTGTGCCGCGGCGTGCTCAAGGCCTCACACCGGGCGCTGGATGCCGAAAAATCCACGCCCTGGAATCCGGTGCAGACCCATGTCGACCCGCAGCCGGTGGTGCCGGGCGAGGTGAACGAGTACTCGATCGGCTTCCCGTCGATCTCCTACGTGTTCCGGCCCGGCGAGCGCATGGAGCTCGAAATCAGCACCTGCGACCCGATCGACATCCCCTGGCACCACCGCATGAACGTGATGGGCCCCCTGCCCAGCATGACGCTGACCTACTACAAGCTGTACCGCGACAAGGACCACGCCTCGCACCTGCTGGTGCCGGTGATTCCGATCGGCGCACCGCACGGCTGAACGTACCCGCTCACGCCAGGGAGGCCAACCATGCTGATGCGCAGCAACGAACCGGACTGGGACACGCTGGTCGACGAACCCAGCGCACGCGTCAGCCGCAGCGTGTTCGTGGACGAGGCCATCCACGCGCTGGAGATCGAACGCATCTTCAACCGCTGCTGGCTGTTCCTGGGGCACGAGTCGGAAATCCCAAACCCCGGCGACTACGTCACCCGCCGCATGGCGGACGACCATGTGATCGTCATGCGGGGCCCGGATGGCCGCGTGCGGGTGTTCCTGAATGCGTGCGCGCACCGCGGGGTGAAAGTCTGCCGTGCGGATTCCGGCCATGCCAAACAGCTCATCTGCCCCTACCACGGCTGGACCTACGACACCGCAGGGCAATTGCTGACCACGGGCTTCGACGACTTCTACGCCGGCAAACTCGACAAGGCCGGCAGTGGCCTGAAGCAGGTCGCGCAGGTCGACACGCACGGCGGGCTGATCTTCGCCACCTTCGACCCGCAGGCGGTGAGCCTGGCCGACTATCTGGGCGACGCGCGCTTCTATCTGGACACCTACTTCAACCGCACGCCCGGCGGCATGGTGGTGCTGAGCCCACCGCAGCGCTGGGTGGTACAGGCCAACTGGAAGATGGGCGCGCTCAACTTCGGCACCGACAACCAGCACCTGTACCCCACGCATCTGGGGCCGACGGCCATGGAGCTGGTCGGCGTGCCGACGGCAGCCGTGATGGCCGGGCTGGGTGCCAGCCACCAGCTCAGCCTGGCCGGCGGTCACGGCACGGTCAGCACAGTGGTGCCGGAACAGCACGTCGTGCCCTACTGCGGCCTGAATCCGGACCTGATCCCCCTGTACGAGAAAACGCTGAACCCGGCCCAACTGGACCTGCTGCGGCGCAACGTGGTCACCGTGGGCAATGTGTTCCCGCACCTGGCCTGGATTCAGCCGGCGCTGGACGTGGAGCGCAATGGCAAGGTCGTGGCCAGCGGCACGCTGCGCGTGTGGCAGCCGCTGGGGCCATACGCCATGGAACTGACCTCGTGGTACCTGGCCGAGCGTGAAGCCTCCGACGAATGGAAGCAAAAGGTGCTCGAAGCGGGCGTGCGCGGCTTTGGCATGAGCGGCGTGTTCGAGGAAGACGACGTCGACGTGTGGTCCTCGGTCACGCAGGTGTGCCGCGGCCGGCAGGCGCGCGCCGGCCAGGCCAGCTTCGAAACTGCGCTCAATTTCGCGCCGGTGGATGATTTCACCGGTCCTGGCACGGCTTATTTCCCGATGCTGCCGGAGTGCGAGCAGTTCAACTTCATGAAGCACTGGAAAGGGTTGATGCGCACGCCCTGAGCGCGCTCCACCACCTCATCTGAAGGAAGAAACTGCCGTGGACGAGCGCCTGTTTGCCCGGATTTACGAACACCTGATGGATGAAGCCGCGCTGCTGGACGCGCGCCAGTACCTGGAATGGCACGCCACGCTGGATCCGGACATCCGTTACAGCGCCTACGCCAACCTGGTGCGCATGCAGGGCGAGGAAGGCCCTACCGGGGCGCCGCTGTTCCTGGAGAACCACGCCAGCCTGCGCACGCGCTGCGAGCAGCTGACCACGCCCGGCTTCAGTGTGTCGGACAATCCGCCGGCCGCCACGCGGCATTTCGTGACCAACGTGCGCCTGCGCCCGGCCGAGGCGCCCGGCACCTGCCGGGTGGACAGCAACGTGCTGATCTACCGCACGCGCGGCACGGACCTGGCGCCGTTTTTCCTGTCCGCGGCGCGCCAGGACGAGTTTGCCGACACGTCGCAGGGGCTGCGCCTGAGGCGCCGGCTGGTGCATTGCGACGACGCCGTCATCGGCAGTCGCAGCTTGAGCTTCTTCATATAGCCGATTGATTTATAAAACAAATCATCCGGCTCCAATCCGATCGGCGACCCGGCATCAGGGTGCCACCGGCCGCACCCGCGCCGCGGCATCACGCGCCCGCTGACGGGCGAGCTCCACGTCCGCGGCGCGCGCCAGGGCTACGCCCATGCGGCGACGGGCGTGCGACTCGGGCTTGCCGAACAGGCGAATGTCGGTGCCGGGGATGCGCAGCGCCTCGTCGACGCCGGCATAGCCGATGCCGACCGCATCCAGCTGGCCATAGATGACGGCGCTGGCGGCCGGGCTGGTCATCTCCACGTCCACCGGCAGGCCCAGAATGGCGCGCGCGTGCAGCTCGAACTCCGACAGCCGCTGGCTGGCCAGGGTCACCAGGCCGGTGTCGTGCGGGCGCGGGCTGACCTCGCTGAACCACACCGCGTCGCCGCGCACGAACAGTTCCACGCCAAAAATGCCGCGCCCGCCCAGCGCCTGCGTGATGCGCCCGGCGATGTCCTGTGCCCGGGCAAAGGCGGTCTCGCTCATGAGCTGCGGCTGCCAGCTTTCCACGTAATCGCCGTGCACCTGGCGGTGGCCGATCGGCGCGCAGTAGTGGGTTTCGGTATCGCCGTATACGCCCAGGCTGCGCACCGTCAGCAGCGTGATCTCGTAGTCGAACGCAATCTGCTCCTCGACGATCAGGCGCGCCTGGCGCACCCGGCCGGCGTCGAGCGCGTGCTGCCAGGCCCGTTCCAGTTCCGCAGCCTCATGGACCCGCGACTGGCCCTTGCCGGACGAGGACATGACCGGCTTCACGAAACAGGGGAACCCGATCTCGGCCGCCGCAACGCGCAGTTGCTCCAGGCTGTCCACGAAGGCGTAGCGCGAGGTCGGCAGGCCCAGTTCCTCGGCGGCCAGGCGGCGGATGCCTTCGCGGTTCATGGTCAGCTGCGCGGCGCGGGCGGTGGGGATGACCTCGGCCAGGCCGTCGGCTTCGATCTGCAGCAGCATGTCGGTGGCGATGGCCTCGATTTCCGGCACGATGATGGCCGGCTGCTCGCGCTCGATCAGCGCCCGCAGCGCGGCGCCGTCGGTCATCTCGATCACATGCGCGCGGTGCGCCACCTGCTGGCCGGGCGCGTTCGGGTAGCGGTCCACCGCGATGGTCTCCACGCCCAGGCGCTGCAGGGCGATGATGACTTCCTTGCCGAGCTCGCCGGCGCCCAGCAGCATGACGCGGGTGGCATTGGCGGCAAGCGGGGTGCCGATCAGCATGGCAATATCCGGGCAGATGATTGGTTGGGCATTGTCTCAGCCGGCATCGGTATAGGGACACTCAACGGCTGCAAACCACTGTAGGAGCCCGGCTGTGCCGGGCGATCAGCCGATCAATCGCGCAGCGAAGCTGCGCTCCTACATGTTTTCTCGATGGCTGGCGCTGAAAAATCCAGACCGGATTCATTCGGCGTCTCCATAGAGAAACTCCCAGCGCTCGGCGTGCAGTTCGCGCTCCCACACCACCCGCGCCGGCGGCAGCAGGGTCAGCTGCCAGGTCTGGTGCGTGTTGCGGTACGGCTGCGCCACCTGACGAAACGGCGCCGGCGTGAGCAGGGCCAGGCACACGCCATCCGCCAGCCGCGCCGAGCCGTAGCGGATCAGGTCGATGCCCGCCGCGCGCGCCTGTGCGGCCAGCGCCTGGCTGGCGGTGTAGTCATGCGGATGGGCCAGCGCCGCCCGCGCATCAGCGAATGCGACCGTGGTCAGGTCAAGTGCCCCGTCGGACGCGGCATGAAATTCAAACAGCGTGAGCGACACCGTAGCGGACTCGTCGGCCAGGTCCGCGCTGTCCAGAAAAAACCGCAGTCGCCAGTAACCCGCTTCGGCGCAGGCCGTCGGCCGGTCCTGCGCACCGTAGAACACGCCAGGATCGGTGCGCCCCCGGAAACGCGAGCCGCCAACCGGCGGGCGGTAACGAAACGGCGTCGCCAGCAGCCAGTGCAGGTCGCCGGTCGCGCCCACCGTCGGCGGCTTGGCGGCGTCGAGGATGTCCTCCAGCAGGCGCTGGTCTTCCAGATTGCCGCGCGCCAGGCGCAGCGTGGCCACCTGATGCTGCGCCTCCACCGCCCGCCAGCCGCTGCCGGCCCAGCGCCCGGCCTCAGACGCGAGCGCGGTGGGCGTCCAGGTATTCGCAGGCATGCAGCAGGCCATCCACGCGCTTGATGGCGTCGATTGGCCGGGCATTTTCGAAAGCCAGATTGGCACTGCGCAGCCAGCGGCTGGCCAGCGCGTCGTCGCCGCCGACCATGGCCGACAGCGAGCGGTACAGGCGCACCAGATGGGCCGCCAGCTCGAAGGGCTTGCTGCCGGGCGTCAGCTGGTAGGCGCCGTGCAGCAGGCGCGAGGCGGTCGGCTGGCTGACGCCGATGATGGCCTTCAGCTCGCTCGGGCCGACGCTGAGCCGGTCGGCCGTTTCGACAAGGGCCTGGGTCAGTACCCGGCCAGTGTTGGACACCGTGGCGGCGAGAGCCTGGGGCATGGGGCATTCTCAGTAGGCGATCGAGCGAGAATATATTCTCAAGAATAAATTATCGCAAGATAAATCATCAGGAATGCCGATCCGCGCCCAAGCCGGCCAATACTTCCGCCGTGTGCTCGCCAAGCCGCGGCGCCCGGCCGCGCACTGCGCCCGGCGTGGCCGACAGATGCACCGGCACACCGGCGATGGTGACCGGCGTGGCGCTGCCCGGCTGCTCTACCTGTACCAGCATGTCGCGTGCGGCGAAGTGCGGGTCGGCAAAGATTTCGGCCGCGTTCTGCACCGGCCCGAACGGCACCCGCCCGCCGAACAGCGCCTTCAGTTCCGCCTTGCTGCGCTGGCTGGTGAAACCCTCGATCAGGGTCGTGACCTCGCCGCGGCGGGCCAGACGCGCCGCATTGGTGGCCCAGCCGGGGTCGGTCGCCAGTTCCGGGCGGCCGATGGCAGCGGCCAGTTCCACCCAGAACTTGTCGGTCGGACAGCCGATCGCCACCCAGCCGTCGGCGGCGCGAAACAGCCCGAACGGACACAGCAGCGGGTGGCCGTTGCCCTCCGGGCCGGCCACCTCGCCGGCGTAGCTGTACTGATGCACCAGCCGCTCGCACAGGGCCAGCACACCGTCGATCATGGAAATGTCCAGGAACTGCCCCTGCCCGCTGCGCTCGGCATGGCGCACGGCGGCCAGGATGCCGAAGGCCAGCATCAGCGCCGGCACGGTGTCGCCCACGCCGGGGCCGACCTTCAGCGGTTGGTTGGCGCTGGGACCGGTGATGCCCATGATGCCGCCCATGGCCTGCGCCACCACGTCGAAGGCCGGCCAGTCGTTGTACGGACTCTCGCCGCTGCGCGGGTCGCCGAAGCCGCGAATCGCGCCGTAGACCAGGCGCGGGTTGATCCTTGCCAGCGCCTCGAAGCCCAGACCGAGGCGCTCCATGACGCCGGCGCGGTAGTTCTCGACCAGCACGTCGGCGCTGGCCACCAGCTTCAGGAAAGCCGCTCGCCCGGCGGGGTCTTTCAGATCCAGCACCACGCTTTTCTTGCCGCGGTTGATGCTCTGGAAATAGCCGCCGAAGGCGCGCTCCGTGTCATCGGCCCGAAACGGCGCAAAGCGGCGCGCCGGATCGCCCTCCGGCGGCTCGATCTTGATGACTTCCGCGCCGTGGTCGGCCAGCATTTGGGTGCAAAACGGTCCTGCCAGCACCTGCGACAGGTCCAGCACGCGCAGCCCGGCCAGGGCTCCCGGACTCACGCGCCACCGCCGAGCAGCTGACGACCGATAACCTTCAGTTCCAGAATCGGCTCCACGCCCTCGAAGATCGGCAGCACCAGCGCATCGGCCACCAAGCGGGCGATCAGGAATTCCTCCGCATAGCCCCAGCCGCCGTGCAGCAGCTGCGCGCGCTGCGAGACCTCCACCGCCACGCGGCAGGCGAACAGCTTGGCCATGGCCGCCAGTAGGCCGGCGTCGGCGGCACCCGCGTCCATGGCGCGGGCCGCCGCGTGGCTGAGCTGGCGCGCCGCCTCGGTGCGCAGCGCCATCCAGCCCAGCTCATAGGCGGTGCTCTGAAACTCGCCGATCGGCCGGCCGAATTGCCGCCGCTGCTGCGCGTACTGCCCGGCCGCCAGCAGACTGGCCTGGGCAAGGCCGGTGGCCCGACCGGCAGTTTGCAAGCGCCCGGCCGCGAAACCGGCCATCTGGTAATAAAAGCCCCGACCGGCCTCCCCCACCAGTCGGTCGCCGGGCACGAACCAGCGCTCGAACTGCAGTGTGAACGAGTGCATGCCCCGATACCCTGGCGTGCGGTCGGCCTTGCCGCTGAGCCGCCCGCCGCCCGGCTGCGTCAGGTCGATCTGGTGCCCCAGGCAGCGCTGCTTCTCGACGATGAACAGCGACAGCCCGCGGTGGCCAGCGGCCGGATCGGGATCCGTGCGCGCCAGCAGCGCCAGCACGTCGGCGCGACCGGCAAAGGTGCTCCAGGCCTTGGCGCCGTCGATCGACCATCCGGCCACGCCGTCCTGCACCGCGGGTGTCGCCCGGCAGCGCAGCGCGGCCACGTCGGAGCCGGTATCGGGCTCAGTCACCGCCACGCCGACCATCAGCTCGCCGCGCGCCACCGGCCCCAGCCAGCGCTGTTTCTGGGCCTCGCTGCCGCCGGCCAGCAGCGCCTTGGCCAGCACCTCCGGGCGCGTGATCAGGCTGCCGGCGGCCGGCAGCGAGGCCACCGACAGCTCCTCGGTGGCCACCACCATGGCCAGGTTGCTCATCCCGGTGCCGCCGTATTCGGCCGGAATGGACATGCCGAAAAAGCCCAGCTCGGCCATGCCGCCGATCAGTTCCTCCGGCACCAGCAGGTCGTCCAGGTGAATGCGCTGGGCAAGCGGCGCCACGCGCTCGACGGCGAAACGGCGGGCGCCATCGCGCAGCGCCAGCGTGAGCTCGGCGTCCTCGCCGTGGATGGCGCCGTGATTGACGAAGCCGTGGCCGGCGGCGCGCTCGGCCAGCGCGCGAAACCGGCTTTCGGACAGCGCGGACGCCAATGCAGGCCGCGCGCCGGCCGGCAAGGCGGCGTCGCTATCGGCCGCCGCCAGCCCGAAATCGGCGCCGTGGCGCTCGATCGCGTGCAGCGCTTCGAGTGCGAAATCGGCGGCGAACAGGTCCGCCATCTGGCGCGCCGATGGATCCTCGTCGGCCCATTCGGCCAGCGCCTGGGCGGCCTTCAGTCGCGCTTCGAGGTTGGCATAACGGCGCACCGCCACCTGATGGCCGTCGATGTCGCGCCCGCCGGCGGTGCGCTGCACCAGTTGATCGCGCACCTGCGTGAGCGCCGCCGCTGCCCCCCGCAGCGCCGTTAGCCCCAGTTCGCCTGCCGTCATGTCGTCTCCCGGTGAACGCCGTTCGTCGCGTCATCCGCCACAGCTGCGGCAACGCCAGTTGCGGCCGGGATTATCGACGAGCCAACAGGGCATTCGCGCCCGCCGGGCGCGCCGCCCTCAGGATTCCGTGTCGGCGAGCGCCGTTTCCTGCACCGGCAGCCGGGCGCGTTCATGTGCCGCGCGGCGTTTCAGGTACGCCTCGCGGGCGATCTGCATGTCCTCGACGAACAGCGGCAGCTCCTCCAGCGTCAGCGCCTGCGGGCCATCCACCAGCGCCTTGGCCGGCGCCGGGTGGAAGTCCACCAGCACCAGATTGGCGCCGGCAATCACGCCCTGCGCGGCGGCATGGTGGATGTCCTCGATACCGTCCGGTCCAACATCGCGGCGGCCGACCGAGTGTGACGGGTCGACGCCCACCGGCATGCGCGTGAGGCGCTTGACCACCGGCACGTGCGCGAAATCGACCAAGTTGCGGTGCGGGTCGCCCAGGCTGGTCTTGACCCCGCGCAGGCAGAACACGACCCGCTGGTTGCCTTCGCTGGCCAGGTACTCGGCGGCGTTCAGCGATTCTTCCAGCGAGATGCCGAAACCGCGCTTGAGCAGCACCGGGAATTCGTGTTGGCGGCCGATGGCCTTGAGCAGCTCGAAGTTCTGCGTGTTGCGCGTGCCGACCTGCAGCATGACGCCGGTCGGCTGGCCCACGGCGGACAGCGCATCGTTGATTTCCTGGATGTGCTTCTCGTGGGTGATTTCCATGGCGATCACCCGCACGCCGTGGCGGCCGGCCGACTCGAACACGAACGGCAGACAGGCCGCGCCGTGGCCCTGGAAGGCATACGGGCTGGTGCGCGGCTTGTAGGCCCCCATGCGCGCGCAGCGCAGGCCCTGCACGGCCAGCGCGGCGAAGGTGCGATCCACATGCTCGCGGTTGTCCACGGCGCACAGGCCCGGGAACAACTCGAAGCTGTCCTGGCTGAACGTAACGCCGTTGTACTCGAAGCCGCTCGGCCGGAAGTCGTCCTGATGGCGGCCGACAATCCGGTACTCGCGCGACACGCGCACCACCTGCTCCACGCCGGGCAGATCGGCGATTTCCTCCCGGTCCAGGGTGGCGGTATCGCCGATCAGGTAAAGCTCAGTCAGGGTCTGCTGCGCGCCCTTTATCTCCTGCGCGCGCACGCTGACGCCGGGCCGCCGGGACAGGTACTCCATGATGGAGACGAACGCCGGCGTGCCGGCATGGACGTGTTCTTGCAGGATCAGAATCATGGCGCATCTCGGCAGCGGAAACCGGCCGCCATACTAGGACAAGTCCGGGCCGGCACCTTGACCCAAGGGACAAGCCCGGCGAGCGACTTGCATAGGCATCCACCTGAGCCGCCTAAAGTTCCCGCCCTGTCTGGCGATACACAATCCAGCAGCCGAACCGGGCTGCCCAGAGCATCGGTCATCGCCTATGAAAAACTCCGTCGACGACACACTGGAACCGCTTCTGCGACAAATCGTGCCGCAGCTGTGCGAGTTGGCTGCGGCCTGCAATCCCGGCCTTGCCGCAGCGCTGGCAGATCTGCGCGAGGCAGCCACCACCGATCACATCGGCACAGCCCTGCAAGAGGCATTTTCGAAATTGTCACAGTCAGTAAAGCCGGGCGTGCTGGCACCGAGCAATAAGCCGGGCCCTGTCCCAGGAAACAAAAACGAATCTCCACTGAACACCCGCGAGGGTCAACTGATCCGGAGCGTTCTGCAGCATGTGCTGGTGCCGGCGCCCCTGGAGCCGCTGGCGCAGGATATCGAGCGCGCGCTGGGCAGGCCGACCGATGAAACCGGTCGCCAGAAACTTGCCGCCCAACTGATCCACCTGCTGGTGGAGTCCAAGGCCCATGCGCAACGGCGCCAGGCCGAGCTTCAGGAATTCCTCAAGGCCACCGTCGGCCGCCTGGTGCAACTCGAGACGGCCCTCAACGAAGCGCACAGCCTGAATCGCCAGGCCGGCGCAGAGGCCCTGCAGACGCGGCAGATCACCGAAGCGCAATTCCTGCAGCTGCGCAGCGTGTCGTCGGAAACGGACGACCTGGACCGGCTCAAGTCCTTTATCGGCGAGCGCCTGGACCATCTGCAGGATCACCTGCGTCAGCAGGACCAGGCTGGCGACGGCCACCAGCGCCGACTGGAGGACCACCTCGGCCAGCTCAGCCAGCAGGTCGCGCAATTGAGTGCGGAAACCATCACCCTGCGCAGCCGGCTGGATGTCACCACCGAAGAGGCCCTGCGCGATCCGTTGACCGGCGCCTACAACCGGCTTGCCTACGACCGCAGGGCGGCACTGGAAGTCGCCCGCTGGCGCAGTGACGGCGGCAACCTGTCGATGATCGTCTGCGACATCGACCACTTCAAACGCATCAACGACACCTTCGGGCACACCGCCGGCGACAAGGTGCTCAAGGAAGTGGTGCGCCTGCTACAGGACCAGTTGCGCTCGTCGGATTTCGTGGCCCGTTACGGCGGCGAGGAATTCGTGGTGATCCTCAACGGCGCCGCCGAGGACGCCGCCCTGCAGATCGCCGAGAAACTGCGCCGCACCATCAAGTCCGCGCCGTTTCGCAGTCGCGGCGAGCGGGTGCCGGTCACCATCTCCTGTGGCGTGGCCACCTTTAACAGCGAGGACACATTGGAAACGGTCTTCGAGCGCACCGATGCGGCCCTGTATGCCGCCAAGGCCCAGGGGCGGGATCGCTGCATACACTCTGGCAAGAAAGCCGCCTGAGGCAATGCCGGACAGGTCACCGGGTCTACCGGTAGCCCTGCACCGGCCTCGCCGACCGTTGCACGGGCATCAAAAGGCCGGCGCCAGTCCGGCCTTCAGCGCAGCGTTCCATTCCCGCACCAGGCCCTCGCCACGGGCCACTTCCTCGTTGCCCAGCTGCGGGCGCAGCAGATCGAGCGCTTTCTTCGCATTGGCGTTGTCGCGCGCCGCCGCCAGCGTGAACAGCGCGTAGGCGCGCACCGGGTCGGCCGGCACGCCCAGGCCGTTGTAGACCATGAAGCCGAGGTTGTTCAGGGCAAAGGCATCCCCCTTGGCGGCCGCCCGGCGATACCAGTGGACGGACTGGACATCGTCCCGCATCACGCCCTCGCCCAGGTGGTACATACGCCCCAGGTTGAAGGCGGCCAGCGGGTCGTCCTGTTCGGCCGCCTTGCGGTACCAGTCGGCGGCGGCCTTCAGATCGGCTGCCATGCCGGCCCCGACATAGGCCATCACGCCCAGGTTGTACTGCGCCTCACGGTGCCCTTGCGCCGCAGCGGCACTGAACCAGCGCAGGGCCGTCGCGTCGTTGGCCTCGACGCCGATGCCCTCGTAGTACATCTGTCCGAGCGTGTACTGCGCGCCGGCGTGACCGGCGTCGGCGGCCTTGCGGTACCAGGCCAGCGCCTGCGCCGCGTCGGGCGAAACGCCCAAACCCTGGTCATAGAGCACGCCAAGGTTGTAGGCCGCTGACGGCACGCTGGCTGCCGCCTGCTCGAACTGGCCCCGGGCGAGGCCGTAATCGCGCGCCACGCCGCGGCCGTTCACCGTCAGCACGCCCAGGTTGTAAGCGGCCTGGGCATGGCCCTGCGCGGCGGCGGCGGCGAACCACTTCGCCGCCGCCGCATCGTCGCGTGCCACGCCGTCGCCGTGCGCGTACATCAGCCCGAGCGCGTACTGCGCCCCGGCGTCGCCGGCCTTGGCGGCGGCGGTCTGGGCCTCGACCGAAATGGCGGGCGCAGCGTCCGCGGCCGGCGTCGCCGTGGCCTCCAGACCGGCCGCGGCAGCGCCGGCGCAACCCAGGCAAAGGACCGACAGCAGCAGGTGGCGAACGAGCAAATGCGGCGTGTTCAGGAGCACAGATGCGGCTTCATGGGGGCTTGGGGGCGCTATGGTACGCTGCCCGGGCAACCTGTCACCGCACCCGTGAACCGCCCAGAACCCCCGCCTGACGCCGACTCGGCCTTGCTGTCATCCGGCGTGCAGACACTGGCAGCGCAGGTCGAAGACGCCTTGCTGGCCGACCGACCCGCGCTTGCGAAACGCCTCGCCGCGCTGCAGCGGCGGCTCGCCGGCGGGCAGCCCGCCGATCGGCTGCAGGCTGAGGTCGCCGCCCAGCTCGCCCGCTCCGCGGCGGTGGTCAGCGCGCGGCGGGCCGCACGGCCGGCAAGCGTCACGTTCCCGCCCGAGCTGCCGATAACCGCCCATCTGCCGGAAATCACCGCCGCCCTGCAGGCGCATCAGGTGATCGTGGTCTGCGGCGAGACCGGCTCGGGCAAGACCACGCAGCTGGCCAAGCTGTGCCTGCATCTGGGCCGTGGCGTGCATGGCCGCATCGGCCACACCCAGCCGCGGCGCATCGCCGCCCGCGCGGTGGCGGCGCGTCTGGCGGTGGAACTGGCCGCGCCGCGTGCAGTCGGCTACAGCGTGCGCTTCGACGACACGGTCGCCGACGGCGCCGCCATCCAGGTGCTGACCGACGGCCTGCTGCTGGCGCACGCGCAGTCCGATCCGCAGCTGCTGGCCTACGACACGCTGATCATCGACGAGGCGCACGAGCGCAGCCTGAACATCGATTTTCTGCTCGGCTACCTGCACCGCCTGTTGCCGCAGCGGCCGGACCTGCGCCTGATCATCACCTCGGCCACCATCGACCCGCAGCGCTTTGCGCAGCACTTCGGCGGCGCGCCGATCATCGAGGTATCCGGCCGCGGTCATCCGGTCGAGGTGCGCTACCGCCCGCTGCTCACGCCGGACCCCGACCAGGCCGACCGCACGCTGGTGGAGGGCATCGTGGCCGCCGTCGCGGAATTGCAGGGCGAAGGCCCGGGTGATGTGCTGGTGTTCCTGCCCGGCGAGCGGGAGATCCGCGACGCCACCGAGGCGCTGCGCGCGCACGGCACCGCCGGCCTGGAACTGCTGCCGCTGTACGCTCGTCTGTCGCGCGCCGAGCAGGACCGGGTGTTCGCGCCCTCCAAACAGCGCCGCGTGGTGCTGGCCACCAACGTGGCCGAGACCTCGCTGACCGTGCCCGGCATTCGCTACGTGGTCGACAGCGGCCTGGCGCGTGTCAGCCGCTATGGCGCCCGCAGCCATGTGCAGCGTCTGGGCATCGAGAAAATCTCCCAGGCCGCCGCCGATCAGCGCGCCGGGCGCTGCGGCCGGCTCGGCCCCGGCGTGTGCATCCGCCTGTATGCGCAGGACGATTACGCCAACCGCAATCCCTATACCGATCCGGAAATCCACCGCGCCAGCCTGGCCAGCGTGGTGCTGCGCATGCAGGCCTTGCAGTTGGGCGAGGCGGCGGATTTTCCGTTCCTGGACCCGCCGCAGCGGCGCCACCTGCGGGCCGCGCAGCAAGCCCTGTTCGAGTTGGGCGCGGTGGACAGTGCCGGGGTGCTGACCGGCGTCGGTCGGCAACTGGCGCGCTTTGCGCTCGATCCGGCGCTCGGCCGCATGCTGATCGAGGCCGGCCGAACCGGCGCGCTGCACGAAGTGCTGATCATCACCGCCGCGCTGACCGTGCCGGACGTGCGCGAGCGCCCGCTCGACGCCCGCGAGCACGCCGACCAGGTGCACCGGCAGTTTGCCGACGCGCGCTCGGATTTCCTCGGCTTGCTCAACATCTATCGGGCCTTCGAGCAGGAAGCCCGCCACCGCTCGCAGGCCAAGCTGCGCCTGTGGTGCCGCGAGCATTTTTTGTCCTACCTGCGCCTTCGCGAATGGCGAGACATCGCCGGGCAACTCACGGAGCTGGCCAACGGCATGGGCCTGCGCGGCTCCAGCCTCGGCGCCGACTACGACGCCATCCACCGCGCGCTGCTGGCGGGCCTGCTCGGACGCATCGCCCGGCGCCAGGACGGCCCGCGCGGCGAATCCCGGCGGGCGCGCCTGTCCCGCGGCCTGGAGGGCGCGCGCGGCGCGCAAATGTGGGTATTCCCCGGCTCGGCCTTGGCCAAAAAACCGCCGCGCTGGCTGATGGCCGCCGAGCTGGTGGAAACCGGTCGCCTGTATGCGCGCACCGTGGCCGCCATCGAGCCGCACTGGGTGGAGGCCGCCGCCGCACATTTGCTGCGCCGCGACTACAGCGAGCCGCAGTGGGATGTCGCCAGCCGGCGCCCGGTGGCCTTCGAGCGGGTGACGCTGTTTGGCCTGACCTTGGCCAGCCGGCGACGCATTGCCTATGGCCCAATCGATCCGGCCCACGCGCGGGCCATCTTCATTCGCGAGGGCGTGATCGACGGCGCGCTGGATGCCGCGTGCCCGGCGCTGGCCGCCAATCGCCGCCTGCTGGGGGAGCTTGAAACGCTACAGGCCAAGGCGCGCCGGCCATTGCTGATCGACGAAGACGCCCTGTTCGCGCTGTACGACGCGCGCTTGCCGCCGGATGTCTGGGACGGGCACCGCTTCGACCACTGGTTGCGCCGGCAGGCGCCCGATGCGCTGCGCCTGTCCGCCGAGCAGTTGTTGATCGACCGCGCCGATGCGATCACGCCTCAGGATTTTCCTGATCGCCTGGCGGCCGGCGGCGCGCTGCTGCCGCTGCGTTACCGCTTCGAGCCCGGCCACGACGACGACGGCATCACCGTGCGCCTGCCGCGCGCACTGCTGCAGCGGATCGACGCCCATGTCTTCGACTGGCTGATTCCCGGCTGGCTGCCCGAAAAATGCGCGGCGCTGATCCGCAGCCTGCCCGGCGCGCTGCGCCGCCAGTTCGTGCCGGCACCGGACTACGCCGGTCAGGCGCTGGCGCGATTGAAACCGGGCACAGGTCCGCTGCTGCCGGCGCTGGCAGGTGCGCTGTCCGATCTCGCCGGGGCGCCCTGCCCACCGGAGGCTTTCGACCCCGACCGCCTGGACCGGCACCTGCGCCTGCGTTTCGAAATCGTGGATGAGCACGGCACGGCGCTGGCCACCGGCCGGGACTGGTCGCAGCTGCAGGCCCGTTTCGGTCAGACTCGGACACCCGTCGCAACCGCCGGCCGCCCCCACCCGCTGGAGCGCAGCGGTATCACCGACTGGGATTTCGGCGCCCTGCCGCGGCAGGTGACCACGCCCGGCCCCGGCGGCGCGCTGCTGCTGCGCTGGCCGGCTCTGGTCGATACGGGTGACGATTGCGCGGTGCGTCTGTTCGACGACGAGGCCGCCGCCGCGGTAGCGCATCGCGGCGGCGTGCGTGCCCTGCTGACGCGCGCCCTGGCCGACCGGCTGCCGACGCCGGACACGCTGGCGCCGGCGGCAGCGCTTTACCGGCGCCTGGGTACCCCAACCCAGCTGCTGCGCGACCTGCAGCGGGCGATCATCGACAGCGCCTGGGATGATCCAAACGCACCACGCGACGGCGCCGAATTCGCCGTGCTGGTCGCTGCACTGCAACCTCTGCTGGCTCCCACGTCGGACAGGCTCACCAAGTCCGTCACCGATACCCTGCGCGCCTGGCGGGACATCGAGCGCCGACTCGACCACGCCACCACGCTGGCGCTGCTTGAAGTGGCCGCCGACCTGCGCGACCAGCTCGGGCGTTTGATTTACAGCGGCTTTGTCGAAAAAACGCCGCCGCCGTGGCTGGCCGAACTGCCGCGCTACCTGAACGCCGCGGCAACGCGCCTGGAGCGCGCGCAGCGCGATCCGGCTTGCGAGCGCGCCGATCGCCAGGCCTTGCTGCCGCTGTGGCAGGCGTTCTGGCACGCCTACCCGCCCCACGCCGACAATCCGGCCTGGATTGAGCTGCGCTGGCTGCTGGAGGAATTGCGGGTCGCACTGTTTGCGCCGCATCTGGGGACGACGCAGCCAGTATCCGTCGCCCGGCTGCAGCGACTCTTCGATGTGGCAAAAGCCGGCGCTTAGCAAAACGCTGAACAAGTCCATCCCGGATTTCTCGGCGCCCGCAACCCGAAACCCTTGTGGGAGCGCAGCTTCGCTGCGCGATGATCGCCCGGCACAGCCGGGCTCCCACAGTTCTCTGTTCAGCGCTTCCATGACACGCAGGCCGGCCGCACAAACAAAAACCCCGCCTGCGCCATTGCGCAGACGGGGTTCCAATTCAGACGGTTATCGCTTACTTCTGAATGGCCGCGATGAATTCGTCCGCCTTGCACAGGTCGGCAAGATAGGTCAGCGAGGTCTGGATGGCCGCGTCGTGGGCTTCCTTGCTGCCGGCGCAGACGCAGTCTTCGATGACGATGCAGTTGTAGCCCTTGTCCACGGCGCTCCAGGTGGTGCCTTCCACCACGAAGGTGGTGGCCACACCGATCATGGCGATGTCGGTGATGCCGTTCTTCTTGAGTACCTCGTCCAGGTTCGAGCCGACGAAGGCGCTGATCATGGATTTCTTGACGATTTCGTCGCCCGGCTTGGGCGCCACGTCGTCGTGAATCTGCGCCCCCCAGGTGCCCGGCACCAGGGTCGGACCACCGGCGCCCAACATGCGGAAAAACGCCCCGCGCGTGGGCATCGGCGCCGCGTCAGGCCCGAACTCCACCATCACATGGATGACCTTCATGCCGGCCTGGCGGGCGGCATCCAGCAGCTTGGCGCTGCGCGGCAGGATGCCGGTTTCCTGCACCATCTTGGCGAAACCGGCCGCCTGCGCCAGGGGGGCATCCGGATGGATGATGTCGTTCTGGAAATCCATCGACAGGACAGCGGTCTTCTTCACGTCGATTTCGATGGGCATCTATTGGCTTCCTTCGGTTGATTGACGGGTGGATGCGACGTACCGGCCTGGCAGCACCGCCTCAGAAATGCACCTCGAAGCGGCTGGGCTCGAAGCCGTCCGGCACGGTCGGCGAGTGCAGCAGCTCCACTGACGGCGACACTTCCACGAACACCAGCGCCAGGAGCATCAGGTTGGCCTCGGCCGGCGGAAGATCGTTGATCGGGAACTGATCCAGATGCGCGATCATCGGCTCGATGCGCGGCAGCAGCGCGTCGTACACGCGCTGGATTTCGGGCAGTGGCGTGCCGATGCGCTTGCTGTGCCGCCCGCGTTCGGTCGGCAGCGCCCAGTCGGCCAGCCAGGCCAGGTCCCGATAAGCCTCGGGCAGGGCAAAGCCGGTCTCGCTCATGGCCGGTTCACCCATTCCTGCACCGTGTGCAGCTGATGGCGCACGGCAATTTCCATCTCACTGACCGGCAGGTGCTTGAGCACACCCGAACCCATCGCCTTCTGGGCGAATTCGAGCGTGCTCAGGTCCTCGTACAGGATGTCGCGCAGCAGCACCTTGGTATGTTCCTGGGCGAATTTCTGGCCCGCCGTTTCGGCGTCGAGCTGGTAGATGTTCATCTCCCAGGTCGACTCGTCCACCGACACCGGCCAGAAGTTGTAGGTGAAGTACCAGCCCGGCCCGACGTCGATGAAGAAGTTCGGGAACAACACGTTGATGTCGAACCACCAGTTGGCGGACTTGTCCGGATTCAGGCCCGGCAGGTCGACCATGTCGCCGGGCGCGAAGCTCATGCCGTATTTCCAGGCCAGGGTTTCCGAGGGCGTCGGCGTGTGGTTCGGGTTCACCCACACGGAACCGGAATGATGCGGGCCGTAAATGCGCGCAGAGCTGAGCAGGCCATAGGGGTTTTCCTGCCCGGCGCAGGCGTCGGGCACCGTGTGCCGGTGCACCATCATCACGTGGTAGGCCTCGTGGAAGGCGTCGATGAAGGTCTTCCAGTTCGCCTTCACCCGCGCGCTGTAGCGGGCGATGTGGTTGAAGCGGGCGAACGGATAGTCGTCCAGCTGCGTGGCCATGCCGCCCAGGAACTCGCGCAGGCCGACCTTGGGCTCCGGTTCCCAGTGCACGAAGATGAAGCCGTTCCAGGTGTCGGTGGCCACCGGCCGCAGGCCGTACTCGGCGCGATCCAGATTGGCAAAGTATTCCTCGCCCGGCAGGCCCTTGAGGCGCCCGTCCAGGTCAAACGTCCAGCCGTGGAAGTTGCAGATGAAGCCCTGCGCGTTGCCCTTGTCACAGATGGCGACCGCCATGCCGCGGTGCGTGCACACATTGTGGAAGCCACGCACTACGCCGTCCTTGCCGCGCACGAGTAGGACCGAGGTCTTGAGCACTTCGATCTGGCGCACCACGTAATCGCCCGCATTGGGCAGTTCTTCGGTGCGCGCGACTTCCAGCCAGGCGCGGCGGAAGATTTTTTCGCGCTCCTTCTCGAAGAATTCGGCCGAGATGTAGGGCTCGACCGGCAGCGGCCCGGTGCCCATATCCGGCATCTGGGTGGTGATCTGGGTATGGAATTTCTCGTCCGGCTTGGTCATGACGTCTCTCTCCGGCATATGGTTGTGCGGACCGCAGCGCATGCGGCCGCCGCGCGACAGCAACGCGAATGGTAAGCGAATTAACGGCCGATCAGTCGACCGCTTTCCAGGGCAGCCGCGCCGGGTTGTCCCTGTACCAGCCCTGGATGTTCTTCTTGAGCACCTTGCCGGTCAGGCCCTTGGGCAGGTCATCGATGATCTCGATGTGCTTGGGCACTTCGTACTTGGCCAGGCGCGGCCGGCAGAAGGCCAGCAGCTCGGCAGCACTGGCGCTCGTGCCTTCCCGCAGGCTGACCGTCGCCACCACCGCCTCGCCCCACTCCGGGTGCGGCGCGCCGATCACCGCCACCTCGCGCACCGCCGGATGCTCGGCCAGCACGGTTTCGACCACGCTCGGGTAGACGTTGGCCGCCCCGGAGATGATCAGGAAATTCTTGCGGTCGGTCAGGTAGAGGTAACCGTCGGCATCCAGCCGGCCCAGATCGTGGGTCTTGAGCCAGCCGTCGACCAGCGTCTGCGCGGTCAGATCGGGCAGGTTCAGATAGCCGCGCATGTTGGTGCTGGCGCGTATCCAGACCTCGCCGACCTCACCCGCCGCAAGCGGCCGCCCGCGCTCGTCGCGAATGGAAAGCTCCATGTGCACGCCGCCGCGACCGCAGGAGGTCAGCAGTTCCGGGCGCTCGGACAGCCCGCGCAGGTGATCGTCGTGATGCAGGAAGCTGACCCAGCCGCCGGTGGTTTCCGTGATGCCATACAACTGCATCAACTCGCAACCGAAGGTATCCATGGTGCGGCGAATCAGCGCCGGGCGCGCCGGCGAAGAACCGTAGGTGACCAGCCGCAGCGAGGACAGGTCGTAACCGCCCCGGTCGTACTCGTCCAGCAGGCGCTGCATCATCAGCGGCACGATGATGGTGGCCGTGACCCGATAGCGACCGACGAACTGCAGAAAGCGCGCGGTATCGAAATCGCCATTGGGCAGCACCACGGTCATGCCGTTCATCAGGTTCATCGAACCCAGCACGAAGGTGATCCAGCCCGAGGCCGTGGGCGGAAACCACACATCCTCGTAGCGCAGGCCGATGCCCAGCACCGTGTAGAGCATCGAATCGCGCATGGCGCCCTGTGTCAGCATCACGCCCTTGGGCAGGCCGGTGGTGCCCGAGGTGTAGCTGAGCGCGATCAGGTCGTCTTGGTCCAGCTCGGTTGGGCGCGGCCTCGCATCCGCGCGGTCGATCAGGGTCTCGTAGTCGTGCTGCAGGCCATGCGCGCCGCCGTAGCCGATCAGAATCCGGCCGTCGGCGCGGATGTCGTCCAGGATCTCGGCCAGCAGCGGCACGCAGTTAGCCTGCACCAGAATCACCCGCGCGTTGCTGTCGCGGATGACGTGCAGCATCTCGCGCGGCGCATAGCGCCAGTTGATGCCGCAGCGCAGCAGGCCGGTCTTGTAGCAGGCGTAGAGGTGCTCGTAGACCTCCAGGTGCTCGTGACTGAGGATGGCGGCCGCGTCGCCTTTTTTCAGGCCAAGGCCCTGCAGGGCGGCGGCGAGGCGGTCCGAGCGGGCATGCACCTGCTGCCAGCTCAGCGCCCGGTCACCGTCGTGATAGGCAATCCTGTCCGGGTAGTGCGTCGCGCAGCGGGCAATGTAATCGCGTGGCAGCATGGCCGCCGTCTCCTGTCGCAGGTCTGGTGGGGGCAGAACGCGGCGAGGATCAGCCGGGCTTGAACTTCAGCAGCGGCAGTCCCTCGCCGACTTTCTCGAACGTGGCCTGCACGGCGCAACCGATGGCCAGCTCGCTATTGGCGATGCCGACCACGTTGGCCAACAGGCGCGGGCCTTCGGCGAGCTCGATCAGGCACACGTTGTACGGGACCATGGCCTCGAAGGCCGGGTCGAAGGTGCGATTCATGACCACGTAGCTGTAGATCTCGCCGCGGCCGCAGGCTTCACGCCACTGCACGCCGGTCGAGCCGCAGTTCTCGCACAGAAAAGCGCCCGGCGCCAGCCAGGTATCGCAGTCCGGGCAGTGCTGGACCATGACCTTGCCGTCGGCCATGGCGTCGAAATGCGGCTGGTTCAGTTCGTTCAGGACCGGCATCGGCCAGCCCTTGATGCGCGTGATGTCGTACATGGCGGCCTCCTTACAGGCTGGCGTGTGGGCTGGTGATCATGCAGGCGTGGTACATCATGCGCCCGCCGTAGGCGGCGGTGAGCACCAGATCGTGCTTGACCTGCCGCTCGCCGGCCGTGCCACGGGCCTGCATCACGCCCTCCGACAGCGGCGTGCCGCCCTGCAGGTAATAGCCGGACAACTGGCCGCCGCCGGTGTTGACCGGGAAGCTGCCGCCCGGCGCCGTCTGGCCGGCCAACGCGAATGCGCCGCCGCCGCCCGGCTCGACGAAGCCGTACTGCTCCAGCTGCAGCAGGATGCAGTAGGTAAAGGCGTCGTAAACCTGCGCGCAGTCGATGTCCTTGGGGCCGACACCGGCCATGGCATAGGCACCCTGCCCGGCCAGCTTGGCACCGATCTCGATCTCGTTCTCGAAGCCGCGCCGGTTGGTCACACCGCGGTGCCCCTGCCCCATGCCGTGGATGTACACCGCCGGCTGTGGGCCGTCGGCGGCACGCTCGGCACTGGTCACGACCACGGCCACGGCACCGTTGACCGGGAACGAGCAATCGAACAGATGAAACGGCTCCACCACGTACGGCGAGTTGTGGTGGTCTTCCATGCTGAGCGGCTTTTTCATCATCGCCAGCGGGTTCTTGAGCGCCCACTGCCGGCAGGCGACTGCCACCGCGCCCAGGTGGTCCTCGGTGAGGCTGTTCTTGTGCATGTAACGGCGCGCCGCCAATGCATAGGCCGCCACCGGCCCGAACAGGCCGGTCGGCGCCTCGCTGCCGAGCTTGCCCATCAGCGGCAGCGGCATGCCAAAGGCCTGCTGGGTGCTGACGCCGGGCACGATCGGCGCGTCCGCGAACACGCACACCACCGCCTTGGCCATGCCCGCCTGCACCGCCAGGGCGGCCTGCTGCACCATCTGCACGCCGGACGAGCCCTCGGCCTCGACCACCGAGCACAGGGTCAGATCCTTCAGGCCCGCGTAGTCCAGCAGATCCATCGGCAGGTCCATCAGCGAGGCCACCGGGCTCTTGTTGATGAGCAGGCCGTCGATGTCGGACTTTTTCAGCCCGGCGTCGGCAATGGCGCGGTGGATGGCGGTGACCGCCAGTTGCCAACCCGGTCCGATGTACTGACGGCTCAGATCCGACATGGCAAAGCCACGGATCGCCGCCAGCGGTTTCTTGCTGGCCATGCGGTTTCTCCTCAAGGTTGTGGGGCAGGCCCGAGTCAGTCCATCCCGGACTTCGCGGGCCCCGAAAACCCGATCGGGGAAACGGGTCTTCTTCTGTCGGGCGAGCCGAAGGAGCTCTCTGGGGCGGAATCCCTACCGCACCGGCAAACCATCAAATCAGAAATGCGAGGTTCGGAATGGCCTCGTCGCCATTGACCAGGACGACCTTCTTGTAGGCCATCTTCAGGCCTTCGTCCGTGCGCCGCAGGCGGTGCGTGGTGCGCCCGGCCCAGATGCGCATGGCGTGTGTGGACTGGACCACCGTCTCGATCAGCATGAAGTTCGAGCCGACCTCGTAGCCGTCGTCGGTGCGGCCGATCTCGACATTGGAAATCAGGCGCCGCATCGGCGAGGCCGGCTCCTGACTGTAACGGTAGCCGGTCAGCAGCTGGCGCACGCGGGTGGCGATACGGGTGCGGTTGTCGTAGATGTGCGACACGTGCGTGTTCGGGTCGTGGCCCTCGGCGCGCGGCACCCAGTACACGCCGTCGTCGGTCCACAGGGCTTCCCAGTCGGCGTAGCGGGACTCGTCGGCCAGGCGCGCTTCCTGATAGATGAAGCCGGTCACTTCGCGCAGTTCGGCTTCACCGAGCGCGGCTTGTTCGAGTGTTGCAGTGCTCATTGCGTGCCCCTCAGCCGGCCATGACGTGCAGGTAGTGCTGCCAGAAACCGCGGTTCGAAGTCTCGTCGGTCATGTGCGAGGTACGCACGCCGCGCGCGTCGGTTTCTTCCCGCTCCAGGCCGCGACTCAGATCACACCACGGATCACCGGCTTCGAGTGCCTGCTGCGCCCGCTCGGCAATCGACGCGTCGTCCGCCACCAGGAACGAGGCCGGCCCCAGCGCCCCCTCGCTTTGCCGCAGCAGCCGAAAATCCAGACTCGGCGCGCCTTCCAGCAGCATCGGCGTGTGCCACTGCACGCTCTTGTTCACGGCCAGCGGCTGGAAGATGACGATGTTCATCTCGGCCAGAAACAGGTTCGGCCAGATGCAGGCGTGCGGCGGACCCAGGCGCATCAGCTCTGCGGCCCGCTCCTTGCCGTAGGATTTTTCCATCGCGGCCACGTAGTCGGCGGCCTTTTCGGGGCTGGTACCCAGCCACTCCAGCGGCTTGGTGTAGCCGCCTGCAAAGTCGATCTCGGTGTGGCCGTTGCCCCAGTCGCGGATGACGCCGTTGGCCGAGGTGTCGTCCGCCACGAACTGGTCGTACTGCGAGCGGATGGCCCGCACGAAGGACTGGTGCGTGAAACCGACGTGGTAACCGTCGGTGTCGTTCTCGGGCAGCATCTTCCAGTTGGCGCCGTACTCATGGCGCACCCAGCCGGCGGAAAGGCGCAGCCTGCCATCCGGCGACAGGTCGCAGGCGCGGTCGATCAGCGCCTTGGCCCGGCCAAGGTGTTCGTCGAGCGTGATGCCGTCCTGGGCCGCGCTGGCAAACACAAACCCGCGGTAGCTGCCGCTGCGCGGCACTTCCAGGCCCAGCTTGTTCCAGTCCTTCTGGAAGCCGCCGGCGTGCGGCACATCCTGCAGCTCGCCGTTCAGGCCGAAGGTCCAGCCGTGGTAGGGGCAGGTGAAATTCTTGGCGTTGCCGGCGGCGGTGTTGCACACCAGGTTGCCGCGGTGCTGGCAACGGTTGATGAACACGTTCACCGCGCCATCCTGACCGCGCACCACCAGATAGTGCTGGCGACCGACGGTGCGGGTGATGTAGTCGCCCGGGTTCGGCAGCTCGCTGTCGTGTGCCACGAACACCCAGCCGCGGGAAAAAATCTTGTCCAGCTCGTCCTCGAACACGTACGGCTCGGTGTACAGCGAGCCGTGGACGCGGTCCGGCTGGATCAGGTCCCGGTAACTGGCCGGGGAGAGACGTTCGATACGCATGCCCTTGCTCCTGCGTAATGCCGGCACCGGGCCGGCGGATCGGGCTGCCCTACGGCGGGGCGCCCTTGCCTGGTATGGAAAGCGCGCGCCGGGTGCCACCCGCACCGCCTAGCGCCCGTTCATGGGCTAGCGGACTCCCGCGCGCGTTGCCAGAGTCAGCCTGCATTCTAACGGTCGTTAGCCTCGTTCAACCACCCGCACCGACGCCGGCCTGACCGGCGTCAATACCGGCTCACAGCCGGTGCCGCCGATCGCCACTCGCAAAGCCGATCAGTCCGTCGCCGGCGTGCAGCCCACGTGTCAACGCCAGCACCTTGAAGGCCTCGCCCATGGCCTGCGGCAGCAGCAGCTGCCGCGCCTGCAAGGCAAGGTCCATATACGCCGGATCGGCCGGGTCGATCGCCTCCAGCAACTGAGGCAGGCCGCAGTTGATGAGGAACTGCGCCTGACTGGCGAAACCGGCCAGCGTCGCCCCGACGGCGCACCCGGCCTGCGCCATGGCAGTGAAATCGACATGCGCCGTGATGTCCTGCAGGCCCGGCCACAGCAGCGCATCGGCATGCGCGTGCTGGCGGTAATGGCACTGCAGCGTGCCGGTGTGGCGCTGCGGGTGGTAGTACTCGGCCTGCGCGTAGCCGTAGTCGATCAGCAGCAGCAGGCCGCGCTGCAGGCGCTCGCACAGCGTGCTGACCCAAGCCTCGGCGGCGAAATTGACTTCCGATTCGTAACCGGTGGGCAGATCGAGCGATACCACGCGGGCTGCCAGCAGCTCGTCCTGCGGCGGACCGTTCACCAGCTCCATGCCCTCCCCCGCCGTGGTCACGTAAAGCTCAGTAATGCCGCCATCCACCACACGAAAGCGCCGCACCGGCATGGCATCCAGCACCTCGTTGGCAATCACCACGCCGCTGAACCGTTCCGGCAACTGCGCGAGCCACGCCACCCGTTCAGCCAGATGTGGCACGCGCCGGGCAATGGCCGCGCGCTGGCGCTGCTGCAGCTCGGCGCTCAGCTCCAGCATCAGGTAGCGCCGCGGCGGGCAACCGAGCGTGTCGAGTTCCGCCAGCAGCTCGGCCGCCAGCGCGCCGCTGCCTGGGCCGAATTCCAGCACCTCGCCATCCGGCACGGCGCTGAGTACCTGCGCCACCTGCCGCGCCAGCGCGCGGGCAAACAGCGGCGAGCGCTCCGGCGCGGTAGTGAAATCGCCCTCCTCCCCAAACTTGCGCAGCCCGTTGGCGTAATAACCCAGCCCCGGCTCGTACAGGGCCCGCTGCATGTAGGCATCGAAACCCAGCCGCCCGCCGGCCGCGGCAATCGCCGCGCGGATGCGGTCTGCAAGCCGTGCCGACAGCGCCAGGGCGGCCGTGTCGGGTGTGGGCAGGTCAGACATGGACCGGCACCGTTACTATCCGCGTCGCCGCGTTCATCGCCCGCCGCGTTTCATCCATCCCGGTCATTCGCATGTTGATTCTGTCCCTGGCTCTCACCGTCGTTGCTTATCTACTGGGCTCGCTGTCGGCAGCCATCGTCGTGTGTCGCCTGCTTGGCCTGCCGGACCCGCGCGGCGCAGGTTCCCGCAATCCGGGCGCCACCAACGTGCTGCGCATCGGCGGCAAGTGGCCGGCTTTCCTGACCCTGGCCGGCGATCTGCTCAAGGGCGTGCTGCCGGTACTGCTGGCGCACGCGCTGCACCTGCCGCCCTGGGGCCTGGCGGCGGTCATGTTCGCCGCCTTTGTCGGCCACCTGTACCCGCTCTATTTTGGCTTTGTCGGCGGCAAGGGCGTCGCCACCACGCTGGGCGTGGTGCTGGCCATGAGCCCGCCGGTTGGCCTCGCCACCTGTCTTACCTGGCTGGCCACCGCCGCCATCACGCGCTATTCCTCCCTGGCCGCCCTGGTCGCCATCGGGTTGACGCCGGTCTACACCTTTCTGTGGACCCGCCAGCCGGCGCTGGCCGTGGCCACGGCGCTGATCGCCGTCATTCTGACCTGGCGCCACCGCGAGAACATCGCGCGCCTGCGCGCCGGCACGGAAAGCCGCATCGGCCGCAAATCAGCCGCCCCGGGTGCCCCATGAACCACTGGCTGTTCAAGTCCGAACCGGATGTGTTTGGCATCGACCACCTGGCTGCCAAGCCGAAGGCCACCGAGCACTGGGACGGCGTGCGCAACTACCAGGCGCGCAACTTCATGCGCCAGATGCAGGTCGGCGACCAAGCCTTTTTCTACCACTCCAACTGCGATCCGCCGGGCATCGTCGGCATCGTCGAGGTGGTCCGCCAGGCCTATCCGGACCACAGCGCCTGGAATCCGGACAGCAAATACTTCGACCCGGCCTCCACCCCCGACAACCCGCGCTGGTTCATGGTCGACGTGCGCCTGGTGCGCAAACTGCCGCGCCTGATCTCGCTGGCCGAATTGCGCGAGCACCCGGCGCTGATCGACATGCCGCTGGTGCGGCGCGGGAACCGGCTGTCGGTGATGCCGGTGCCCGAGCAAGCCTGGCAGCTCATTCTGGCGATGGCACAGGGCCACGATGAACGGTTCGACAAGCCGCTTTAAGCTCGCAGCCACCTCCCGACCCCACCGAACCCAAGACCCACTTCCCGCGCCAGATTCCGTACACTGGAATTCATGGCACCAGCAACGATCAGCCAGTTCCGCCACCTGATCCGCACGCTGAACTACGTCGTTTCCACCCACGCCGCCGAAGAGCTTGAAGATGACCACCTCTGCATCCTCGACCTCGAAAACATCATCCTCACGGGGCAAATCACCGCGCGCCAGCGCGACCCCCAAACCCGCGAAGTCAAGTGCGTCGTCACGGGCGCCACGCTCAACGGCACCGCTGCGGAAGCTGTCGTCAAAATCGGCATCACCGGCAGGCTCATCGTCGTCACCGTCTACCGTTGTTGAGCAGCACTGCGCTTATTGCGGCAGCACCGCAGTGCAGTTGAAACACGTCACGCGCAACTTCGGCCAGGGCGCGGCCCTGTTGGTCATCGAGGCCATTCCCATGTGGTCGTGCCCGAGTTGCGGCGAGTCTTACTTCTCCGCGCAAACCCTGCACGAAATCGAGCGCATCAAGGCGCTGCGCAAGTCGATCGCCGTCAATCGAATGGTGCCGGTCGCGGCCTTCGAGGCTGCCGATGCGTGACTGACCGGGCGTTGGCAATCCCCGTCAAGCGAGGGATCCCGGTCGCACACCGGACGATTCACTTCCCGTTCAACAATCGGGTGCGGAGAGGGCGCGGTGTCAGCCGGTTGGTGCAGGGCGATCAACCTGCGAGCGCCACCCATTCAGCTGCCCGCCCCTCCTGCTCGTCTCTCTAAAACACCTCACAGGCCGGCGGCCGAGGGCAAGGAGGGGGCCATCGTCATGCGTCTTGACACGACAACCAGAGAACAAAAACCGGCATGAATGGCCTGCTCTTCACCCAGGATTTCCTGCTCGACGGAATCAAGACCACCCCGCTGTGGACGGCCTTGCCCGAATCCATGCTCGACGAATTCATCGCCGGCCTGCGGCGCGTCTACGCGTCCTGTCAGGGCGACAGCGCGCTCAACGCCGCTGATTTTGTGAGCCATCGAAAAAACTGTGGGAGCCCGGCTGCGCCGGGCGATCATCGCGCAGCGAAGCTGCGCTCCCACAAGGTTTTTCGGTTGCGGGCGCCGAGAAATCCAGGAGGGATTTATTCAGCACCTCCTTGGGCACATCCTTTCGATCGACAATCGGTAATGTCCTGTCGTGCTCGCTTCTTCACGGTGCACCAAGAAAGGAGATATCTGAATGGACAAACTGCTCGAACAGCTTCCACAGATCATCACCGCCGCCGCGCAAAGTTATCTCGGCATCCTGGCGCTGCTGTCGGTTGCCTTGGCCGTGCTGGCCTATTTCTTCTTCGCCAGCGCCTCCGAGAAGGTCAAGGTCGGCATCTTTGTTCTGCTTTTTCTGGGTGTTGCCGGTTTTGGCGCGGCCATGTTTCGAGTGGCACCAAAAACGACGGAGGCCACACGCGACACATCCCCTCAAGCGGCCCCTGATCCGCTGGCCTCGCTGTCCAGCGAAGCGAAGCAGCTTCTGAAAGAGGCCGCCGCGGACCCGGCCGGCGCTGTGCAGTTCGCCCACTACGGCATGGGGGACGAGCTGATCACCAACGACAAGAATCTGCTGCCCGACAACAACCGCGCAGATGCGCGCACCACGGCGGCCTGGGAAGCGGCCCTGAAAGAGCTGGTCGACGGCGGCCTGCTGGCTGCCCGCGGCACGGCAGGGGAGATATTCGAGGTCACGAAAAAGGGCTACGACGCGGCCAACCGCCTGCCTGAATAGACGCACCACACGTTGGCCGGGCACGGCGCGCCAGTGGGCGCCTGTGGCCTGCGCCGCGGCCAGCGAGCGCTGCGCACGGCCGCATGTGCGACCGAAAAGCGTCGGATAATCACGCCACCCGATTCAACTGCCGCCAAGTGCAGACCGAGGAGACTGAACGATGTCGCAGAGCCATTACCGACCGGACATGTCCCGGCCCGAGGCCAACCACGCCGAGCTGTACCGTGACCCGGCCATCTTCGACGAGGAGATGGACAAGATTTTTCACGCCACCTGGGTGTACGTGGGTCACGACAGCGAGGTGCCCAACCCGGGCGACTACAAGACCAGCTTCATCGGCCGCGTGCCGGTGGTCATGTCGCGCGACATGGCAGGCAAGATCCATGTGTTCGCCAACCGCTGCACGCACCGCGGCTCGACCCTGTGCGCACGCGAGTTCGGCCACGCGGAGAGCTTTACCTGCCCCTACCACGCCTGGACCTTTCGCCTGGACGGCAGCCTGGAGGCGGTCGGCCTGCCGCGCGGCTACAACGAGGGCGAGCTCGATTACGCCGGCCTGGGCCTGCCGGTGGCGCCGCGCGTGGGCAGCTACCGCGGCTTCGTGTTCGCGAGCCTGAATGACGACGTGCGCGATTTCGACACGCACATCGAGCCGGCCCGCAAATACATCGACTACTACTGCGACCTGTCGCCGACCGGCGAAATCACCGTCGGGCGCACCGGCATCTACAAGCACCGCTACCGCGGCAACTGGAAGGCGCAGCTCGAGGGCAGCGTCGAGGGTTACCACGTGTGGCACAACCACCGCACGGCCATCGACATCATGAGCCGCTTCCTGCCGATCATGAAGCAGTACCAGAACCTGCCCATGAAGGCCTACGACCTGGGCTTCGGCCACAACGTGGTCGAGAACTACACGCTCACCGACGCGCAGGTGCACGAGCGCTGGCCGGCCGAGTTCATCGACATGCTGGTCAATGCGCATGGCCGCGAGCGGGCGATGAACGCGCTGCGCCACCGTTTCAACGTGGTGCTGTTCCCGAACATGGCGATTCTGGAATACCACGTGCGGGTGATCCGGCCCCTGGCGGCCGACCTCACCGAGGTGCGCCAGTACCACACGTCCATGGTCGGCCTGCCGGCCGAGATGAACCTGCGCCGGGTGCGCGAGCACGAGTTCTTCTACGGTCCCGGCGGTGCCGGCGGGCCGGACGATCTGGCCACGTTTGACCGCATCCAGCAGGGCATGGAGGCGCACACGGCGCCGTGGGTGTTGTTCAACCGGGGTCTGAAATCGGAGGAAACCACGCCCGAGGGTCAGCGCTTCGGCCACCACACGCAGGAAACGCCCCAGCGGGCGCCCTACTACGAATACCGACGATTGATGGAAGGGAAGGCGCCCGCGCCCAGCCGCATCCGCCTGGCCGCGGCAGGCTGAGGAGCAGCACATGAACCAGGCCCAGGCTGAAGCTTTCCTGTTCCGCGAAGTGCGGCTGCTCGATCAGCGCAAGTTTCGCGATTGGCGACAACTGCTGACCGACGATGCGATCTACTGGGTGCCCAACGGCGATGCCGACGGCGATCCACAGCTGCACTGCTCCATCGTCTACGCCACGCCGTCCATGGTGGAAGACCGCCTCGACCGGGCCGAAAGCCCGTTCTACTGGGTGGGCGACCCACCCATCCGCAGCGTGCATACGGTCAGCAACGTGCTGCTGGAGCGTGCCGATGGCGACAGCGCCGACATCGCCTGCAACCGGGTGATCTACCTGTACCGCGAGAACGACCAGCGCCGCGATCAGGTGCTGGAGGTCCTGCCGGCACAGTGCGAATACCGGCTGCAGCGGCACGGCGACCAGTGGCGAATCGCCCACAAGAAGGTCGCCCTGCTCAACAGCGACGGCCTGGTGCCGTTGCTGCCGCCGATCATCTGAGACGGTTCGTCAGGCCGCCCGCCGCAGGTGGTACCGGAGCGCCTGCGTAGCCGCGTCCAGCGGCGGCGGAAGCAGCTTGTCCACCCAGGCGGCGTCGATCACCCCGTAGCCGGCCCAGCTTTTGCCGCCGCGCGCCCGGCAGGACGGGCGGGCGACTCACCGATCAGACGAAGCTGTCGTAATGGATACGGTCCGGCGGCACCTTCAGCTCGCCGCCCAGCATCTGCATGACGGCGTTGATCATCACCGGCGGGCCGCAGGTGTAGAACTCGCACTCCATCAGCTGGTCGGCCGGGATGTGCGCCTTGACCTGCTCGTGGATGAAGCCCAGCAGGCCGGTCCAGCTGCCGGCCTTGGCCAGGTCCGGATCGGACAGCGCGGGGAAAAACTCGATGCGATCGCCAAAGCCCGGCAGGGCCTTGAGTTCATCCTCGCCGCACAGGTCGCGCGGGCCGCGGGCGCCATAGAAGAACTTCAGCTTCACGCCGTCCATGGACGGGTCCGCCACCATGCCGCGGGCGATGGACAGCATGGGCGCCAGGCCCGAGCCGCCGCCGATGCACACCACCGTGCGCTTGACCTCGGTACGCAGGTAGGCCAGGCCGTACGGGCCGTCGATGTCGATGCGGTCGCCGACTTTCAGCTCGAACAGTGCCGCGGTGCCGGCGCCGTTGGGCACCTTGCGGATGATGAACTCCCAGCGCCCCTCGGGGTTGCGGATGTTGGACATGGAATAGGCGCGCGGGCCGTTGACGCCCGGCAGGTGCAGCAGCGCGTACTGGCCCGGCCGGAAGCCCGCCGGCTGGCTGTCGGTGAACACGAACTCGCGGATGTCGTGCGTCA
This sequence comes from Immundisolibacter cernigliae, assembly GCF_001697225.1. Taxonomy (GTDB): domain Bacteria; phylum Pseudomonadota; class Gammaproteobacteria; order Immundisolibacterales; family Immundisolibacteraceae; genus Immundisolibacter; species Immundisolibacter cernigliae. The sequence continues at coordinate 185,524 of NZ_CP014671.1, forward strand.
GATCGCGGATCGCCACCAGCTCGCTGGTGAACCGGCGCGGCGTGTCGGTCGGGATGAAGTGATCGTCGATGATCATCGGCTTGATCACGCAGTCGCTCACCGGCACGCACTGGCAGGCCAGCAGCCGGCCGCGCTGGCGGTCACGCGGGTTCAGGCCCGGGGCTTCCTCCCACAGGCTGCGCACCTCGCCTTCCACCACCTCGAATTTGCAGCTGCCGCAGCTGCCGACGTTGCACTCGTAGGACAGGCCAATACCCGCCCGCAGACCGGCGCGCAGCACCGTATCGTCCGGGGCGCAGGAATACTCGGCGCCGGATTGCTGCACGCGGATGGAGAAGGCCTGGCTCATGGGTCTACCTGTATGGGTCGTGAACGAAAGGGGTGGCGCGGAAAAAATCGCGCCGCAAGTTTAACCAAGGCGGGCGGTCAGGAATCGTCGCCGCCGGCCAGCCACAGGCAACGCCCGCCGCTGGCCTTGTCGATGGCCGCCAGGCGGGCCATGTGGGCAAGCATCTCGGCCTCGGTCGGTGTGGTCACCGGCAGCGCCGGTCGGTCGGCACGAACGCGCATCGGCTGGGACCCATCGCCGTCGTGCGCGGCGTTGGCCTCGTCGCCCAGCAGCAGCGTGACCTGGCCGCCGGTCATGGCCAGGTACACATCCGCCAGAATCTGCGCGTCCAGCAGCGCGCCGTGCAGGCTGCGCCCGGAGTTGTCCACGCCGTAGCGGCGGCACAGGGCATCGAGCGTGTTGCGCTGGCCGGGGTGCATGCGCCGCGCCATCGGCAGCGTGTCGAGGACGCTGCACAGCGCATCGATGCGCTCGCATTCGCTATTTTCCAGACGCGCCAGCTCGGCGTTCAGAAAGCCAATGTCGAAGGCCGCGTTGTGGATCACCAGTTCGGCGCCGGCGATGAACTCCAGGAATTCCGCCGCCACGTCGCCAAAGCGCGGCTTGTCGGCCAGGAACTCGTTGCTGATGCCGTGCACTTCTTCGGCGCCGGGGTCGATCGGCCGGTCCGGCTGCAGGTAGTGGTGGAAATGCTTGCCGGTCAGGCGACGGTTCAGCAGCTCGACCGCGCCGATTTCGATCACGCGGTGGCCCTCGGACGGCGACAGGCCCGTGGTCTCGGTATCCAGAACGATCTGCCTCATCGCCGCGCGCCCGCACCGGCCGCGGCCTTGCCGCCCAGCAGTTCATCGATGCCGCGATTGGCCAGGGCGTCGGCGCGCTCGTTTTCCGGATGCCCGGTATGGCCACGCACCCAGGTCCACTCGGCCTGATGCGGCGCCAGCAGCTCATCCAGACGCTCCCACAGCTCCTGGTTCTTGACCGGCTTGCCGTCGGCGGTGCGCCAGCCACGGCGCTTCCAGCCGGCCAGCCACTGCGTGATGCCGTGCAGCACGTACTGCGAGTCGGTGACGATGTGCAGCCGGCTTGGCCGTTGCAGCACCTCCAGCGCACGAATCACGGCCGTCAGTTCCATGCGGTTGTTGGTGGTGTGGGCCTCGCCACCCCACAGCTCGCGCTCCTGCTCGCCGTAGCGCAGCAGCGCGCCCCAGCCGCCAGGACCCGGATTGCCGCGGCAGGCGCCGTCGGCAAAGATTTGCACCGGCTGGCTCATGCCGCCGCCCGCCCGGCCGGCAGGCGCTGCGGGCGTGCACCGTAAACCGGCAGGCGCTGCCACTGCAGGCGCAGCGGGCGCACCGCAAAGCGCCGCTTGCTGGCGGCCAGGCAATACAGGCCGCCACTGCGCGGCAGCAGGCGCGGGCCGAGGCGTTCCATGACGCGCGTACCACGCAGCGCCCATTGCCGCTCCAGCGGCAGGCGGAAAAACGCTGTCGTGACGTCCTCCACCTGCATCGGCAAGCGGGCCAGCTGCTGGCGCAGTTCGCCCACCGAGCGCAAATGCTGCGGCCACCAGTCGCGGGAATGATTACCGAAGCGCTCGGCCAGCCCACGCAGGCCGCACAGGCTCCACGGGTTGAAGCCGGCCACCAGCAGCCGCCCGAACGGCATCAGCACCCGCTCGGCCTCGGCCAGGATCGGTACCGGATCGGCCACCTGTTCCAGCACGTGCAGCAGGATCACCACCGCCGCGCTGTCGCTGGCCAACGGCCAGGCGGCCGAATCGGCGCGCAGGCCGACACCCGCAGCAGGCGCACCCGGCCCGGCCATGACGACCGACCAGGCGCGGTCGCCGCGCACGCCCAGGTCCACGGCCGGCCAATGCCCCGGCACCTGCACCACCAGACCCTGCAGACCCCGCGGCAGCAAGGCACAGACCTGCGCGTGCAGGGTCTGCGCGAGGGCGGCAGCCAGTGGATCGGGCGCCTGGATAGGGGACGGTGTGGAACTCATGTGATCAGGATACAGCGCGCAACAGCAGGCTCTGGCAGGTCGGCGACGGCGGGGGTCTCAAGCCACAGCCGGCTTTTCAGCCGCCGTGTGCGCCGGACGGCTGCCACCGGCACGACCGATTCCTAAAACGGGATGTCGTCGTCGAAATCGCCGCCGAAGTCATCGGCCGCAGGCTTGCTGGCGCCGCCACCCTGTCGACCGCCGGCCGCAGGTGCTGCGCCGCCCCAGGCCGGCTCTTCACCACCGCTCTGGCGGCCGCCGTAGCTGCCACCGCCCTCGCCGCGGCCCTCACCGCCACCGAGCATCTGCATGTCCGAGGCGACGATTTCGGTGCTATAGCGCTCGACGCCTTCCTTGTCCTGGTACTTGCGCGTCTGCAAACGGCCTTCGATGTACACCGTGCGGCCTTTCTTGAGGTACTCGCCGGCAATCTCGCCGAGCTTGCCGAACAGCACCACGCTGTGCCACTCGGTGGCTTCCTTCTTCTCGCCGGTCTGCTTGTCCTTCCACGACTCGGTGGTGGCGATGCGCAGGTTGGCCACCGCCGAGCCGCCTGCCGTGTAGCGCACCTCCGGGTCCTTGCCCAGGTTGCCGATCAGAATCACCTTGTTGATGCCGCGCGCCATGACCGCCTCCGTAATGTCGAAATCATCAAATTTTCGCCGCCGCGAACCGCTCCAGGCTGGCCGGCTCGAAACGCTGCCCATCCACCCGCAGGTAGGCTACACCTTCCTCCGGAATCACAACCGCCTCGACCACGCCGACCAGCGCCGTCAGCTCGTCGGTCAACGTGCGCGCCCGCTCGGGGCTCAACCGACCCACGTCGATGAGCTGCGTTTTCAGGTGGACAGGTGCCTGCAGGCCGATCGACACCGCCAGCCAGATCACGCACAGCGCAAGGCCGGCCAGCAGCACGCCCGTGGCGCCGTGATGGCCGCGCAACCAGCCGGCCCCTGCCCCGCCGATGAATGCCCCCAGAAACTGCGCGGTTGAATACACGCCCATCGCCGACCCGCGGCCTGCCATGGGTGCCAGGCGCGACATCATGGACGGCAGCGTGGCCTCCAGCACGTTGAACGCGATCAGGAAGGCCAGCAGCCCGGCCGCCACACCCCACAGCGCGTGGCTGCCCTCCAGCAGCACCAGCAGGCCGCCGGTAAGCAGGCCCACCATGGCCACGAACACCTGCTTCAGGCGGGCACGCCGCTCGGCGTAGACGATCAGCGGCACCATGGCCGCGATCGACAGCAGCACGGTCGGCAGATACAGCCACAGATGCTGCGCCGCTGGCAGGTGCAGGTTGTCGCGCAGCAGCGGCGGCAGCACCACGAAGGTACCGGTCATCAGCATGTGCAGCGCCATGATGCTGAAGTACAACCGCAGCAGATGCGGGTCGCTCAGCGCCCCGCGCAGTTGCCCACTCGGCCGGCTGACCGCGCGCGACACCACGGGGGTCGGCACCTGCCACCACAGCAGGCCGATCATGACCAGCGCCAGCACGGCGATCATCAGGAAAATGCCCGGCACCGTCAGCCAGGCCGCCAACACCGGCCCCAGCGGCAGCGACACCAGATAGGCCCCGCCGATGCTGATGCCGATGGCGGCCATGCCCTTGCTGCGCTGCTCCGGGCGCAGCAGATCGGCCAGCAGGGCCATGATCGGCGCCGCCACCGCGCCCGCACCCTGCAGCGCCCGGCCGGCGATGATGACGGTCACGCTGTGGGCAGCCGCCGCCAGCACGCTGCCGGCGGCAAACAGCAGCAGGCCGACCGTGATGACCGGCTTGCGCCCGAAACGGTCCGACGCGCTGCCAAACGGAATGCCGAACAGCGCCTGCGTCAGCCCGTACATGCCCAGCGCAAGACCAATCATGGCCGGCGTGGCGCCGGGCAGTGTCTCGGCGTACAGCGCCAGCACCGGCAGCAGCAGGAACAGCCCCAGCATGCGCAGTATGTAGATGGCCGACAGGGTGCCGGTAACGCGCCGTTCGCTGGGTGTCATGTAAGCGGGGGTCGGATCGGGTCGTTGGCGGCGCGACGGTGCACGCGGCCGGGTCGGCATTATCCGGCCGCGCCGCCCGCCGCCACAAGGCGCGCCGCTTTGCGCAGCGCTTGGCGCGCCCCGTAACATGGCCGGTTTGCAGCCGCCGCCCGTCGCAAGCCCACCCCATGAGCAGCATTCCCGAAGGCCAGCCCGCCATCCGCATCCGCGGCGCGCGCACGCACAACCTGAAGAACATCGACCTGGATCTGCCACGCGACAAGCTGACGGTCATCACCGGCCCGTCCGGGTCCGGCAAGTCTTCGCTGGCCTTCGACACGCTGTACGCGGAAGGCCAGCGCCGCTACGTGGAGTCCCTGTCCGCCTACGCGCGCCAGTTCCTGTCGGTCATGGAAAAGCCGGACGTCGATCACATCGAGGGCCTGTCGCCGGCCATTTCCATCGAGCAGAAAAGCACCTCCCACAACCCGCGCTCGACGGTCGGCACCATCACCGAGATTTACGACTACCTGCGCCTGCTGTACGCCCGCGTCGGCGAACCGCAGTGCCCCGAGCACGGCGTGGTGCTGCGCGCGCAGACGGTCAGCCAGATGGTCGACACGCTGCTGGCGCTGCCCGAGGAAACGCGCGTGATGCTGCTGGCGCCGGTGGTGGCCGGGCGCAAGGGCGAGCACGCGCAGCTGATCGAGGGCCTGCGCGGGCGCGGCTACGTGCGGGCGCGCATCGACGGCGAGCTGGTGGAGCTCGACCAGGCGCCGCCGCTGGACGGCAAGCGCAAGCACCACGTGGAGGTGGTGGTCGACCGCCTGCGCCTGCGCCCGGACGCGCAAAGCCGCCTGGCCGATTCGCTGGAAGCGGCGCTGGCGCTGGGCGACGGCATCGTCAAGGTGGCGTTTCTGGACCAGGACGCGGCCGAGCTGCTGTTCTCGGCCCGCTTTGCCTGCCCGCACTGCGGCTATTCGCTGGCCGAGCTCGAACCGCGGCTGTTCTCCTTCAACAACCCGGCCGGCGCCTGCCCGGAGTGCGACGGCCTGGGGGTGGCGCAGTTCTTCGACCCGCAGCGCATCGTGGCCGACCCGACGCTGAGCCTGGCCGCCGGCGCCATTCCCGGCTGGGACCGGCGCAATGCCTATTACATGCACATCCTGCAGGGCCTGGCCCGGCATTACGGCTTCGACATCGAAACCCCGTTCGAGGAACTGGCGCAGCTGCACCAGCAGGCGATCCTGTTCGGCAGCGGCGAGGAGCCGATCAATTTCACCTACGCCGGCCCGGACGGGCGCGGCAAGCGCAAGCGGCACGCCTTCGAAGGCATCGTCAACAACTTCGCCCGCCGCTATCGCGAGACCGACTCGAACGCCGTGCGCGAGCACCTGTCGCGCTTTCTGGGCAACCGGCCGTGCACCGCCTGTGGCGGCAGCCGGCTGCGGCGCGAGGCACGGCACGTCTACATCGCCGGCCGGCCGCTGCCGGAGCTGGTGGTGCTGCCGGTGGGCCAGGCACGGGCCTTTTTCAGCACGCTGGAACTGCCCGGCGCGCGCGGCACCATCGCCCAGAAAATCCTGCGCGAGATCGAGGCCCGGCTGGGCTTTCTGGTCAACGTCGGCCTCGACTACCTGACCCTGGCGCGCTCGGCCGACACCCTGTCCGGCGGCGAGGCGCAGCGCATCCGCCTGGCCAGCCAGATCGGCGCCGGCCTGGTCGGCGTGCTCTACGTGCTGGACGAGCCGTCCATCGGCCTGCACCAGCGCGACAACCAGCGCCTGCTGTCCACGCTCACCTACCTTCGCGATCTGGGCAACACGGTGATCGTGATCGAGCACGACGAGGACGCCATGCGCCTGGCCGACCACCTGGTCGACATCGGCCCCGGCGCCGGCGTGCACGGCGGCTACATCATTGCCGAGGGCACGCCGGCCCAGATCATCGCCAACCCGGATTCGATCACCGGCCAGTACCTGTCCGGCAAGCGCGCCATTGCCCTGCCGGCCACGCGCACGCCGCCGGACCCGCAGCGGGTGCTGCGCATCGAGGGCGCCAGCGGCAACAACCTGCGGGACGTGACGGTGGAAATCCCGCTCGGCCTGCTGACCTGCATCACCGGCGTGTCCGGCTCCGGCAAGTCCACGCTGATCAACGAGACGCTGTACAAGGCGGTGGCGCAGAAGCTGAACCAGGCGCGCGACGAGCCGGCCCCGTATCAGGCCATCCATGGCCTGGAGCAGATCGACAAGGTGGTCAACATCGACCAGAGTCCGATCGGCAGAACACCCCGTTCGAATCCAGCCACTTATGCCGGTCTTTTCACACCGATCCGCGAACTGATGGCCGGCACGCCGGAGGCGCGCGCCCGCGCCTACGGACCGGGGCGTTTCAGCTTCAACGTGGCCGGTGGCCGCTGCGAGGCCTGCCAGGGCGACGGCATGCTGAAAGTGGAGATGCACTTCCTGGCCGACATCTACGTGCCCTGTGACATATGTCACGGCCGGCGCTACAACCGCGAGACTCTGGAGATTCAATACAAGGGCAAAAACATCCACCAGATTCTGGACATGACCATCGAACAGGCGGGCGAGTTCTTCAGCGCGGTGCCCATCGTCAAGCGCAAGCTGGACACGCTCAGCGCCGTCGGCCTGGGTTACGTGCGTCTGGGTCAGGCCGCCACCACCCTGTCCGGCGGCGAGGCGCAGCGCGTGAAGCTGTCGCGGGAACTATCGAAGCGCGACACCGGTCGCACGCTGTACATCCTGGACGAACCGACCACCGGCCTGCATTTCCAGGACATCGAACTCCTGCTGGGCGTGCTCACGCGCCTGCGCGACGACGGCAACACGCTGGTGGTGATCGAGCACAACCTGGACGTGATCAAGACCGCCGACTGGCTGATCGATCTTGGCCCCGAAGGCGGCAGCGGCGGCGGCGAGATCCTGGCCTGCGGCACACCGGAAGACCTGGCGCTGGAACCGCGCTCGCACACCGGACGCTTTCTGGCACCCTTGCTGGCGCGGCAGGCCAAAACACCCCAACGAGGCAGACGCAGCGCGTGAGTTCCACCGTCCCGGCGGGCGCCCCACTTCGCCCGCTGCAACGCGCCCTGGTCTACGCCAGCGCGTTTTTCGGCATCACCACCGAGTCGCTGATCGGCATGCTGCTGCCGCTGTGGGCACTCGACCGCGGCCTGCCACCGGCACAACTGGGCATTGCGGTGGCGCTGGCCTCGCTCAGCCCGCTGCTGCTGGCGGTGCCGGCCGGCGCGCTGTGCGACCGTTACGGCGACCGACGCATCATGATCTGGGCGGGGCTGGGTGCCGGCGTGACGGCGGCGCTGTATCCGCTGGCCGGCGGCTTTCTGACTGCCTGCGGCCTGCAGTTGCTCGGCGGACTGGCGCGCAGCATGAGCTGGCTGTCGGCTCAGTCCTACGCCATTCGCGCCACGCCGACCGGCGAGCGCAACAGCTTCATGGGCCGATTTTCCTTTGCCGGCAGCATCGGCATGTTGCTGGCGCCGCTGGCAGCCGGCGCGCTGGTCAGCTGGCAGGGCCTCGGCGCCGGTTTCCTGCTGATGGCCGTGTGGGGCGGACTGCTGACGCTGGTGGCTCTGCCCCTGCCCGACATCCGCGAGCACGAGCGCGTCGGCACGTTGTGGCAGGTCAGCAGCGGCGCCTATCGACAGGCCTTGCCGCTGCTGTGGCAGGCACCGCTGCTGATCGTGATGCTGCTGACGCTGCTGCGGCTGTCGTCGGCCGCCGTCAATGCGTCGTTCTACCCGGTGCACCTGGACCAGATCGGTTTCTCGGCGGCGCGCATCGGTTTCATGTTTGCCTGCATCAACGGGGCGGTTTCGGTCGGTTCGCTGCTGGCCGCGCAGCTCATCCGGCGCAGTTCTATGACCGCGGTACTGTTCGGGTCCATCGTGCTGGCCACGCTGTCCATCAGCGCGGTGCCGTTCGTAACCGCCCCGATTGCGGTCGGGCTGCTGAGCGCCCTGCACGGCCTGGGCCTGGGCCTGAGCCTGCCGACCCTGCTCATGGCCATCGGCCGCCAGACGGCGCCCAGCCAGCGCGGGCTGGTGATCGGCCTGCGCACGCTGTTCAACCGGCTCGGCTACTTCGCCGTGCCGGTGCTGCTGGGCGGGCTGGTGCACGCGCTGGGCCTGAAGGGCGCGTTCCTGGCCACCGGCGCGCTGCTGCTGGCGGGCCTGGGCGGCACCTACGCCTACCTGCGCCGCAGTCGCCTCACGTACGATTGACTGCCGCTCGCAACCCGGCGGCGCCATTGACCCACCCGAGGAGAGCCTTGCCATGACCGTCGTATTCGGTGCCCCGATTTCCCCGTTCGTGCGCAAGGTGCGCGTCGCATTGGCGGAAAAGAACATCCCGTACGAGCTGAATCCGGTGTTCCCGGGCAGCGACGACCCCGAGTTCCGGGCGCTCAGTCCGTTCGGCAAGGTGCCAGCCTTTCGCGACGAACACATCGGCCTGGCCGATTCGAGCGTGATCTGCGCCTATATCGAGAAGCGCTACCCGACGCCGGCCCTGCTGCCGGCCGACCCGGCCGCCTACGCCACCGCGCTGTGGCTGGAGGAGTACGCCGACAGCAAGCTGTTCGAGGTGCTCACCGCCGGCGTGTTCTTCGAGCGCATCGTCAAGGGCAAGCTGCGCGGCCTGCCGGTGGACGAGGCCAAGGTCGCCGCCGCCTTGCACGAACTGCCGGCGGTGTGCGGGTACCTCGAACAGCAGATCAGCACCGGTGCCCTGGGCGGCAACACGCTGACGCTGGGCGACATTGCGGTCGCGACACAGTTCGTGAACCTGCAATACGCCGGCGAACAGGTAGACGCCGCGGCTTTCCCGAAACTCACGCAGTTCCTGGCGCGCACCCTGGCGCGGCCGAGTTTTGCCGATTGCCTGACGCAGGAACGGACCCTGATGCAGGGTTGAGCCCTGCCGCCCGGATCTATGCCGGAGTCTTGGCGACTGCCATGAAAACCCCGGCCCGGGCGACGTTTGTTCCGACAGGCGCTGCGGCGCTCCCGCGGCCCACAGCGGCCCACAGCGGCAGCTTCATCGGTCTGCGCCAAACAGCTGCGCGATGTGCGCTGCGCCCATGCGGTCAAAGTCGTCCGGCACCTCGATCTGCCCGGCCAGAAACCCGAGACGCTGGCGCGGCGGTTCGTCCGCGGCTTCCAGCCGGGAGACCTTGACCAGCGGCTTGCCAGCCTTGGCGATCACAAACGGCTGTCCACGCACCGCTTGGTCGATCAGTTTCGACAGATGGGTCTTGGCTTCGTGAATGTTTATTGTGCGCATAGCAAACCTTGGTTATGAATTTAAGTTCAGTGAGTCCAGCTCAACAACATGCCGACGGCACCACCCCCTGTCACGACGTGCCGCGATAAGCTTCATCCGAAACTGCCCCCTGCGCCGAACCTGCGCAAGCGCCATGTTCCTCATCCCGACACCGCAAAACGCGAGACATCACCATGGTCATCGAGCAAATCTATTCCGATAACCGCTATCGCAACTTCCACTACCTGATCGGCTGCCCCGACACCGGCGAGGCGCTGGCCGTTGACCCGCTGGAAGTCGACCTGGTGCTGGCCAGGGCGGCCGAGAAAGGCTGGCGCATCACGCAGGTGCTGAACACCCACGAGCACCCGGACCACATCGGCGGCAACGAAAAAATCATCGCCGCCACCGGCGCCAAGCTGCTGGCCCATGCCGGCGCGAAAGACCGAATCCCAGGCATCGACCGCGGCCTGCACGCCGGCGACGTCATCGTCATCGGCAAGACCGGCGAACTGGAAGTGCTCGACACCCCCGGCCACACCATGAGCCACGTGTGCCTGTTCTGTCGCGGCGATCAGCCGGGCCTGATCAGCGGCGATACGCTGTTCAACGCCGGCGCCGGCAACTGCCACGGCGGCGGCCACCCGGAGCACCTGTACCGGACCTTTGCCGAGCAACTGGCCAAACTGCCGGACGCGACCGTGCTGTATCCCGGCCACGACTACATCGCCAACAACCTCAAGTTCACCCTGGACCGCGAACCGACCAACCCGCGCGCCGGTGCACTGCTGGCACAGGTGGAACAACAGGACCCGCATGCCGCTCGCCTGACCACGCTGGGCGAGGAAAAACAGGTCAACACCTTCTTTCGCCTGAGCAACCCAACCGTCATCGCCCGCCTGCGCGAGGCGTTCCCGGACCTGCCGGATCAGCCCTCGCCCAAGGACGTATTCCTGCGGCTACGGGAGTTGCGCAATAGCTGGTGAGGGGCCGGGTCGCGCGACGCGGCCGCGTACAAAAACAACAACGCGGACAACGCTTGTGTCTCGTCGGAGGCCGCCACGTTGCGTTCCACCGCCAGCGATGTCAGAAACGCCTCGACCGCCTCCTTGCCAGCCCCGTGGGTGGCGCTTGCGGTGAAAGTAGACGTATCGTTTCACACATCGCGCCTATGCACGCTCTGTACGCAGGCTGTAGTGCTTCAGCCGCACACGCTCCCGAAGCTGATCGAGCAGCTTGGGCGAGGCCGGGACACCGAATGATCGGCAGGAGCAGTGTTCATGTGCAGGTCCAGCTTATCGGACAGGGTGAACGTTATGAATCGTGAGGTTGGCACACGACGCCCAGGTTGCCGGGCGTGTCGGATAATACATTTATTCCGACAAATGTCGGATAACTCACGTTAGGCCTGATAGGCGCGTGCCATGACCACTTCTCCTCAGATCGCAATCGTTCACATCGACTCAATTCCGGAGGAGGTCTTCTCCGAGTTTGTGCGAACAATTGCTACCGAACGCCTGAAGCTCGATATTGAGTCACGCGAGAATGGCGAAATTTACGCCGGGTTGGAGTGGCTAATCCCTACGGCGGCCATCATCTACATCGGAAAGTCATACTTCGATGGCTTCTTGACGGAGATGGGGAAAGATCACTACAACCTATTGAAGGCCGGCTTCATGACACTTCGAGAGAAACTCTTGGGACCCGCCGCGCCGCAAATGGCTGTGGTATCGAGCGCAGGGAAGACGTCGCCGAACCAGCCTTACTCTCTTGTCTATTCCATCATGGCAGAGGGTAATGGCAATTTGCGTTTCAAGCTTCTTATTCAGCGAGAAGTTTCTGAACGCGAGTACGACGAAATTCTTAATGCCTTTCTTGGATTTCTTGAGGCATATCATTCGCATGCGCCAGAGGCCGAATTTGCCGCGAATCTGGAAGTACCAAGAGCCTCGGGCGGCATCGTTCTCTTGGCGTTCAATCTGGAAACAAAGACTCTCGAAGCCATCGACCCAATTCCGCGGAAGCCATAAACATGAGGCATAGGCCTGCGTTCGAGGCGACCTGCGCGAAAAGCCGCGCAGGCGCCTCAACTCCACGTTAGCTGTCACGAGACAATTAAATGCTAAATCTCCTGATCGACACTAGCGTGCTTCGCCAAGACCCGCAGAGGAAATCAGCGGCCTTCCAGGTGGTAGGGCGTATCGGCAACGCCCGCGGATTGAAAACTCATATACCTGACCTGGTTCGAAGAGAATTCCTTAGGGAAACGCTGATTTATTCCCTCCCGTTGGAGGCATGAGACCTTGGTCCTGAGACAATGTGACCTGGTCCGCAGCGGTGGTGAGCAGACGTCATGCAAACGAGCTTTTCCGACCTCGAGTACGCCGGCAAGAAGAAGCAGACGCGCCGCGAGCGCTTCCTGGCGCAGCTGCAGGCGGTGACGCCGTGGGCGCAGCTGGAGGCGGCGCTGGCGCCGTTCTACCCGGCCGGCAAGGGCCCGGGCCGCCCGCCGCTGGGGCTGTCGCGCATGCTGCGCATGTACGTGGCGCAGCAGTGCTTTGGGCTGTCGGACGAGGGCATCGAGGACGCCGTGTACGACAGCCACGCCATCCGCTGCTTCATCGGCATCGACCTGGCCCGCGAGGCGGCGCCGGATGCGACCACGCTGCTGAAGTTCCGCCGCCTGCTGGAAGATCAGGGTCTGAGCCGGGTGATCTTCGAGACGATTCGCGATCACCTGGCCCGCCAGGGCCTGCTGCTGCGTGAGGGCACCCTCGTGGATGCGACGCTGATCGCCGCCCCGCCGTCGACCAAGAACCGCGACCGGGCGCGCGATCCGGACATGCATCAGGCCAAGAAGGGGAACCAGTGGCACTTTGGCATGAAGGCGCACATCGGGGTCGACCTGGACTCGGGGCTGGTGCACACGGTGCTGACCACGCCGGCCAACGTCAACGACGTGACCCAGGCGCACGCCCTGCTGCACGGGCAGGAAACGGACGCGCTGGGCGATGCCGGCTACCAGGGCGTAGCCAAGCGCCCGGAGAATCGGGACACGCCGGTCACCTGGCACGTGGCGCTGCGCCCGGGCGTGCGCCGGGCCCTGCCCGATGACGCGCTGGGCCGCCTGCAGGAACGGATCGAACAGGTCAAGGCGAGCCTGCGGGCCAAGGTCGAGCATCCGTTTCACATCATCAAGAACCTGTTCAAGCACCGCAAGGCGCGTTACCGGGGGCTGGCCAAGAACCAGGCGCAGCTGTTCACGCTGTTCGGCCTGGCCAACGTGGTGATTGCCGGCTGGCGCCTTCGGGCGCGGCACACCCTCCGTGCGTCCTGAGGGAGCCCAAAACCGGAATATCCGGCCAGAACACGCACATTGGCCCGATCCACACCCGAAAACGGGCCGTTTTTCCCCAGGGGCGGTCACGCGTCAGCGCCGTCATGTCCATAGCGCTGGTTTCGGGGGATTGATCAGCGTTTCCTTAGCTACAGAGATGATGAATATGTCGCTCCTCTAAGAGAAATCGACCGGTTGTCGAATAAGATGCTGAAGAAGCCGATGGCTTCAGACCTAAAGGAAACTTTAGAAAAGCAAGCGGCGGCAGGTAAAGGCTCAATTTCTGAAGCGCAAAGATGGATAGAAGATGAGTTCGCGCAATGGTGTGACCATATTGGCGCTGAAGTCCACACGGTCGCGCCGCATCATGGACAAAGGGTGATAGACGCATATTTCTCTGGCTCGCATCCGTTCAAATCACCCAAGAATAGGCAAGACTTTCCAGATGCCTTCATTTTCGAATGTGCACAAGATATTGCGGGCAAGGAGGAGCATCTTCACGTCGTCGCAGCGGATCGACAGCTACGAGAATCATGTGCATCAATTAACAATATTTCTGTATACGAGTCTCTGGACGACTTTGTGCGGTCAGCGGCCTGCCAATCTGTCATTAAGGACGCCGACGCGAAGCACCATTTTGCTGAGATCCTAGAACTAATAAAGGCGCGCGCCTCGATCGTAGGCGAAGCGGCGTCTAAGAAGATATTCGACGCTCTCGTTTGGTACACGTTTCGAGATTCATCAATACCCGATGATAACAATGAGGCCACGATTTCAATGTTGGACGTGCCAACCAACGGGGGCCTCATCTGGGACGAGGCGGAGTACTATGGAGATGGCGTAATTTCAATGCCTTTCGAATTTGAAATGACGGTCTTGGCCGATTTCTATATTTTCAAATCCGACTGGTACTGCATGCCCGAAGATAAGTCATCGCAAATTAGCATTTCAGAATACGACAATAAGCACTACTTTGAGGCCGAACAGGAGTTCGAGTTACATGTGCGTGGAACGATTGCAATCAGCTTGGACCTATCAAGGGCGGCGCACGGACCAGAGTTCGTCTCGTCATTGGGGCCGATCCTAGACACTATGCAGATTGAGATGTCGGAGATCGAAGAGGTCACCGTGATAACAGACGAGACCGCGCAATAAGCCCAGCGCATTGCGCCGCATTGTGTTTGAGCCCGCGTAGGGCGGAATAGCGCAGCGTATTCCGCCTTCCGGGTTGCCCCGCAGCCACCGTTACACTCCCGCCATGCCGCACTACGTTCGTGCTGACATCCCTGGCGGAACCTTCTTCTTCACTGTCGCCCTGCTCGAACGCCGCCGCCGGCTGTTGGTCGAGAACATCGGGACGCTGCGCGAAGCGTTTCGCGGCGTCCGGCATCGGTATCCGTTCACCATCGACGCCATCGTGATCCTCCCGGATCACCTGCACTGCGTCTGGACACTGCCGCCCGGCGATGCCGATTTTTCCACCCGCTGGCGACCGATCAAAGCCGCCTTCGCGCGCGGCATCGCGGCTGGGGAACGGCGGTCCGAACGACGCCAGCGCACCGGCGAGCGCGGCATCTGGCGGCGGCGCTTCTGGGAACACGCGATCCGCGATGCGGCCGACCCGAGTTGACCCGTGGACTCCATCCATCCCAACCCCGTGAAACACGGCCACGCCGACCGGGTTGTGGACTGGCCGTATTCGTCGTTTCACCGCTACGTCGAGCGGGGTGTTTATCCACCGGATTGGGCCGCCGGATCAGCAGTGCGCGGGGTGAGTTTCGAGTAGCCTTGCTCTCGGAAGGCGGAATACGCTGCGCTATTCCGCCCTACGCGGGCTTTGGCAGTAATACCGGCACATCGCTCCTGACAATGCTCCACAAAGTGTCGCTGTCGACGCCCAAATATCCGTGGATCAGGCGGTTACGGGTAGCGATGACCAGTCGCCACGGAATCTGCGGATTTGCTTGGCGCACGGCCTCCGGCACGTGGGTTGCTGCCTCGCCAATTAGCTCCAGGTTGCGCACGGTGGCGTCGTAGTTCAGTCCGCTGGCAACAAATTGAACCGCCCCGGTAACCCCGGAGACTCGTTGGTGTGAGTCACGCCGCCGTGGCGAGCTCGCAGGTCTGCTGATAGTAGTTCGCTTCGGCTTCGGCCGGGGGATGTCGCCGATCGGCCCCAGCAAGCGCTTGTGGTTGAACCAGTCCACCCAATCGAGCGTGGCCAGTTCGACGTCCTGCGGGGTCCGCCAGGACCGCCGATGGATGACTTCGGCCTTGTACAGCCCGTTGATCGTCTCGGCCAAGGCGTTGTCGTAGGAGTCGCCGACGCTACCGACCGAGGGTTCAATGCCGGCCTCGGCCAGCCGCTCGGTGTAGCGGATCGACACGTACTGCACGCCGCGGTCGCTGTGGTGGATCAGCCCGCCTTGCGTCGGTCGGCGCGCGTGCAGGGCTTGCTCCAGCGCATCCAGGACGAAGTCGGTGCGCGCCGAACTGGACACCTTCCAGCCCACAATCCGGCGGGCGTACACGTCGATCACGAACGCCACGTAGACGAAGCCCTGCCAGGTCGAGACGTAGGTGAAGTCGCTGACCCACAGCGCGTTCGGGCGCTCGGCGCGGAACTGCCGGTTGACCTTGTCCAGCGGGCACGGCGTGGCCTTGTCGCTGACCGTGGTCTTGACTGTCCTGCCGCGGATCACGCCCCGCAGTCCAAGCCGCCGCATCAGCCGCTCCACCGTGCAGCGCGCCACCTGATAACCCTCCCGACGCAGCTGTTTCCAGACCTTGCGCACGCCGTAAACCTGCTGGTTCTCATCCCAGACCCGGCGGACCTCCTGGCACAAGACATCGTCTCGCCAGGCGCGATTCGGCCGCAGCTGCGGATCGGCGCGCCGCGCCGCCTGCGTGTAGTACGTCGACGGAGCGATCGGCAGCACCTTGCAGATCGGCTCGACCCCGTAGACGTCGCGGTGTTCGTCGATGAACGCCGTCATGGCTTGAACCGGCGGTCGAGCTCCGCCTGGGCAAAATACGCGCTGGCCTTGCGCAGGATCTCGTTGGCCTGTCGCAACTCGCGGTTCTCGCGCTCCAGCTGCTTCAGGCGCTCGGCCTCGGCGGTCGTGGTGCCAGGCCGCAGGCCCCGGTCACGCTCCGCCTGTCGCACCCAGCGCCGCAGCGTCTCGGCCGTACAGCCGAACTTGGCACTGATCGAACTGATCGCCGCCCACTGCGAACCGTGCTCGCCCTGGTGCTCCAGCACCATCCGGACTGCTCGCTCCTGTACCTCAGGGGAAAACTTCGCTGACTTTCTCATGGCTCTATCCTCTCAAGGGAATGAGCCTCCGGGAAAGCCGGGGCGGTTCAGTTCGGAGGTGGCCGGCCCGTCGAAGGCAACCAGGATGTCGACGTCGCTATCGCTGCGCGCGGCGTCACGGGCGGTGGAGCCGAACAGGGCCAGCCGCACAACGCCGTAGCGCTCGGCCAGCGTGGGCTTGCAGTGGGCGAGCAAGTCAAGGGCGCGCGAGCGATTCATCACAACTTCCGTGCGCAGGTCAGTTGCCGGCTAGTGTAAGACGCAACAGCGCGGCACGCCGACGTCGAAGGTGGCCGGCTGCGGCCCGGTACACGAGCTTTGCGTCGGGCACTCGGTGCACGCCTGACGGGTTTGCGCGCGCCTGCGCGTTGCTTGAGGCAACACACGAGGTGCCGAATTGGAAACACGCCTTCGCGAACTTCCGCCGACCGAACGAATCAAGCGCGCACCCGGAAAGGCGGACCGATCGCGGACACCTTCGATAGCGTCGGCGTACCCCACGCAGGTGGCAGGCACAATACGCGCCGCGCGTTCGGAAAATCCGCCGTGCCCCAGCATCCACGGACGTGAATAAATGGCCCTCAAAGCCACCATCTACAAAGTCGACCTGCAAATCGCCGACATGGACCGGCATTACTACGCCGAGCACAACCTGACGCTGGCGCGGCATCCGTCCGAAACCGACGAACGCATGATGGCGCGCGTGCTGATGTACGCCCTGAACGCGCAGGAAGGCATCGCCTTCACCCGCGGCTTGTCGGAGGCCGACGAACCGGAAATCTGGGTCAAGGACCTGACCGGCCAGATCACGCTGTGGATCGACATCGGCCAGCCGGACGAGGCCCGCCTGCGCAAGGCCTGCGGTCGGGCCGGGCAAGTGATCGCCCTGTGCCACAGCAGCAGTTGCGATCTGTGGTGGAAGCAGATCCAAAGCAAGCTGACGCGCCTGACTAATCTGAGCGTGCTGCAACTGCCGGTGGCCGACAGCCAGGCCCTGGCCGCGCTGGCGCAGCGCACCATGCGCCTGCAATGCCTGGTGCAGGACGACGAGGTGTGGATCAGCACCGACGCCGAGCGCGTGTCGGTCAGGCTCAGTCCGCTCAAGGTGGCGGCGCAATAGCATCGACCGCCGCACCCCGCGGCAGTTCGGAAGGTTCCGATCGCGATCCGGCGGGTGACGGCTTCGCCTAACCCGCCCTACGTGAACTGCGCGTTCCAGAGCCTGGACATCCCGCGCCTGGACTCGACCCACAAGTCGATCGAGGAAATCTCGACCAACGTGATTCAGCCGTTCGGACGGCGGCCGGGCAGCCCGGCCAGTCGGCGCTCGACGGCCGGCTCGCCCAGCACTGCCTGCACGTCGTCAATACCAATCGCCGCCATATAGTCCGCCAGGTAGTAAGCCTCCGGACGGGCGAACATGTCCTGCAATGCGGCGGGCAGATCGAAATCGACCTGCCGCGACAGCGCCCGCGCCAACCGCGTGGAGAAATGCCCGAGCGCCACGCCGGGCAGCATGTCGGTCGCCACTGACTCCGGTCCCCCAACCAGCGGAGCCAGGCTGCACCGCAGCAGTGTGTGCAGTTGCGGCGGCAGGCCCCAGACCTGCGCCAGGTGCGCGCCGATCATGGCGGAATTGAACCCGAAGCGCTGCTGCGTCTGATCGACCAGCTCGATCAGGTCCGGATCGGCGTGATACAGGCCCGCCATCTGCGGATGATGTGAAACCAGCACGATATCGCCCAGCCTGAACAGCAGGGCCTGCGTAGCCAGAATGGAGGGCGACGGCATTCGCAGACGCTGCGCCAACGCCAGCGTAATGCCGCTGGCCAGATAGCTGTCTCGCCACAGCCCCTGATAGATGCGCTCGGCGGTCAGGTCGCGGATATCCGAGGGGATCGCCATGGAGTGGCGCACCGCGATGTCACGCACCAGGTTGGCACCCAGGAACGTGATGGCATGCTGCACGCTGATGATTTCGCGGCTCAGGTTGAACTGCGCGGAGTTGACCGTGCGCAGCAACAGCGCGACGGTGGCCGGGTCCGTGGCGACGACACGCGCCACCTCGGCCGGATCATCACCGGCCTGCACCAGTTGCAGCATGATGCCGCGGGGCCGGGGCAGCGCATCGACCAGGCTCGTCAGCTGCAGCGCCACGTCCGGCGCCAGCATGTCGTAGTCGAGCAGGTGCAGGACCGGAGCGGCGATTGGCTCGACGGCGGGCATTGCGCCGGCCGCGGGCGCCGGAATTGTCGTCGATGCCGTCCCGCCCAGGTCACCGCTCGCCTTGATGGCCGTGCTGCGGGACAAACGCTGCGCCCGGGGCGCCGTTCGCTTGCGCTCGGGCTGCGCCGAACGAGTCGCCGGCCACAGGAACACGAGCAAGCCGACAAGCAATCCGCTCAATACGAGGTATGACACGACAGGTCCTGTGCGGGCGATGGTCGGTGACGGCGTTAACGGCCTGGCGCGGTTGTGGACTCAGTCATCCGGCACGGCGCCGGCACGCGGACGAACCGTCGCATGGGGCATGAACGGCTGCGCCCGCCCACGCTCCAACGTCGCCGGCCGAACTGCACGGTTCACACCGTCACCGGGGCCAGAAAGGCCTGTGACAGGAAGCCGTCGATGGCGCCGTCACCTTCCAGATCAACCGCGGCCCAGCCGTTGATTTCGCGCTCGACGAACACTTCCGTACCCAGCGGCAGCAGGCGCAATACCTCGTGCTCCAGCCCCGGCCCGCTGCGCAGACGAAGACCGGAGCGCGCGTTGACCCGACTGGTGGCGCGCTGCTCGTCGGCCTGCACTCGCTGCGGCATGTCGGGGCTGGCGCGAAAGGCGTCATCCCCGGCCTCGCGCAGCCATAGCTCGCCCTCGGCCGCACGGCGCCTGACCAGACCGGCCAGGCTGACCTTGCGGCCGGTGTTCGGATCAATGGCCTTGACCCACTTGGCCAGCTCGCTGGGCACGCAGTCGTAGTCGCCGGCGTTCAGGCGTCGCCGCAGGGTGCTGCTGCGCAGCGCGCCCGCGCCGGCGTTGAACACGAAGCTGACCAGGGCCGCGTACTGGCAGTCCGACAGCGGCACGCTGATCAGACCTTCGACCTGCCCGCCGCAGGCGGCCAGATCGTCGCGCAGGATCTTTTCGGCCTGCCTGGCGGTAATGCTCTGGCCGGGCTGCACATCGCCGGTATGGCCGTAGCCGATGGTCCATACGCCGGCCGGGCAGCGGTAGGCATCGGTACGCAGGCCCTCGAAGGTGCGCACCAGGTCGAGACCGGCATCGTTCACGGGTCGGGGCATGCAAGCGTGCTCCTGCTGGGCCAATCAGACATTCCCGATGTACGGTCCAGTCCGACGAAGGACCGTCATTATGCACACCTGCTTGGCGCACGCGGCCGCTCAGGCGCGCCCGTACAGATCGAGCAAGCTGCGCAGGCGCGCCGCCAGGGCGGGCACCAGCTGCCCCGACTCCAGCCGCCACCCCCAGTTGCCGATCGTCGTGCCGGGCGTGTTCATGCGTGCCGCGCCGCCCAGGCCCAGCAAGTCCTGCATCGGCAGCACGGCCAGCGCCGCCACCGAGACCAACGCGGCGCGGATCAGCGGCCAGGGCATGGCCTCCCCCGGCTGGCCGAGGTAGTCCAGCGCCCGCTGCGCCGTGGCGTCGGGCAGACCGCTGAACCAGGACAGTGTGGTGTCGTTGTCGTGCGTGCCGGTATAGGCCACATCGCTGCGGTCGTGGTTGTGCGGCAGATGCGGATTGCTGCCATCACCGTCGAAGGCGAACTGCAGCACCACCATGCCCGGCAGGTCGAACTGCGTCCGCAGGGCCTCGACCTCGGGCGTGATGATGCCCAGGTTCTCGGCCACCAGCCGCAGGTCGGGAAGCGCGTCCCGCATGGCTGCCAGCAGTTCCGCACCGGGCACCGGCTGCCAGAAGCCGGTGGCAGCCGTCGGGGCTTCGGCCGGAATCATCCACACCGCCTCCAGGCCGCGGAAATGGTCGATTCGCAGCAGATCGAACAGCCCGGCCAGCGTGCCGACCCGCGCCCGCCACCAGGCAAAGCCGTTGGCCTCGTGCCAGTCCCAGCGGTACTGCGGGTTGCCCCAGCGCTGGCCATCGGCGGCAAAGTAATCGGGCGGCACGCCGGCCACGAAGGTTGGCTCGCCGTTTTCGTCCAGCAGGAAAGCTTCCGGCGCCGCCCAGACGTCGGCGCTGTCGTGCGCCACGAACAGGGGCAGGTCACCGAACAGGCGCACGCCGTGCCGGTGGGCGTAGTCGCGCAGCTCCTGCCACTGGGTGAAGAACGCGTACTGCTCGAAGCGCACCTGCGCCAGCGCCGCCGCGTGATGCTCGCGGGCGCTGGCCAGCGCCCGCCGGCTGCGGTTGCGCTCGCCCTTCGGCCACGTGGTCCAGGCCCGCCCGCGATGCGCCACCTTGAGCGCACTGTAGAGGGCGAAGTCCTCCAGCCAGTGCGCCTCGCGGACGCAGAAATCCGCAAAATCGACCGCCGGTGCGGCGCAGAACGCAACGCCAGCCGCCTGCAGATGCTCGGCGCGTGAGCGTGCCGGATCGACGACTGCCAGCCAGCCCCGATCGCGCAGCCAATCCAGGCTGATCAGCTCGCGACAGCCGGCATGCGCCGAGCTGGACTGGTACGGACTGCCGCCGTCGCCGGCCGGACCGACCGGCAGCATCTGCCACACGCTGCAACCGGCGGCGGCCAGGAATTCGACGAAGCGGTAGGCCTCGTGCCCCAGGTCGCCGCGGGCGAAGGGGCCAGGCAAGGACGTTGGATGCAGCAGTACGCCAGCCCGTCGCTCAGCGGGCATGGTGCAGCGCCTGGCCCAGCATCTCCGGAATGACCAGCGTCACGCCGCCGGGCGTGACGCTGAAGCGCTGCGCATCGGCAGCCGGATCCTCGCCGATCACCATGCCCGGCGGGATCACGCAGCCGCGCTCGACGATGGCGCGACGGATGCGGCAGCCCTCGCCGATCTTCACCTGCGGCAGCACCACGCACTCCTGGACCTGCGCGCCAGCCTCGATGTGCACGTTGGTGAACAGCAGCGACCGGCGCACCGTGGCGCCGGAGATGATGCAGCCGCCGGACACCACCGAATCGACCGCCATGCCGCGGCGGCCGTCATCGTCGAACACGAACTTGGCCGGCGGCACCTGCTCCTGCAGGGTCCAGATCGGCCACTCGGTGTCGTACAGGTTCAGTTCCGGGGTCACGCCGACCAGGTCCATGTTGGCGGCGTAGTAGGCGTCCAGCGTGCCGACGTCGCGCCAGTAGGCCTGCCCGCCGGTGGCAGGATCGACGAACGGGTAGGCGAAGGCCCGGTAGCGCTCCAGCAGACCGGGAATGATGTCGCGGCCGAAGTCATGCTTGGAGCCGCGCGTGTCGGCGTCCTTGTACAGCTGCTCGAACAGGAAGCGCGTGTTGAACACGTAGATGCCCATCGAGCACAGCGCCACGTCGCTGCGACCGGGCATCGGCGGCGGCTCGGCTGGCTTCTCGACGAAGCTGTGAATGCGCAGCTCGTCGTCCACGCCCATCACGCCAAAGCCGCTGGCCTCGCCGACCGGCACCTCGAAGCAGCCCACGGTCACGTCGGCCTGGCGCGTCACGTGCGCCGCCAGCATCGGGCCGTAGTCCATCTTGTAGATGTGGTCGCCGGCCAGAATCAGCACGTACTCGGGATTGTGGGCCGAGATGATGTCCAGGTTCTGCCACACCGCATCGGCGGTGCCGGCGTACCAGGAGGTCTCCAGCCGCTGCTGGGCCGGCAGCAGCTCCACGAACTCGCCGAACTGACCGCTCAACTGTCCCCAGCCGCGCTGGATGTGCAGCAGCAGCGAGTGCGCCTTGTACTGCGTGAGCACGCCGATGCGGCGGATGCCCGAGTTGACGCAGTTGGACAGCGGAAAGTCGATGATGCGGAACTTGCCGCCGAAGGGCACCGCCGGCTTGGCCCGCCACAGGGTGAGCTGCTCCAGGCGGCTGCCGCGCCCGCCGGCCAGGATCAGCGCCAGGGTGTCGCGCGTCAGTTCGCTGATGAAGCGTTCTGGGCGTTTGGCACCGTTCATGCGAAGCGTCTCCGGTTGATCGTGGTGGGACCAGGCTGGGCCATTGATACCATGCGGCAACGTGCAGCGAATTGACCCGGATCGAATGAACGCAATAAGCATTCCAGAATTGCCGGCGGCCGAGTTGCGGCGCCTCGCGGACGGCCGCCTGTACGACCCATTCACGCTGCTCGGCCGGCACGGCGCGGCACTGCGCGTGTGCTGTCCGGGTGCCCGGCGCGTCTGGCTGAGCGATGCGCCCGACCCGCCGCTGAGACGCCTGCCGGACAGCGACATCTTCGAGGGCAATCCTGGCGATCGGTCCCTACCGGAGCATTACACCGTGTGCTGGCAGGACGCCGCCGGCCACTCGCGTCAGGCGGTGGATCCTTACACCTTCCCGCCGCAACTGGCCGAGTTCGACCTGCACCTGCTGCGCGAGGGCCGCCACTGGCATCCGCAGAATTTCCTGGGCGCCCATCCGCGGCGGGTGGACGGCATCGACGGGGTGCTGTTTGCGGTCTGGGCACCGAATGCCGATGGCGTGTCGGTGGTCGGCGACTGGAACGGCTGGGATGGCCGCTGGCAGCCGATGCGCTGTCGCGGCGACAGCGGCGTGTGGGAGCTGTTCGTGCCGGGCGTGACGGCCGGCGCGCTGTACAAGTTCGAGCTGCGCACTGCCGGCGGCCTGCTGCTGAAGGCCGATCCCTACGCCCGCGCCGGCGAACTGCGCCCGAGCACCGCCAGCCGCGTGACCGCCAACAGCGTCTATCGATGGGGCGACCAGGACTGGCTGCAGCGGCGCGCCGAAAGCGACTGGCGCCATGCGCCGATGAGCGTCTACGAGCTGCACCTGGGTTCCTGGCGGCGGCGCCCGGATGGCGGTTTTCTGAGCTACGCGGAGCTGGCCGAGCAGCTGGTGCCGTACGTCGCGGACCTGGGCTTCACGCACGTCGAGCTGCTGCCGGTGACCGAGCATCCGTACGACGCCTCATGGGGCTATCAGTGCACCGGCTATTTCGCCCCGACCAGTCGCCACGGCGACCCGGACGGCCTGCGGCTGCTGATCGACCGCCTGCACCAGGCCGGCATCGGCGTGATCCTGGACTGGGTGCCGGCGCACTTTCCGCGCGACGCGCACGCGCTGGCCCGCTTCGACGGCACGGCGCTGTACGAACACGAGGACCCGCGCCTGGGCGAGCACCCGGACTGGGGCACGCTGGTGTTCAACTACGGCCGCGCCGAGGTGAAAAGCTTCCTGATCGGCAGCGCCCTGCACTGGGTGGAGGCCTTTCACGTCGACGCCCTGCGCGTGGACGCGGTCGCCTCCATGCTGTACCTGGATTACTCGCGCGAGCCCGGCCAGTGGCTGCCCAACCGCTACGGCGGCAACGAGAACCTGGAAGCGGTCGAGTTCCTGCGCGAGGTCTGCGGCGTGGTGCAGGGCCAGAACCCCGGCGCCCTGATGATCGCCGAGGAATCCACCGCCTGGCCGCAGGTCTCGCGCCCACCGTGGACCGGCGGCCTGGGCTTTGCCCTCAAGTGGAACATGGGCTGGATGCACGACACGCTGGATTATTTCCAGCACGATCCGGTGCACCGCATGTACCACCACGACCGGCTAACCTTCGGCATGCTTTACGCGTACACGGAAAACTTCGTGCTGCCGCTGAGCCACGACGAGGTGGTCCACGGCAAGCGCGCACTGCTGTCGAAGATGCCCGGCGACGACTGGCAGAAATTCGCCAACCTGCGCCTGCTGTACGCCTACCAGTTCACCTTTCCGGGCAAGAAGCTGCTGTTCATGGGCAGCGAGTTCGGGCAGTGGACCGAGTGGAACCACGACACCGCGCTCGACTGGCCGCTGCTGGATTTTGATACCCACCGCGGCGTACACGCCGTGCTGCGCGACCTGGCACGGCTTTACCGCGAGCACCCGGCGCTGCACAGCCACGAATTCGAGCCGCAGGGCTTCGAGTGGGTGGACTGCCACGACGCCGCCCAGTCGGTGGTCAGCTACCTGCGCCACGGCGGCGGGCGCACGCTGCTGGTGGTGCTCAACTTCACGCCCATCGTGCGCCATGCCTACCGCCTGGGCGTGCCCCGGCCCGGTTGGTACCGCGAGCTGCTGAACTCGGACTCCGCGTACTACGGCGGCAGCAACGTCGGCAACAGCGGTGCCCACGCCCAGGCCATCCCGTGGATGAGCCGCCCGTGGTCGATCACGCTGGACCTGCCGCCGCTGGCGGCGCTGGTGCTGGAACTGCCGTGAGCCGGCGCCTGCGGGTTCTGCTGGCGGCCAGCGAGGCCTATCCACTCATCAAGACCGGCGGTCTGGGCGACGTGGTGGGCGCTCTGCCCGCCGCACTGCGCGCCGTCGGCGTCGATGCGCGACTGGTATTGCCGGCCTACCCCGCCGCCCTGGCGGCCCTGCCCACGACGCGCCTCATTGCCCGCTCGGCCCTGTACGGGACGCCGCTTGCCCTGCTGCAGGCCGAACTGCCGATCGACGGCGGCCGCCCACTGCCGGTTTACCTGATCCAGGCGACGGCCTTCGAGCGCAGCGGCAACCCCTACCAGGACGTCACCGGTCAGGACTGGCCGGACAACCCCGCGCGCTTTGCGCTGTTTTGCCGCGCCGCGGCGGCCCTCGCACTGGGCCACCTTGCACCAGATTGGCGCGCCGACGTGGTGCATGCGCATGACTGGCAGGCCGGCCTGCTGCCGGCCCTGCTCAGCCTGGAACCCAAACGCCCCAGGACCGTCTTCACCGTCCACAACCTTGCCTATCAGGGGCTGGTGGCGGGCGCGGATGCCGACGCGCTCGGTCTGCCCGTGGACTGGTGGTCACCGGACGCGCTGGAGTTCTACGGCCAGCTGGCGCTGATCAAGGGCGGACTGGCCTTTGCCGACCGCATCACCACCGTCAGCCCGCGCTATGCACAGGAAATCCAGACCGCCGAGTTCGGCTGCGGCCTGGACGGGCTGCTGCGGTATCGCGCCGGTGTGCTGTCGGGCATCCTGAACGGCATCGACACGGAGCTTTGGAACCCCGCTGCGGACCCGGCACTGGTGGCGCCCTACGATGCCCAGAGCCTCGCCGCCAAGGCACAGAACAAGGCGGCACTGCAAGCCGAACTGGGGCTTGCCGCCGAACGCGACGCCCTGCTGCTGGGGCTGGTCGGCCGCCTGGTGGAACAAAAGGGCATCGACCTGCTGCTGGGGGTTCTTAATCGGCTGCCGGCCGCCACGCAGGTGGCGGTACTTGGCAGCGGCGAGGCCGATTATGTCGCCGCGCTGCAGGCAGCGGCCCGTGCCAACCCGCGCCGGATCGCGTTTCGATCCGGCTATGACGAAGCACTTGCCCACCGCATCCAGGCTGGCGCGGATGCCTTTCTGGTGCCGTCGCGTTTCGAGCCCTGCGGCCTGACGCAGCTGTACGCCCTGCGCTACGGCACGGTGCCGATCGTGCGCGCCGTCGGTGGGCTTGCGGACACCGTGGTGGACGCCAGCCCGGCCAATCTCGCCGCCGGGCGCGCCACCGGCATCGTCTTCAAGCAAGCCAGCGCGGCGGCGCTCGCCGCAGCCATCCGGCGCGCCCTCGGCCTGTACCGGGCCGGGACATCCTGGCGGGAAATGCAGGCCGCCGGGATGGCCGAGGATCACTCCTGGACCACCGCCGCCCAGGCCTACAACGCGCTCTACCAGGACCTCGTCCGAACACCGGACTGAGGCGCCGGCTCTCCCTACACGCTGAACACGTCCAGCTGGCGCGGGATGATGTCGTTGTTGATCACCACCTTCTTGTGCACGATGCCGAAGCCCTCGGCCCGCCGGCGCAGCGCGTAGCGGTAGGTGCCGAAGAAGAAATCGACGCGCTTTTCATCGTGCTTGAAGGCGTCGGTCTGGAAGTTGGCGCTGACCAACTGGCAGCCGTCACGCGCACCGGCCAGGCGAACGTTGGTCACCAGGTGCGTCACGCGCGGCATGCGCAACAGCGACGAGGACAGACCCGAACGGATGCGCCAGATGCGCTCCTCCAGACGCGGCTTGCCTTCCAGGTAGATCAGCGACAGCTGCGTGTCCGGGTCTTCGTTGAGCACGTCATCGTCGTCCCAGGCCGGCAGCCAGAACACGCAGTCGTCCTCGTACAGGGCCAGCCAGTCGTCCCAGCGGCGCTGGTCGAGACAGGCCGCCTCTTCGAGCAGGCAGTCGGCGACTTGCGCCAGCAGTTGAATGTCGATTGCCATCTCAGGCCACCTCGCGTGCGTTGGCGTCGCGCTCCAGACCCTTGCACAGGGTGTTCATCCAGTGCCGGTATTCGCCGTGGTAGAGGGTCTCGTCGGCCGCGTCGGGGGCGCTCACGCGCGCCTTGATGCCGACCTCCTGCGCATACGCATCCGGCCCCATCACGCGCCGCGCCATGCCGCGGTCGAAGTCCTGCCACTGCGCATTGCGCCCGTAGTAACCGGACTGGCAGGCGTCGAACTCGGTCAGGTCGTCCGGCGTGGCCAGGCCGCTGGCGCTGTAGAAATCCTCGTACTGGCGCAGGCGCCGGCGGCGCTGTTCGGGAGCCTCGCCCTTCATGGCGATGCACTTGACGGTGACCTCGGTCTCGTCCGCCGACAGCGGTCGCCAGGAACGCACCTGCGTGGAAATGCCGTCGAACAGGATCACGTTCGGGTAGATCAGCACCTGGCGCAGGCGGGCGGCCATCCAGCGGGCGCGCGGCTCGCCGAAGCGCTCGACCAGGCTCTCGAACTGCATGCCGGCGGCCCGGTCGCGGTAGTTGGCGACATCGAACCAGATCAGCACGTGCCCGTTGCCAAGGTCGTAGTTGCCGTTGGCCAGCTGCGGATTGAGCACCTGGATGGCCTTGACTTCGTCCTTGCCGGCCGCCTGGGCGGCCTTTTTGGCCCGCTGCCCAGCCAAATTGAAATACGAGGCGTGCACCACGTCGACGTGATAGCCGTCGACGCCGTTCTCGGCCTGCATCTTCCAGTTGCCGTGGTGGGTGTACACCGACTGCCCCGGCAACACCTCCAGCCCCTGCTCGGACTGGTCGGCGAACATGTCCAGGAAGATCGCCGCACCGGCCAGGTGCTCCTTCAGCGGCAGCACGTCGGCATTCAGGCTGGCGAAGATGAAGCCGCGGTAGGACTCGACCCGCGGCACCGGCGTCAGGCCGTAGGCGTCCTTGCTGAAACCGGCCGGATAGGCGCCGCCGGCCTCGTTCTTGATGTCCAGCAGGCCGCCGCGATTGTCGAACACCCAGCCGTGATACGGGCAGGCCCACTGTTTGGCGTTGCCCTTGCGCTTGCGGCACACATTGGCGCCGCGGTGGCTGCAGGCGTTCACGAAGCCGCGCAACTGGCCGTCGCTGTCGCGGTTGATGATCACCGGCTGGCGACCCATCACGGTGGTGATGTAGTCGTTGGGCTTGGGCAACTCGCTGTCGTGGGCGATGTAGATCCAGTTGCCCTCGTAGATGTGCTTCAGCTCCGCCTCGAAGATATCGGGGTCGGTGTAGATCGAGCGGTGAACCTTGAAGGTCTCGCCGGGCTTGTCGACAACTCGCCACTGCAAGTCTTGCGGTCGCATGGGGTACTCCTGATCGGGCGGCCATGTGCCGGACGGCGACGATCGCCGACGACAACATGGGCGTGGCGGATGTTGGCAGGGTCGCTGCGGCAGCCATTGACGGTCGTCAAGCCGACCCGACCGACCAAACGGTCGGCGCTGCTTTACAAGCGTTCGTCGGCCGGATACCGTGCGCGTATCCCCTGCCGGGCGCGTTTCACGCCCGAACTGACCACGACGCAGCGCACCGGCTATTGCCTGTGCCGCCGCGCATTCGGCGTCCCCGCGCCGACCATGATTTTCAGAGGAGTCCGGACATGAACAAACCGCGGGACTACGACGACCTGGCCCAGGTCGATCGCACCCACATCAGCCTGTATACCGATCCTGCCGTGCTGCAGGACGAGCTGGAGCGCATCTTTTATCGCTCCTGGGTGTACGTGGCGCACGAGAGCGAGCTGCCCAATCCGGGCGATTACAAGACCACGTTCATCGGCCTGGTGCCGGTCATCGTCAGCCGCGACATGGCCGGCAAGGTGCATGTGCTGGTCAACCGCTGCATGCACCGCGGCGCCACGGTGTGCGCCACGGAAAAAGGCCACGTCAAGAGCTTCACCTGCCCCTACCACGGCTGGGAGTTCGGGCTCGACGGCTCGCTGGCGGCGATCGCCATGCCGCGCGGCTACAACCCGGGCGAGCTCGACAAGGAATCGCTGAACATGGTTTCCGCGGTTCGGGTCGAGAGCTATCGCGGCATCATCTTTGCCAGCCTGCTGGCCGAGCCGGACATCTCGCTGAAGGAAAAGCTCAGCGGCGTGAAGGAATACATCGACCTGTACATGGACTTCTCGCCGGTCGGCGAAATCCTGGTCGGCCACAGCGGCGTGTCGAAGCACCTGTACAAGGGCAACTGGAAAATCCAGGTCGAGGGCAGCGTCGAGGGCTATCACGCGCCGGTCACGCACGCCACGGCCTTCGACGTGATGATCCGCAAGATGGGTTTCCCGGGCAATTACCAGGACCAGCCCCTGCACGGCATCGACGGCGGGCACGGCAACAACGTGCTGGAGGTGTACCGCATGCCCGACGAGGCAGTGTTCAAGCGCTGGGGGCCGGAGTTCATCGACCTGCTGACGCAGGCACACGGCCGCGAGCGGGCGATGGAAGTGCTGCGCACGCGTTTCAACTTGGTAGTGTTCCCCAATTTTGCGATTCTGGAGTACCAGTTCCGCGTCATCCGGCCGATCGAGCCGGAACTGACCGAGGTGCGCCTGTACCACACCACCCTCAAGGGCGTACCGCCGCAGTTCAACACCCGCCGCGTGCGCGAGCACGAGTTCTTCTACGGCCCGGCTTCGTTCGGCGGCCCGGACGATTACGCCGTGTTCGATCGCATGGGTGCCGGCTACCACGCGCGCATGGCGCCGTGGGTGTATCTGAATCGCGGCTACCTGTCGGAGACAACGGACGACAAGGGCCGCCGTGTCGGCGGCCACACGCAGGAAACCCAACAACGTGCGCCGTACTACGAGTACCGGCGGCTGATGGCGCAGGCAGGAAAGTAACCATGGATCGCAATGCCGTAGAAGCGTTTCTGATCGAGGAAGCGCGCCTGATCGACGAGAAGCGCTGGCGCGAGTGGCAAAAGCTGTTCAGTACCGACGCGCTGTACTGGATCCCGTCCAACCGCCTTGACGCCGACCCGCTGCAGCACGTGTCGTTCGTGTACGACGACATGGAGTTGCTGAACGAGCGCCTGATCCGCCTGGAAAGCGAGTTCTGTTTTGCCCAGGCGGTGCCGTCGAGCACCCTGCACCAGATCAGCAACATCGCCATCGCGCCCGGCGAGCAGGACGGCGAAATCGCCGTGCGCTCGAACCAGGTGATCTACGAGTTCAAGAACAACTCGCAGCGGCGCCTGGAACCGCTCAATATCTTTCCGGCCTTCTGTGAACATATCCTGCGGCGTGCCGATACCGGCGTGTGGCAGATTCGCTACAAGAAGGTTGGCCTGCTCAACTGCGATTCCGAGATCACCAACCTGACCTTCCTGCTCTAACGGGCCCCACCCGCGAGGTCGCCATGAAAAACGAAGGCACGTTCAACATCGAAGCCGCCGACGGCTTTCCGTTCTCCCGCGACAGCAAGGACTTCCAGCAGGGCGTGGCCCTGATGCGCAAGGTGCTGGGCGCCGAGGACGCCGCCAAGGTCGAGGGCCTGATCGACAACCCGCTGTTCGGCAGCGAACTGGGCTACCTGTTCTCCAAGACCTGGGGCGCGCTGTACGCCCGCGACAACCTGCCGCTGCGCGACCGCGCCCTGCTGCTGATGGGCACCGATCTGGCGCTCGGCCGCGAGGGGCCGCTCAAGGACCACATGCGCGTGGCCCTGCATGCCGGCCTGAGCCCGGCGCAGATCATCGAGGTGCTGTTCCAGTCCATGTTCTACATCGGCGCACCGGGCATGGTGCTGGGCCTGAAGGTGGCCAGCGAGGTGCTGGCGCCGCACATGGAGGCGCTCAAGCACGCGCCGGCAATTCCGCAACGAGTAAGGGAGGGGACGATGATCAACGATCTTGGCGTACGCCTGGGGCCGATCAACCACGTCGCGATGGCGGTCAAGGACTGGGAGACGACGGCGCGCGGCTTCGCCAGCCTGATGGGCCTGAAAACCTGGCGCAAGATGGAAATTCCGTCGGCCATCATGGAAAAGGCCGAGTACTACGGCAAGCCGGCCGAGTTCGTATGGATTTCGGCCTTCGCCAAGCTGGGCGACACGCTGATCGAGCTGTGCCAGCCGGTGTCCGGGCAAACCATCTTTGGTGACTTCGTGCAGCAGTACGGCGACGGCATGCAGCACGTCGGCGACCTGTCGCACCCGGAACCGCTGGAGCTGGTGCGCCGCTACACCAGCCAGGGCGTGAAGGTCGCCAACTACTGCAAGATCGCCGGCATTGCCGAGCTGTTCTTCCTGGACACCCGCGAGCAACTGGGCGGCATGTTCCTGGAAGTGGTGGCGCCGCCCACCTACGCGCAGATCGCCGCCATGGGCGAGGACGTCACCTTCACCTGAGCGCGCCCCGCACGGCGCACGCGAACAAACCCCTCAGGCCGGCGCAACCCGGCCTGATTTTTTTGTGAACCGCAAACGAGGAGATTCCCCATGTCCGCAACTATCCCGGTCGACAAATGGCAATACACCACCGTCGTCGTGCGCGACTACCGGCAGGTGGTCACCAACTTCGCGCGCTTCTTCGGCATCGACCGCTGGGAAGTGATCCGCGTCGACGGCAAATACCTCAGCAATTCCATGTTCGAAGGCAAGGCCGCCCAGCACCGCTGGATATCCGTGTTCGGCCATAACGGTGAGCTGGGTATCGAACTGATCCAGCCCGTGGACGGCCCGTCCGGCTACCAGGCCATGCTCGACAGCGTCGGCGAGGGCATGTACGGCGTGGCCGCCAGCGTGTGCGAGCCCGCGCAGTTCGAAACGCTCAAGGCGGAGCTGGCCGCCCAGGGCATCGGCATCCGCCAGAGCGGCACCTTCTTCGACGCCGTCGACTACTACCAGCTCGACACCCGCGACGCGCTGTCGAACGTGATCATCGAAGTGCACTGCCCGCGCCGACCGGACTGGCGCAGCGCCATCAAGCCGGACGAAGTGCTGCACATGGACCT
This sequence comes from Immundisolibacter cernigliae, assembly GCF_001697225.1. Taxonomy (GTDB): domain Bacteria; phylum Pseudomonadota; class Gammaproteobacteria; order Immundisolibacterales; family Immundisolibacteraceae; genus Immundisolibacter; species Immundisolibacter cernigliae. The sequence continues at coordinate 217,154 of NZ_CP014671.1, forward strand.
CAAGCACCTGGGGCCGAAGTTCCTGCCGACGCAGAAAATGCTGCACATCGGCGTGGTCTGCAAGGACCGCAACCGCACCAAGGCCAACCTGCAGAACCTGTTCGGCATGCAGCGCTGGATCGAGTTCCAGATCGAATCCGGCGTGAGCATGGAAGAAACGACTTACTACGGCCAGCCCTGCTACCACGCCTACGACAACCACGTCGGGCGCGCGGGCGAACTGTGCTTCGAGCTGATCACCCCGCGCAGCGACAAGTGCGTCTACGACGAATTCCTGAAAGAGCGCGGCGAAGGCATGCACCACACCTTCCCCACCATCTGCTCGAAGGAAGAATTCGCCGCCGCCCTGCCGGAACTGGAAAAACACGGCATGCCCGTCATCCAGGGCGGCCGCATCGGCGACATGATGGAGTACTACTACATCGACACCCGCCGCTACCTGCCCGGCATTACGACCGAAGTCGTCATCCCGCTGCGGCCGGACTGGCTGTCGCTGTTCTTCCCGAATCCGGGCGATGCGTCGATTTTGATGGGGGATTGAGGCGGCTTTGGCAGGCGCATCCCCTCCCCCGCCCGTCCGCTACCGACCGCCACCTGCGATGCGGTGGTGCCCCTCGGCAGCGGTGTGCTAAAAAGCTTCAGTACAAGTAATTCCAAGGCCCAGGCCATGCCGCGCCAAGTTACACACCGGTCCATCCTCCAGATTCGGCTTGACTATAGCTCGGTGATCGTGTTCCGGTGAACGTAAACGAACTCCTTGCAGAAGCGAACCGGCTGGTCACAGGCGGCATGCGCAAGGCCGCCATCGACCTGTTGCTGGAGTACCTGGAAACCGACCCACACTCGTCAGTGGTGCTAAGTACGCTGGGGAGAGCATATCTCTTGGACCAACAGCTCGAGAAGGCCGTAGTCTACCTCCGAAAATCTCTTGAGGTTAGCCGGAGTGCTGGCCGCAAGGGATCAGCGGAATCGACGTATCAGCCTGATCACTTCGACGACGAAGACTTCGCCTATATCGAGTCGCAGACAGAACAAACAGACGAGATAGCGTACTCAATCACCGCCGATGCGGGCGCGCATGATAACAGCGTTCCGCAGCCGCCCTTGTCGATCGACGTTTCCAATGTTTCTGCTGTTCCACATTGCCATCCGGGGAAAGATGGTTACACCGCATCCCATGAGGATGCCCACTCGGAAGCGACGACTGGCACAAATAGCGTCCATTCCACAGCTGCCGCGCTTCATGCTTACATAAAACCTGATGAGACCCTCCCGCTAGACTCTGCTCCTGCTGGCTCCGAAGAGTATGAGTCTGGAGCCGGCGAAGCTACGATCTTCACCGAGCAGCTCGATGAGACAGATGATAACGATCTCCGGCCGACATCTGTGGACAGATGGCACCAGCGGGAGGAGATTGGTGAGACCGATACTGACGATAGTGATGAATTCGCAGATGACCCGGGATATTCGGGTCTTATGTCCCATTCGGATTCTTGGGGCAGAGCAGATCAGGTCTATGAAGGTGAACCCGATGAAAGCGAGTTTTCCCAAGAGGAAGCCGCTGACGATGAGGATATATTTATAGAACCGGATCGTTCAGGAGCGCTGGGCTCCATGGAGGAAGAACCATATGAATTAAATTGGGATGATCTTGCGGATTTGGATGAGTTCAACGAGGAAGCGCAACGCGGGTTTGCTGACCCGCCTGTTGAAGATGATCTGATAACCAGAGAGAAGAGAGCGAGACAGATCGCAGCGGAAGTGTTGGCGAGAACCTACTGGGCCATTGAGCATCTTCCGCTCCTCCAGCAGGTATTCGTCGAAAATGGCTGGTCGGCGGCCCGTGTCGCCGTCGAGCGGGAGATCGAAAATGGCATGCTCCCGGAGGAACTAGCCCTAGCAAGGAGGATCAAGCGCTTCTGGGGATGGAACGATCAGTTCTGGACCACATTTCACAAGATAAGAACAAACAGCCCATATGCCCAAGCAGACGCCGCATACAAAAATATGAGCTGGGCGGAGGCGCTTAGAATTATTCGGTCCTTCCCCAATTTGCCTGACATCGAAGAGATCTATGCATTCATCGAAACAGAGTATGAGAGTTGGTACTACAACGATTCGCTCCGACGCACATTCAAGGCGTTCTTCAAATATCTGAAATATCGGACGGGATCGATGCGTGGAGCCTTGCCCGGGGATGTCCCATTTTCGTTTAACGTTATGACCGATTCGGAGTTCTCTTTTCTGCATAGCCTACTCATGCCGGAGAGCCAAACCTTGTCAACTCTTGGAATCAACATGGATAAGGTCTCACGACCAACTGAAGGAAGAATGAAGGTGAACCAGGAATATTTGGTCCTTGAATCACTGCCTCCTCCACCGAAGAACAAGGATTCAAAGGTATAAGACATCCAGTAACGTCGAAAGCGGCCAACGCGGAGGACTACGCATTCACATTTGGAAAGTCAGCCTAGTGACTAGTCGAGTGTTATCCGTCAGATTCAGAAATTTTCATAACGATCAACAGGAATGTGCGGGGTATCGCGAATGTCTCAAAGTAGAGAACGGCTTCTGCCTGTGGGTGGTTGTGTCGTAAGTCGCATAATGCAGGATAACCGTATCCTACGGGGCCGGGTTCAGACTGCGGTTGACACCCGTTCTAGGATCGAAGTTACGGTCAAGTGGAACGGCAGTAATGGCACGAGCGTTCTTCCTCTGTCCGAAATCCGCAGTGGGTTCTGCCCGTTCATGGAGGTGCAAGACATTCCCAACTCCCGAACCCGTCAAACGCTCGGTGAAGGTGTCGTCCTCAAGACCCGTACCTTAGGGGGTAGGGATCAGGTGCTGGTCGATTTTCCCGAGGCTGGACGACAGGCTTGGCTGCCCTATGAGAACCTGCGCCAGATCAAGGGAGTCCGGCATCGATTCATTCTGGGGGACAAGGGGCCCAAGGACAGTGCGGAGCGGTTCAGGCTGAAGGCCCTCGCCCATGCACTAGAGATGTGGAACGAGAACACTGGGTCGCTCTCCCGTATGGAGATCGACCCTTTACCCCACCAGATCCACCTCGTACACCACATCCTCGCGTCTGGCAATCTCAACTGGCTAATCGCAGACGATGTTGGTCTCGGCAAGACCATCGAGACCGGGATGTTGCTTGCCGCCCTCAGACAACGTGGGAGTCTGCAGCGGGTGTTACTCGTAACTCCGGCGGGGCTTACGAAGCAGTGGCAGGAAGAACTTCACAACAAGTTCCAAATGGGGGAATTTCAGATCTACGGAGAGGACTTCCATATCAATGAGCCTCGACACTGGAAGATGTATGACTATGTGATCGCTTCCATTGATCGGCTCAAGAGTGAGGCGCATCTCCAATCTATTCAACAGGCGGGCACCTGGGATCTGGTGATCTTCGATGAAGCGCACCGTTTGAGCCGCCGTCAGTACGGGATGACGTTGGATGCCTCCCAGCGGTTTCAGTTGGCGGCGAGCCTGCGGGGCAGCACGGATGCCATGGTGCTGCTCACCGCCACCCCCCACCAGGGTATGCAGGACAAGTTCCAGGCACTTCTGGAACTCCTCCGTCCTGAGCACAAGGACAAGATCATAACCCTGGCGCTTAATCCAGAGATCATTGGTGATATGGTCTTCCGAAACAACAAGGCCGACGTAACTGATGCGGAGGGTAATTTTATCTTCAAGGGCAAGACGACCAAAGCGCTACGCGTTGCCGTCTCCGAAGCCGCAATCGAGTTCGACAGGCGCCTTCAGGATTACCTGAGGCGGGGCTATGCCGCGGGCGCAGCGTTGGGCATAAAAGGCAATGCCATCGGTTTCGTGATGACCATCTACCGAAAACTGGCGGCATCGAGTGTCGCAGCTATACATAGCGCGTTAATCAACCGGCGGGCGAGATTGGAAGGTGATGCTAAGAGCGGTTGCACCATCACGGATCTGGATGAGCGCGATCAGCGCTTCCTTGGGGAATGGGAGGAGCAGTTGCAGACGGATGCAAAGCAGTTTTTCGAGGGGGAGCTCGAGCTGCTCGATGAACTCTTGGCGGAAGTGGAACAGCTTCGTATGGATGATCGCAAGCTTGAGCTTTTCATGGAAGCGCTCATCGACAGAGTTCTAGCCAATAATGGGGATGAGAAGATCCTGATCTTCACCGAGTACAGAACCACGCAGAGTTACCTCAAGGAGGCGCTCGAAAGGCGGTTTGGAGCAGGTAGTGTCGAACTGATTAATGGTTCAATGGCGCATCCCGCCCGACGTGAGTCCATTGCGCGGTTCGAAGAAGGCGCGCAGTTTCTGATCTCCACCGAGGCGGGCGGAGAAGGTATCAACTTGCAACGTAAATGCCACATCATGGTCAACTACGACCTGCCATGGAACCCGATGCGCCTCGTCCAGCGTATTGGACGATTGTACCGGTACGGCCAGGATAAGCCCGTGGTGGTTTTCAATGTGCACTCCCCGGATACGGTGGACGAGCAGATTATGGAACTGATGTATGCGCGCATCGATCAGGTTGTCGATGACTTGGCGGATGTCAGCGATGAGTACAATGACCAGTTACGCGACGATATTCTTGGCGAGATTGCCGATCTCATGGATGTGAATCAGATTCTTGAGGAGGCGACAGTTGCCGGCATTCAGCGTACGCAGGCACGCATCGACGACGCGCTGGCCAAGGCCAAGGAATCTGCAATCAAACAACGGGAGCTCTTCGAGCACGCAGCCAGCTTCGACCCGGACGAAGCGCACCATGAACTGCGGATCAGCCAAGAGCACGCATCCGCCTTAGTTAGGGGCATGTTCCGGGCGTTGAACATCGAGATTGTGGAGAGCACACACAACGATCATGTTCTGCACATCCGTCTGTCAGAGTCTGTTCAGAAAGAACTCGGCGTCACAAGGAGCCGCTATGAGGTCACGCTGGATCGGGTACTTGCCACCAGCCGCCCCGGAACACACATGCTGGATCTCGAGTCCTTCCTGATGCAGTACCTGGTGCGTAAAGCCAAGAGTTATGACTTCCTGGGGCTTAGTGCCGTGATTCGTTCGGACAAAATGGGTGGTAAGACTGTTCTGACCAGCCTACTTCGCTGGCAGAACGATCAGGGGCAGAGACGGCGCCAGGAATTTACCGCCTATTTGGTGGGCGAGGGTGGTGAAATCAGCATCAATCCGGAAGCGTTCGCGGAGTGGTTGAAGCATCCTGCAGAGACGGGTGACGTCAGCACCGACCGTGAACAGAATGAAGCATGGTTCACGGCAGTCGAAGCGGCCGCGGACCAGCGGCTGGCCGAGGTTAGCAACCAAAATTTGCACCCCGAGAGCAATCACTGGGTGGCCGGAGCCTGGGTAGACCCAATCATTGCTAAATTTTGATTGGTCAGCGAGCTGCGGGTGGGCAAAGCGCAGCGTGTCCACCAAATTCCCCGCTACGGCTACTTGTTCCCCGCGGCTGAAAGAAGGGGCTCAACCTGGGGAAACCGGGGACAGACCACAGTTTTCCGACATGTGAGCGACAGCTTACTGGATTCTGGCTCCGCAGACTTGCGCGGCCGCCCGCCTTCCGAAAAGCGGCGGACACCTGCGCCGCGAAGCCCTACCTGGGCTGGAATCGCCCGGGTAGCGCAGCTTCGCTGCGCGATGATCGCCCGGCATAGCCGGGCTCCTACGGTTTTCCGAAGGCCCGCGGAATCGGCGCTTACGGGCAGCCGGCTTGGCAACCCGTCGCTGCGCTGCAGGAAGCGAATGTTCAGCAAGCGTAGCCTGGATGGAGCGCAGCGGAATCCAGGGTGATGAGGCGACCGGTTTTCCCCGTATTGCGCTGCGCTGCATACGGGCTACCACGCTACCACGCTCAGTCGTTCGGCCCGAGGGCGGGCCTCCCACAGGCCCGGGCTCCGACGGCCCAGGCCATGTAGATACTGTTATCCGGCCGCCGGATGCAAGGCCGGAAACAGTATCTACACGATGGCACTCAGGTCTCCCAGCCACGCGTGCGCGACACCGCCTCGCGCCAGCGCGCCAGGCGCGCGCCCGCCTCGTCGGCGGAAATGGCCGGCTCGTAGGTGCGTTCCGACTGCCAGTAGGCGGCAACCTCGGCCGCCGATCCCCACACGCCGGCGCGGATGCCGGCCAGATAGGCTGCACCCAGCGCGGTGGTCTCCAGGATGCGCGGCACCACCACCGGGATGCCCAGCAAATCGGCCTGAATCTGCATCAACAGCGCGTTGACCGCGGCACCGCCGTCGACGCGCATGGCCTCGATGCGCTGCCCGGCATCGGCACGCATGGCGTCGAGCAGATCGGCCGACTGGAAGGCGATGGCTTCCAGGGCGGCGCGGGCGATGTGCGCACGGTTGGCGCCGCGGGTGAGGCCGACCATCGCGCCACGCGCGCTGGCATCCCAGTACGGCGAGCCCAGCCCGGCGAAGGCCGGCACCAGGTACACGCCGGCGGTATCGGGCACGGAAGCCGCCAGCGTCTCCACCTCGGCCGAGCTGCGGATGATGCCCAGCCCGTCGCGCAGCCACTGCACCACGGCGCCGGCCACGAAGATGCTGCCCTCGAGCGCGTAGCCGGGGACATCACCGGCGTGCGCCGTGGCGGTGGCCAGCAGACCGCTGGGCGAGGCCACCGGCGCATCGCCGGTGTGGATGAGCATGAAGCAACCGGTGCCGTAGGTGTTCTTGACCATGCCGGGCACCGTGCAGGCCTGCCCGAACAAGGCCGCCTGCTGATCGCCCGCCACGCCGCCGATACGCACCGGCGCGCCCAGCAGATCGGCCTGCGTGGTGCCGAAATCGTCGGCCGAGGCCAGCACCTCGGGCAACAGGGCGCGCGGCACGCCCAGGTGGCCCAGCAGCTCGTCGTCCCAGCGGCGGTGGTGGATGTCGAACAGCAGCGTGCGCGAGGCATTGGTCACGTCGGTGACGTGGGCGCGCCCCCCGGTCAGGCGCCAGATGAGGAAGCTGTCGACGGTGCCGAAGGCCAGTTCGCCGCGCTCGGCGCGTTCCCGCGCGCCGGGCACGTTGTCCAGCAGCCAGGCCAGCTTGGTGCCGGAAAAGTACGGGTCCAGCAGCAGACCGGTGCGCTGGCGAAACAGCGTCTCCAGGCCCTGCGCCTTGAGCGCCTCGCAGGCGGCGGCGGTGCGCCGGTCCTGCCAGACGATGGCGTTGGCCACCGGGCGACCGGTGGCGCGCTCCCACAGCACCACCGTCTCACGCTGGTTGGCGATGCCCAGCGCCAGCACCTGATCGGCGCGGACATCGGCCTTGGCCAGCACCTCGCGCGCGGTGTCCAGCTGCGACTGCCAGATCAGCTCGGGGTCGTGTTCCACCCAGCCCGGGCGCGGATAGTGCTGAGTGAATTCCTCTTGGGCGATGGCCACCAGGACGCCCTGGGTGTCGAACAGCGCCGCCCGCGAACTGGTCGTGCCCTGGTCCAGGGCCAACAGGTATGCCATTGCGTGCCTCCTCAGGTTCTCGTCAAACGGTTTTCGCGGCCTGCACGGCACCCACACCAACGCCGGCGAGCCAAACATCGAGCCGCGCCGCAGCATCCGGCGGCGCGCTCAGGCCCAGCCGGGTACGCCGCCACAGGATGTCCTCGGCGGTGCGGGCGAACTCCTCGCGCACCAGGTAATTCAGCTCGCAGGGATACAGGTCCGCGACCACCGGCGCGCCCAGCGCCGCAGCGCTGTCGATGCCGTCCAGGATTCGCAGCGCCCGTGTGCCGTAGCTGCCGGCCAGGCGCCGGGCCAGCGGCGGCGCCAGCCACGGCCGCTCGCGGCGCAGCCGGGCCTCGAACGCCGCCGGATCACCGTCCTCCAGGTCGCCGCCGGGCAGGGGCACGCCGGCGGTCCATGCCGCCCCGCCGCCCAGCAGCGGCGCGATGTGATCCACCGCCTGCTCCGCCAGCTTGCGGTAGGTGGTGAGCTTGCCGCCGAACACGGACAGCACCGCCGCGCCGGCCTGATCCAGATCCAGCCGGTAATCGCGCGTCACGCGGGCGGCGTTGCTGGTCGCGTCATCCAGCAGCGGGCGGACGCCGGCAAAGGTCCAGACCACCTGCGCCGGCGTCACCGTGCGGGCCAGATAGCGGTTCACCGTGCCGCACAGGTAATCGATTTCCTCGGCCGAGATGGCCGCCTGTGCCGGATCGCCGTGATAGTCCACGTCGGTGGTGCCGATCAGGGTGAAGCGCTCCTCGAACGGCAGCGCGAACACCACCCGCCCGTCGGGGTTCTGGAACAGGTAGCCGAAGTCGTGATCGAACAGCCGCGGCAGCACGATGTGGCTGCCCTTGACCAGGCGCAGCGTGTGCCGGGCGGCGACGCCCAAGGGGCCGCCGAGCAGCGTGCCGACCCACGGCCCGGCGGCGTTGACCACCAGGCGCGCCTGCACGCTGCACGCGGCGCCATCGGCGGCGCGCAGGTCCAGCGACCAGGCGTCCGCCGTGCGACGGGCGCCGATCAGCGCCGTGCGGGTGGCGATGTGCGCCCCGCGCTCGCGCGCATCGACGGCGTTCAGCACCACCAACCGCGCGTCCTGCACCCAGGCATCCGAATAGACGAAACCGCGCGAGAACGCCGGCCTGAGTCCGGCGCCGGCCGGATGACGGCGAAAATCCACGCCGCCCGATCCGGGCAGACGCGCGCTACGCGCCAGGTGGTCGTACAGGAAAAGGCCCAGGCGGATCAGCCAGGCCGGTCGCTGGCCGGCGTCGTGCGGCATCACCACCCGCAGCGGACGGATGATGTGCGGCGCGGCCGCCAGCAGCACCTCGCGCTCCTGCAGGGCCTTGCGTACCAGGCCGAACTCGTAATGCTCCAGGTAGCGCAGCCCGCCGTGGATCATCTTGCTGCTGGCGCTCGAGGTATGCGCGGCCAGGTCGTGCTGTTCCACCAGCAGCACCGACAGACCGCGGCCGGCAGCATCACGGGCAATGCCGGCGCCGTTGATGCCGCCGCCGATCACCGCCAGGTCGAAGGTGGATTCCGTCATGAGCCTGCGGGGATCCTCCGTGAAGCGCTGCGTCGGCACCGGGCCGGGCATGCGGCTGTCAGGCTGCCGGCAAACCGGCCGTCTGTCGACCCCCGCCCCGGTCGACCGAACGCCGGTGGACGACCCGACGCTGACGCAGATCGGCTACCGGCTGATGGCCTTGGAAGTGAACGACATCGTGGCGGCGAAGGTCGGAAGTGCCCGCACGATTTGACAAGGCATGTCCAGCGGGAGCGCTTCAGTCCGCCGGGTCGAACAGCTCAATCCAGTGGCGCACCGGCACCTGCGCCCTGCCCTGCAGATGGCTCAGGCAGCCGATGTTGGCGGTGACGATCAGTTCCGACCCGCTGGCGGCCAGGTTGGCCAGCTTGCGGCCGCGCAGCTCGTGCGACAGATCACGCTGCAGCAGCGCATAGGTGCCTGCCGCCCCGCAGCAGACGTGTCCGTCCGCCACCGGCAGCAGTTCGAAGCCGGCGCGGCGCAGCAGGCCCTCCACCACGCCGCCCAGGCGCTGGCCGTGTTGCAGCGTACAGGGGCTCTGGAAGGCAATGCGCCGCGGCGCGCCGGGGGCCGGCTTGAGGCTCGACAGGTCTTCGGCGGCGAGCATCTGCGACAGGTCCCGCGCGCAGTCGGCGATTTTCTGCGCGCGCTCGGCGTAGGCCGGATCGTCGGCCAGCAGGCGGCCATAGTCCTTGACCTGCACCGCGCAGCCGCTGGCGGTGACCACGATGGCCTCGGCGCCGGCTTGCAGCTGCGGCCACCAGGCGTCGATGTTGCGGCGCATGAAATCCCGCGCCTCGTCCGTGGCCGTCAGGTGGTGGCTGATGGCGCCACAGCAGCCGGAGCCGGCGATCACGTCCAGTTGAATGCCGAGCCGATCCAGCACCCGAGCGGTGGCGGCGTTGATGCGCGGATCGAGCGCGTCCTGCACACAGCCGGCCAGCAGCAGCATGCGCCGGGCGTGGCGGATGGTCGGCCGTGGCCCGGCCGCGCGGGCCGGCGGGATCAGGGCTTTCAGGCTGGCCGGCAACAGCGGGCGCGCCAGTCTGCCCAGGCCCAGTAAGGCCGCAAAGCGGCCGGCGTGCGGCAGAACCTGGCGCAGGCCCCAGCGCGCGAGACGCTCGCTGGTGCCGCGCGGTGCCGCCTGTTCGGCGACTTCGCGGCCATAGTCCAGTACGCGCCCGTATTCCACGCCCGCCGGGCAGGTGGTCTCGCAGGCGCGGCAGCTCAGGCAGCGGTCAAGGTGCGTGCGTAGGGACGGCGCGACGACGCCGGTCTCGATGGCGTCCTTGATCTGGTAGATGCGGCCGCGCGGGCCGTCGAGCTCGTCGCGGCGAATCTGAAACGTCGGGCAGGTGACGTTGCAGAAGCCGCAGTGCACGCACTTGCGCACGATGCGCTCGACGGCGGCGCCCTCGGCGGTAGCGCGCACGCTGTGCGGAAATCGCGTCTGCATGGAATCCCCGGCTGAGACTGGCGCCGCCGGAAGGCCCGGCCGCGCGTAGCCGCGAACCTTAGGGGGAAGCGCGGAACAAATCCATCCCGGAGTTCTCGGCGCCTGCCGGCGATGAAAAGCGCGATGATCGCCCGGCATAGCCGGGCTCCTACAATTTTCTGATAGCGCGAAAAATCAACGGCCTATAGCCACACGCCGCCGGGCATGGCGATCAGCTCACAGCGGCGGCACCAGCTGCGGCGGCTGTGGCGAGGGCACGAAGTCCGGCACCTGGCCGGCGGCGCGCCGATCGGCGGGCCAGCGGGAAGTGCCGATCTTCGAGGCCGGATCTGTCTGGTCGGACCCCGACTGGGCCGTCGCGGTGGGCGCCATCGCCTGCGTCACGATCGACACTGCGTCCGGCGTCCCGTCCGGCACGCGGAAACCGACGTCGTCCGGTCCCTGCCGAATCAGACTCAGTTCCAGTTCGCGCTGCGCGCTCGCGTCGGGCGTCGCCAGCACCACCAGCACCACGCGCCGGTTGCGGCTGCGGCCGTCGTCGCTGGCGTTGTCGGCAATCGGGCGGTACTCGCCGTAGCCGGCCAGCGACAGGCGCAACGGGTCCAGGCCGCGCTGCAGCAGGCGATGCACCATGCTGCCGGCTCGCGCGGCCGACAGGTCCCAGTTGGAGCGGTACTGACCGGCGCTGATCGGCACGTTGTCGGTGTAGCCCTCCACGCGCACGGAGTTGGGAATGCCGGCCAGGATGTCGACCACCTGGTCGACCACCGGCAGGGCGTCGGGCTTGACCTGGGCGCTGCCGGAATCGAACAGCACCGCGGCGCGGATTTCCACCTCCAGCCACAGCTGGCCCTCGCGCACGGTGACCAGGTCCTGCGCAATCAACGCTTCGAAGGCCTTGGCAAGGTCGTTGGCCAGCTGGTGCAGTACGGCCTGTGCGGCATCGCCATCGGCGGAACCGGCGCCGGCGCCCTCCCCGCCCCCGACCTTCCCGCGCCGGGTCTTGTCGATCAGACGGTTGGTGGCCATCGGCGGCAGCTCGACGGCACTGCCGGACGGGCTCTTGACGATGTTGCCGACCTGGATCGGCATGAGCGACTTGGTGGGCGAGCGAAAGGCCGCCACCATCGAGTCCGACAGCACGCGGTACTTGCCCTCGTTGACCGAGGAGACGGCGTACATCACCACAAAGAAGGCGAACAGCAGGGTGATGAAATCGGCGTACGAGACCAGCCAGCGCTCGTGGTTCTCGTGTTCCTCGTGCTTTTTCTTGCGGGCCATGACGGTGGCGTCAGTGCAGGTAGCCCTGCAGCTTCAGCTCGATGTTGCGCGGGTTCTCGCCGGCGGCGATGGCCGCCAGGCCCTCGATGGTCAGCTCCTTGAACTGGCTGCGGTGATGCACCACGCCCTTGAGCTTGTTGGCCATCGGCAGGAAGAACAGGTTGGCCAGCGCCACGCCGTAGATGGTGGCCACGAAGGCGACCGCGATGCCGCCGCCGAGCTTGCTCGGATCCGACAGGTTTTCCATGACGTGGATCAGACCCATCACGGCGCCGATGATGCCGATGGTCGGCGAGTAGCCGCCGAAACCGTCGTACACCTTGGCGGCGGCGTTTTCCTGGTGCTCGGCGGCCGACAGCTCGACCTCCAGCACGCCGCGAATGGTGTCCGGCTCGCTGCCGTCGACCAGCAGTTGCAGGCCCTTCTTCACGAACGGGTCGGTCTCGGACTCGGCCATCGTCTCCAGGCCAAGCAGACCCTCGCGGCGGGCGACGTTGCCCCATTCGACGATCTTCTCGACGGCGGCTGCAAAATCGAGCTTGGGCGGCAGGAACACCCAGGCGGTCATCTTCATGGCTTTCACGAAGGTCGACAGCGGCGTCTGCACCATCACCGCCCCGACGGTGCCGCCGGCGACGATCAGGAAGGCCGTTGGCTGCACCAGCGAGCTCAGATGCCCGCCCTCCAGCGCGTTGCCGCCCAGGATGGCGATGAAGGCCATCGCCACGCCGGCAAAACTCAGAATGTCCATGTGTCTGGCCCCGCGCCGCCAGGGCTCAATCGCGGCCGCCGAGGCGGGCGCGCAGGCGGATCAGTGCCTGGCCGTGGATCTGACACACGCGCGACTCGCTCACGCCCAGCACCTCGCCGATCTCGCGCAGGTTCAGGTTCTGTTCGTAGTACAGGGACATGACCAGTTTTTCGCGCTCCGGCAGCAGGTCCACGGCGCCGGCGATGCGCGTGCGAAGGTCATCGTCCTCCACCTGCGCCTGCGGGCCGGGGCTGGTGTCGGCGATGCCGTTCTCCCAGGGTTCGTCCTCTTCGCCGCCCAGGTCCGCAAAGCGCACCACGCCGAACTCGGACGCCTCGCGCGCCAGCGTGTAGTAGCCGTCCATGTCCATGCCCAGCTGGCGCGCGATGGCCTCCGGCGATGCCTCGCCGCCGAGTTCACGCTCGGCGGCACGCGTCGCTTCGGTCAGCTGGCGCAGCTTGCGCAGGGCCGTGCGCGGCAGCCAGCCGCCGCGGCGCAGCTCGTCGAGCATGGTGCCGCGAATGCGGATGCCGGCGTAGGTCTCGAAACTGGCACCGTGGCCATCGTCGTAACGTCGGGCCGCTTCCATCAGGCCCATCATGCCGGCCTGGATCAGGTCGTCCACCTGCACGCTGGCCGGCAGGCGGGCCAGCAGGTGATAGGCGATACGCTTGACCAGCGGCGCGTGGGCACGCACCAGCCGGTCCACTTCCTGTGCCGCCACCTCGGGCCGGCCGGCCTTGTCGTAGGCGAGAACTGCGCTCATGCTGAACCTCCCACCGCGGCCGTGGCCGGCCGCAACATGCGCTCGAAAAAGAACTCCAGATGCCCGCTGGCGCCGCTTACGCGCGGCCAGTGCTCCACCTGCTCGGCCAGTTGGCGCAGGGCGAAGGCCGCCGGACTGCGCGGGTAGGCCTCCAGCACCGACTGGCGTTGCTGCACGGCCTTGCGCAGGTAGTCGTCGAACGGCACCGCGCCGGCGAACTCCAGCACCACGTCCAGGTACTGATCGCACACCGACAGCAGCTTGTGAAACAGCTCGCGCCCGTCGCGGGCGCGGCGGACCATGTTGGTCAGCACCCGGAACCGGCTCACGCCGTGCTGGGTGCTCAGCAGCTTGATCAGGGCGTAGGCATCGGCCAGCGAGGCCGGCTCGTCGCAGACCACCACCAACACGTCCTGCGCCGCGCGGGCAAAGCTCATCACGCCTTCCGAGACGCCGGCGGCGGTATCCACCAGCAGCACGTCAAGGTCGACCGCCAGTTGCCCGAAGGCCTGGATCAGGCCGCCGTAGACACTGGGCGGCAGATCGGCCATGCCCGCCACGCCGGATGCCGCCGGCACGATGCGCAGCCCGGCCGGGCCCTCGACGATGACCTCGGGCAGCTCGCGCTCGCCGCTGAGCACATGGGCCAGGGTCCAGCGGGGCCGCAGTCCCAGCAGCACGTCCACGTTGGCCAGACCCAGGTCGGCGTCGAGCAGCATCACGCCGCGTCCGCGCTGGGCCAGCGCCACGCCCAGGTTGACCGATACATTGGTCTTGCCGACACCGCCCTTGCCGCCGGTGATGGCAACCACCTGCACCGGCTTGGTGGCGCGCAGGCCGCGCGCCTGGTCGAAGGCCGCTTCAAGCATGGGCGGCCACCCGGCGGGCAGCGACGGCCGGCTCCGGCGCGACCGCCGCCGCCTGCTCGGCGCGGGCATGCATGCGCTGGGCGGCAACGCTGACCAGATCGCGGGCGCGCGCCGGGCGCAGGTCCTCGGGCACGCGCTGGCCGTCGGTGACGCAGGCCACCGGCAGGCGGTGGCGGATCACCGCCGACAGGGTGGCGCCAAGGCTCGGACATTCGTCGAGCTTGGTCAGCACGCAGCCGGCCAGCGGCAGCTTGCCAAAGGCGCTGATGGTCTCGTCCAGCATCGTCTCGTGGGCGTTGCTGGCCAGGGTCAGGTAGCTGCGCAGGCCGCTGTGCTGCAGGCCGGCCAGGGCCTCGCCCAGGCGCAGGTCACGCTGGCTCATGCCGGCGGTGTCCACCAGCACCAGGCGCTTGTTGGCCAGCGCCGCCAGGGCGGTGGTCAGGTCCTCCGCCGAGTCCACCATCTGTACCGGCACGCCCAGCAGGCGGCCGTAGTTCTGCAGTTGTTCGTGGGCACCGATGCGGTAGTTGTCCGTGGTCAGCAGGCCCAGGTGCCGGGCACCGTGCTCACGCACGAAGCGCGAGGCCAGCTTGGCGATGGTGGTGGTCTTGCCGACGCCGGTCGGGCCGAGCAAGGCCACCACGCCGCCTTCGGCCAGCATGTCGTCGTCGGCGATCGGGATGCGCGCGGTCAAATGCTGGCCCAGTACCTCGCGCCAGGCGGCGCCCAGGTCCTGCGTTTCGGTGAGCTGCTCCAGCAGCGATCCGATCAGCGGCGCTGCCAGACCGAGCTGCTCCAGATACTGCGCCAGCTGCGCCTGCAGCGGGCTGCGGCGGGCCAGCGCGGACTGGCGCAGTTCGGTTTCGAGCAGCGCGCGCAGGGTGGTCAGTTCACTGCGCAGCTGAGCGATGGCCGGGTCGACCGCCCAGGCGAGTCGATCCAGATCGGCCGGGCCCGGCAGATCGCCGTGGCCGCCGGGCGGCAGTTCCCTGCCGGTGCCGGGCGGCAAGGCGTCGCCGTGGTCGGCGGCCGCGAGGCGCTCGACCAGGGCGGCGTCGTATTCGTCGGCGGCGATCACTTCGACCCCGTCCGACAGGCGGCGACTGGACAGGATGACCGCCTGCGAGCCCTGGGCCTGGCGCACCAAGTGCAATGCCCGGCGCATGTCCGGAGCGCTGTAGCGCTTGATCTGCATGCTCGTGTCTCCGTGTCTGGGCGAACGCGCTTCAGCGTCCACCGATGTTTGCAACAACCCGCACCTGGCGGTTCTCCGGCAGCTCTTCGTAGGCCAGAACCTTCAGGTCCACCGCCAGGTGGCGCACAAAGCGCGCCAGCCACAGCCGCAGCGCATTCGGGGCCACCAGCACCGCCGGCTGACCGAGCAGCTCCTGGCGCTGCGCCGCGTCGGCCAGCAGGCCCCGCAGGCGTTCGGCGAGGCCGGGCTCCAGACCCAGGGCGCCGTCGCCGCCTTGAACGGCTTTCAGCAAGATGCGTTCCAACTCTGGGTCAAGCGTCATCAGTGCTAGCTCTGGCGCCATTCCGAACAGCTCCTGCACGATGCCGCGACCGATCGCCACCCGCACCAGGGCGGTCAGAACGTCGGGATCTTGACTGCGCGCGCCGTGCTCCGCCAAAGACTCGGCAATGCTGCGCAGATCGCGCACCGGCACGCCTTCCTGCAGCAGGTTGCGCAGCACGCGCAGCACGGTGCCCAGCGGCAGGACCTTGGGCGTGAGGTTCTCGACCAACTTGGGCGCCTGCGCCGCCAGGCGGTCCAGCAGTTGTTGGACTTCCTCGTGGCCCAGCAGCTCGTGGGCCGAGTGCATCAGCACCTGCGACAGGTGCGTGGCGACCACGGTGGCCGGATCGACCACGGTGTAGCCGGCCATCTGCGCCTGCTCGCGCAGGCCCCGCTCGATCCACAGCGCGTCCAGGCCAAAGCTCGGATCCTTGGTGGCGATGCCCGGCACCGGCGTGGTGACGTGGCCGGGATTGATGGCCAGGTCGCGGTCCGGCAGCAGCTCGCCCTGCCCGGCCGTGGCGCCCATGAGCGTGATGCGATAGCCGCCCGGCGGCAGGTCCAGGTTGTCGCGGATGTGCACCGGCTGCAGCAGGAAGCCCAGTTCCTTCGACAGCTTCTTGCGCACGCCCTTGATGCGGGTCAGCAGCTCGCCGCCCTGCGCCTTGTCGACCAGTGGAATCAGCCGATAGCCGACCTCAAGACCCACCAGGTCCACGCCGGCCACCTCTTCCCAGCCCAGTTCCTTGTGTTCGTCGGGCGCCGGCAGGGCCTTGGCGCCGGCATCCGGGCTGGCGACAGCGGTGGATTGGCGCTTGGCGATACGCCAGGCGGCGCCACCTAATCCCGCGCCCAGTGCCAGAAAGGCAAAGTGCGGCATGCCCGGCACCACACCCAGAATGCCCACCAGGCCGCCGGCCATGGCCAGCGCCGTCGGGTTGGCCAGCAACTGCTTGCTGACCTGCGTGGCGACGTTTTGCGACTGCGACACGCGCGTCACCAGGATGGCCGCCGCCACCGACAGCAGCAGCGAGGGCACCTGCGCCACCAGGCCGTCGCCGATGGTCAGCAGGCTGAACACGCGCACGGCGTCGCCGGCGCTCATGCCGTGCTGGCCCATGCCGATGGCGATGCCGCCCAGGATGTTGATGATCAGGATCAGCACGCCGGCCACGGCATCGCCGCGCACGAACTTGCTGGCGCCGTCCATGGCGCCGTAGAAGTCGGCTTCCTGGCGCACTTCCTCGCGCCGGACCTGCGCCTGCTGCTGGGTGATGACGCCGGCCGACAGATCCGCATCGATCGCCATTTGCTTGCCGGGCATGGCATCCAGGGTGAAGCGGGCGTTGACTTCCGACACCCGCCCGGCGCCCTTGGTGACCACCGCGAAGTTGATGATCATCAGGATGATGAACACCACCAGGCCGACGGCGTAGTTGCCGCCGATGACGAAGGCGCCGAAGGCCTCGATCACGTGCCCGGCGGCGCCGGGGCCGGTGTGGCCCTGCAGCAGCACCAGCCGGGTCGAGGCCACGTTCAGCGCCAGCCGCAGCAAGGTCGCCACCAGCAGCAGGGTCGGGAACACCGCGAAATCCAGCGGCCGCAGCGCGTACACCGCCACCAGCAGCACCACCAGCGACAGCGCGATGTTGAACGTGAACAGCAGGTCCAGCAGCAGCGGCGGCAGCGGCACCAGCATCATGCCCAGCAGGGTCAGCACCAGCAGCGGGGTGCCCAGACCCAGCCCGACCAGGGCACGTACGTTGTTGCCCATGCCGACTGCGGTATTCACGTCAGGTGCTCCTTGGCGTCATCAGTGGGCAACGCCGCCGCGCGGACGCTGCAGTTCATCGGGGACCGACAGCGGCTGCAGGTCCGGCAGGTTGTAGCGACCGGCCGCCATCAGCGTGCGCAGCTGGTAGACATAGGCCAGCACCTGCGCCACCACGGCGTACAGCTCGCGCGGCACCTCGGCGCCCAGCCGGGTGCTGTAGTACAGGGCGCGCGCCAGGGGCGGCTGCTCCAGGATCGGCACGTTGTGCTCCTTGGCCAGCGCGCGGATCTGCGCCGCCACAAGGTCGGCGCCCTTGGCCACCAGTCGCGGCGCGCCGTTGCCACCCACGTCGTAACGCAGGGCGATGGCGTAGTGCGTCGGGTTGGTGACCACCACCGACGCGGTGGGCACGTCCTGCATCATCCGGCGGCGCGACAGCTCCTGCTGGCGCTGGCGGATGCGGCCGCGCACTTCGGGTCGGCCCTCGCTTTCCTTCATCTCGTCCTTGATGTCCTGGCGGGTCATGCGCAGCTGCTTGGCGTGGTTCCACAGCTGAAACGGCACGTCCACGGCGGCGATCAGCAGCAGACCAAGGGCGGTCAGGAAAAACGCCCGCGCCGTCAGCTGCGCCGCGTGCAGCAGGGCCGCCGCCGCCGGCTCGCCGCCAAGGCCGAGCAGCGCCGGCGCCATCTGGCGCATCACCAGCAGGGCGATGCCGCCGAGCAGCAGGAACTTCGCCAGCGCCTTGACCGTCTCCATTCCACCCTGGGCGGAGAACACGCGCTTGAGGCCCTTGGCCGGGTCGAGGCGCTCGAATTTCGGTTGCAGGTTCTCGCCCGACAGCAGAAATCCGCCCAGCAAGAGCGGCGCCGCGGCGGCTACTGCCACCGCCAGCACCAGCCACGGCGCCAGCGCCAGCAGTGCCTGGCCGGCGGCCTCGCCCAGGCGCGTCGCCAGGGTGGTCGGATCGAGGGCGGTTGCCCGGTCGAACACGAAACCATGGCGCATCAGCCCCAGCAGGCTGCCGCCGATACGATCGCCCAGCGCCCACAGGCCGCCGGCGCCCAGCAGCACCAGCGCGGCCGAATTGAGTTCCCGCGAGCGCGCCACCTGACCCTTGTCACGGGCGTCCTGCAGGCGTTTGGCGGTGGCCTTTTCCGTGCGTTCCTGTGCGCTGTGTTCGGCCATCTCAGCGCACTCCGAGCAGCGCCGACAGGCGCCCGGTGGCCTGCCCGAAGATGCCGGCCCACTGCCCGGGCAGCGCCGGCAGCGTGAGCAGCACGATCAGCAGGCCGACCAGCAGCGACACCGGAAAGCCGATCGCGAACAGGTTCAGTTGCGGCGCCGCCCGGCTGATGACCGCAAAGGCCAGATTCACCACCAGCAGCACCGTGACCGCCGGCAGCGCCACCAGCAGGCCGAGTGCGAACATGTCGCTGACGAAGCCGGCCACGGCGCGGAAATCCTCGAAGCGCAGCCCGACCGGCCCCACCGGCAGCGTGGTGAAACTCCGCGCCAGCAGCTCCAGCAGCAGCAGGTGGCCGTCGACCGCCAGCATGAGCAGGATCACCAGCATCACGTACAGCTGCGCCAGCAGCGGCACGCTGACGCCGTTTTGCGGATCGACCAGCGAGGCGAAACCCAGGCCCATGCCCAGCGACACCATCTCGCCGGCAAAGCTCAGTGCGGCCAGGAACAGCTGCAGCAGGAAGCCGCCCAGCACGCCGATGCCGACTTGCTGCACGGCCGTAAGCAAGCCGGCCGGCGACAGCACATCCAGCGCCGGTGCGGCCGGCAGCGTGGGCAGCAGCACCACCGTCAGCGCCAGACCGATGGTGATGCGCACCCGCACCGGCACGCTGCGGGCGCCGAACACCGGCGCTGCCAGCAAGAACGCCGACAGACGCAGGAAGGGCCAGAAGAACTGACCCACCCAGGCGCCGATGCGGGCACTGTCGATGTCCATCAGCCGATCAGGCCCGGAATGCCGGCTACCAGCCGCTGCGTGTAGTCGACCAGCGTCTGCAGCAGCCACGGGCCGGTCAGCACCAGCAGCAGGGCCATCACGATCAGCTTGGGCACGAAGCTGAGCGTCATTTCGTTGATCTGCGTGGCGGCCTGCAGCATGCCCACCAGCAGGCCGACCAGCAGCATCGCCAGCAGCGGCCCGCCGGCCAGCAGCAGGCACATCCACAGCGCGTCGCGGCCGACGTCGAGCACGGTTTGCGGGGTCATCGGCGCGTGCTCACTGGTAAAAGCTACCGGCGAGCGTGCCCATGACCAGCGCCCAGCCGTCGACCAGCACGAACAGCATGATCTTGAACGGCAGGGAAATGATCATCGGTGAGAGCATCATCATGCCCAGCGACATCAGCACGCTGGCCACCACCAGGTCGATCACCACGAACGGGATGAACAACAGAAACCCGATCTGAAACGCGGTTTTCAGCTCGCTGGTCACGAAGGCCGCCGTCAGCAGCGTGAACGGCACCGCGTCCGGGCTCTCGAATGCGGCGTCATGCCCGGAGATGCGGGCGAAGGTGGCAATGTCGCTCTCGCGGGTCTGCGCCAGCATGAACTGGCGCAGCGGCGCTGCGGCCTTGAGGGCGGCATCGGGCAGGCTGAGCTTTTCTTCCATGTACGGCTGCAACGCCTCGCCGTTGATCCGGTTCAGCACCGGCCCCATCACGAACAGCGTCAGCAGCAGCGCGAGGCCGGCCAGGATCTGGCTCGACGGCGTCTGACCGGTGCCCAGCGCCTGGCGCAGGATGGCCAGCACGATCACGATGCGCGTGAAGGAGGTCATCGCCAGCAGCACGCCAGGCAGCAGCGTCAGGAAGGTCATCACCGCCAATACCTGCAGGCTGACGCTCCAGGTCTGGCCGCCACCGGCGGCCTGCGTCAGCGTCAGCGCCGGCAGGCCGGCCTGCGCCAGCGCCGGCAGTGGCGC
The DNA here is from genome assembly GCF_001697225.1 of Immundisolibacter cernigliae. Lineage (GTDB taxonomy): Bacteria > Pseudomonadota > Gammaproteobacteria > Immundisolibacterales > Immundisolibacteraceae > Immundisolibacter > Immundisolibacter cernigliae. The sequence goes on from NZ_CP014671.1 coordinate 237,540, forward strand.
CAGCAGCAGCAATGCAAGCAGCAGGCGTTTCATGGTGCGCCCTGCCCGGCCGCGCCGACGGCCGCATCCAGACTGGCGCCAAACGACTCGGCCGGCACGCTTGTCGGCACGTTGGCCGGAGAGTCGCCGAGCACCAGCAGCGCCTGCACGCGTCCCGGCGCGACGCCGATCAGCAGTTGCCGGCCGGCCACTTCCAGCAGCACCACCCGCTCGCGGGTGCCGACGCTGTGCGCCGCCAGCGTGCGGATGCTGCCGGCGCCGCCGGTGCGCAGCTGCAAGCGGCGCAGCAGCACGAACAGACCGCCGATCAGCGCCACCACCAGCGCCAGGCTGACCAGCATCTGGCCACTGGCGGCCAGCACCGATGGCGCCGCCAGTGCGGGCAGCGGGCACAGCAGCAACACGGTCGGCGCGACACGCATCAGCGCACGCCCTTGGCGCGATCGGTGGGGCTGATGACCTCCGTCAGGCGGATGCCGAACTTGTCCTCCACCACCACCACTTCGCCGCGCGCCACCAGCGTGCCGTTGGCCAGCACGTCGAGCGGCTCGCCGGCCACGCGGTCCAGTTCCACCACTGCGCCCTGGCCGAGCGCCAGCAGGCGCCCGATGCTCATGCGCGCCTGGCCGACTTCCACCGTCAGCGTGATCGGGATGTCCATGATCATCCCCAGTCCCACGTCGGCACCGCTGCGCGGCAGCGCCGCTTCTGCTGCCGCGGCGGGCGCCGGGGCGTCATTCGCCACGTTCTGGTCGAGTTCGAGTTCCATCAGCGGGGTTCTCCCTGGGTTCCATGTGCGGGGCCGGCGGATGGACGGCGCACCGGGCCCGTCACCGACACGGCGTTGTTACCGTTAAAGACACCGAACTCGCCGGTGAACAGAGGCTTGCCGGCCACCTCCAGCCGCGCGCCGTCGGCCCGTTCGAAGGTCAGCAGCTCGCCCACCTGCAAGCCCAGCACATGGCGCAGGGTCGACTGGCGGCGCGCCACCACCGCCGTGAGCGACAGGCATGTTTCCAGCACCCGCGCCTGCAGGGCGGAGCGCCAGGCGCTGTCATCGGGCACGGCCGCCGGGGCGCCGGCCCGCAGCGCCGGCCACACGCCCTGCAGGGCCGACATCGGCAGCGCCAGATGAAAATCACCGCCGCCGCCCAGCAGCGCCACTTCGTAGCTTTGCAGCAGCACCATCTCGGCCGGGTCGACCAGCGACACCAGCAGCGGGTCGACGTCGTTCGCGGCCACGGCGGGGCTCAGCGGCAACACGGGCGCCCAGGCGGTCTGCAACTCCGGCAGCAGCAGATCCAGCAGATTGCCCAGCATGCGTCGCTCGGTCGGGGTCAGGTCGCGGTTGCTGGGCGGTGGCGAGGCGCGCCCGCCGCCGAAGAAACTCTCCACCACCGTGAACAGCAGCGCCGGTTCCAGGACCAGCACGCCGGAACCGGCCAGCGGCGCGATGTCCAGCCCGCGCACGCTGGCGCGCTCGGGCAGGGCATGCACGAAATCGCGGAACTCGCGAACCTGCGAGCCGCGTATCGACACCAGCGTGTCGCGGCCCAGGTAGCGGGTCAGGCTGCGGGTCATGCCTTCGCAGAAGTATTCGGTGATGCGGGTCAGGGCCGGCAGATCGGCACCGTCCAGCGCCGGCACGCGGCAGGTCAGGTCGTAAGGCTCGATGCCCCGTGCGCCGGCCCGCGCCGCAGGCGGCGCCGGGTCCAGCAGGGCGCTCAGTTCGGCCTGGGACACCAACTCGTCCTGAGCCATGTCACTGCATCACGAAGTTGGTGAAGTACAGGCCTTCGATGGCGTCCGGCGCGCCCTGGGCCTTGAGGATCTTCTTCAGGGTGTCCAGGGCCTGCTGGCGCAGCTGGTCCTTGCCTTCGCGGCTGGCGAGCGTGGCGTAGTCGGAGCCGCTGAACAGCACGATCAGCTGGTCGCGGATGGCCGGCATGTGCAGCTTGACCGCCTCGGCGACCTTCGGCTCACGGCTCATGACCTCGATCGTGACCTGCAGAAAGCGGATCGCGCCCTCGTCCTCGAAATTCACCACGAAGGGCGGTTCCAGGGCGGTGTAGGTAGCCGGCGCCTCGACCTTCGCCGGGGTGTGCTCGGCGGCCGGTGCCGGCCCCGACTTGCCACCGACCAGAAAGACCGTGGCGCCGATGCTGACGGCCACCAGCGCCAGCGCGCCGCCGCCCATCATCAGCAGCGATTTTTTACCGCCGGCGCTTTTCTTGGCGTCGCCGCCGAGCTCCAGATCCGCTTCCCGAGTCGCCATGCCTGATCCGCTCCTGTGTAAGGGGTCAGGCCGAGACTAAGCAAGCGTGATGCCAATTTATTTATTTAAATTTTTCAATAAGTTAGAAATATTTCCTGCGCCCATGGCGCCGTATCGCCGGCACGATCCCCGCTGCCCCGGTCCCGGCGACAGGAATTTGACACCCGTGGGAGGCCCGCCCTCGGGCCGAAGGCTTGATCAGGGATTCGCGGCGGGGGCGCCGCTCCACAAGGGCACGGCTCCCCACGGTCGTTGCCGAGCTTCAGGAAGCGTCGAACAAGCCCTGGAACAGGGCGATCGCCTGCGGGTTGGCCAGCGCGTCCAGGTTCCTGACCGGCCGCCCATGAATGGCCTCGCGCACCGCCAGTTCGGCGATCTTGCCGCTGATTGTGCGCGGGATGTCGGCCACCTGCAGGATGTGCGCCGGCACGTGGCGCGGGCTGACGTCGGCGCGGATGGCCGCGCGCAGGCGCTGGCGCAAGACATCGTCGAGGGTCAGACCCTCGACCAGGCGCACAAACAGCACAACCTCGACGTCGTCGTCGATCTGGTGGCCCACGGCCACCGCCTCCTGAATCTCGGCAAAGCGCTCGACCTCGCGGTACAGCTCGGCGGTGCCGATGCGCACGCCGCCGGGATTGAGCACGGCATCCGAGCGGCCGTGCACGATCATGCCGCCGCGGGCGTTCAGTTCCACGTAATCGCCGTGGCACCACACACCGGGAAATTTTTCGAAATACGCCGCCCGGTAGCGGCTGCCGTCGGGATCGTTCCAGAAGCCGACCGGCATGCTCGGAAACGGCTTCACGCACACCAGCTCGCCTTTCTCGCCCAGCAGTTCGTGGCCGGCTTCGTCGAAAACCCGCACCGCCATGCCCAGCGCGCGCGTCTGCAATTCGCCGCGATACACCGGGCCGATCGGGTTGCCGGCGATGAAACAGCCGCAGATGTCGGTACCGCCGCTGATCGACGCCAGCAGCACATCGGCCTTGATGTCGCGGTAGACGTAGTCGAAGCCCTCGGGCGCCAGCGGCGAGCCGGTCGACAGCAGCGTGCGCAGGGCCGAAAGATCGTGGCTTTGCGCCGGCTTCAGGCCGGCCTTCTCGGCCGCGGCCAGGTACTTGGCGCTGGTGCCGAACACGCTCACACGTTCCTGCGCAGCGATGTCGAACAGCTCGGCCGGACGCACGAACGGCGCGCCGTCGTACAGGATCAGCGTGCAGCCGGTGGCAAGCGCGCTGGCCAGCCAGTTCCACATCATCCAGCCGGTGGTGGTGAAGTAGATCAGCCGGTCGTCGCGCGTCAGATCCGTGTGCAGCGTGTGCTCCTTGCGGTGCTGCAGCAGCGTGCCACCGGCGCCGTGCACGATGCCCTTGGGCACTCCCGTGGTGCCGGACGAATACAGCACGTACAGCGGATGATCGAACGGCAGCGGCGTGAAGGCAGGCTCAGTGCCGGCGTTTTTGGCGAGCAGCTCGTCCCAGTCGTGCAGCGGCACGGGTGCCTGCGACACGCGCCCACCGCCGCAGGACACCGCCACCACCTGCTCGGCGCTCGGCAGGCCGGCGAGGATTTGCGCCACTGCCGCGCCACGATCCTGCGGCCGGCCGTTGTAGTGATAGCCATCGCAGACGAAAACTACTTTGGGCGCGATCTGGCCGAAGCGATCCAGCACCGCCCGGGCGCCGAAATCCGGCGAGCAGGACGACCAGATGGCGCCCAGGCTCGCCGCCGCCAGCATGGCGATGATCGCCTCCGGAATGTTCGGCAGATACCCCGCCACCCGGTCGCCGGGCTGCACGCCAAAGGCCCGCAGCGCAGCGGTCATCGCGCCGACCTGCGCGGCGAGCTGGGCGTAGCTCAGCTCGCGCCGCGCGCCGGTCTCGCCCCGAAATACCAACGCCGGGCGGTCATCACGGTAGCGCAGCAGGTTCTCGGCGAAATTGAGCGTCGCACCACGAAACCATACCGCCCCCGGCATGCGGTCGGCATGTTCGAGCACCGCCTGCGCCGGCGCGTGGTGGACGATGCCGCAAAACGCCCACACCGCCGCCCAGAAAGCTGCCGGCTCGGCCACCGACCACGCGTACAGCCGCGCGTAATCGGCGCCCGGCAGATAGCGGTCGATGAAGGCCGTCAGGTTCGCATTCGCGACGCGCCGGGCATCCGGCTGCCACAGCGGGCGGGTCGTTTCGGTCATGGCGGTATCCGGAAATGACGGCGCCCGCGCTTTCGCCTGAAAACGCGGGCGCCGGGACAAGCGGGGCGGGAATTACAGCGCGCGGTGCGAGCCGTCACAGAACGGCGGCGTCTTGGTGTGCTTGCAGCCACACCAGGCCAGGGTGCCGGCTTCCGCCACGTCCTGCTGCAGGGGCGTGAAGGCGGTGCCCTTGTGCGCGCCGTCGCAGAACGGCTGATCGCCCGACTTGCCGCAGGCGCACCACCAGTAGGTGCCGGGCTCGGTCTGTTCGACGTAAGGACTCTTCTGGGCTACCTGCGGATCGGACATGTCGGGCTCCTGCTCTGAACAAATGAGGGTGTTGCCGCCGACCGGCCACCAACCGGCCCGGCGCGCGAACGATGGAACACGCGCCAACCGGCAGTGTCAAGCAAGCGCGCCCCCGCCGGCGCTGCTGGCACAATGCCGACCCCGCCGCACCGGAGACACGCTTGCCACCCGCCTGCCCCGCCCCGCTGTCGCGTCGCCTGTCGGTGGCGCCGATGATGGACTGCACGGATCGCCACGCGCGCTTCCTGCTGCGCCTGATTTCGCGCTGCACACTGCTGTATACGGAAATGGTCACCGCCCAGGCCCTGCTGCGCGGCGATGCGGATTACCTGCTCGCCTACAGCCCGGCCGAGCACCCGCTGGCGCTGCAACTGGGCGGCAGCGATCCGGCGCAGCTCGCGCAGGCGGCGCGCATCGGCGCCGATTTCGGTTACGACGAGATCAACCTGAACGTCGGCTGCCCGTCGGATCGGGTGCAGTCCGGCCGCTTCGGCGCCTGCCTGATGGCCGAACCCAAGCTGGTCGGCGAGTGCGTGGCGGCCATGCAGGCGGCGGTATCCATCCCGGTAACGGTCAAATGCCGCATCGGCATCGACCGCACCGACCGCGACGAGGACTTGTTCGAATTCGTCGAGACCGTCGCCGCCGCCGGCTGCCGGCACTTCACCGTGCACGCCCGCAAGGCCTGGCTGGATGGCCTGTCGCCGCGCCAGAACCGGGAGATTCCGCCGCTGCGCCACGACACCGTACACCGGCTGAAGCGCCTGCGTCCGGAGCTTGAAATCGTCATCAACGGCGGCATAACCGACCTGGCACAGGCGCTGGCGCACCTGCAGCACGTGGACGGCGTGATGATCGGCCGCGCCGCCTATCACTCGCCGTGGCTGCTGGCCGAGGCCGACCGGCTTGTGTTCGGACAGATCACACCCCTGCCCGAGCGCGCCGCCGTGCTGGCGAATTACCTGGCCTATATGCAGGCGCGCCACGGCTTGGGCACGCCGCTGAGTGCCCTCACGCGGCCGCTGCTCGGGCTGTTCCAGGGCGAACCGGGCGCCCGCGCCTGGCGGCGAGCGCTGAGCGCGCCGGCTAACGGCGAGCGCGCCATGGCGCAGATCATGGCCGCCGGCCGGCGCGTGCTTGCGGCCGGCGATGAACCCGCCGCGGTGGGGCAACCCCAACCGTCGGGCTGAGGCCTCAGCCGCCCAGCCAAAGGGCGGTGCGATAGGTAATGAACGACGCCAGATAGGCCAGCGCAAACAGGTAGCCGGCCGCCAGCAGCGGCATCCGCCAGCCGCCGGTTTCGCGCTTGATAGTCGCCAGCGTGCTCAGGCACTGCGGCGCAAATACGTACCATGCCAGCAGTGACAGAGCGGTGGCCAGGCTCCAGCCCTGCGCGATCAGCGGTGTCAACGCGCCAGCGGTGTCCTCGCCGGTGGCCGACAAGGCGTAGACGGTGCCCAGCGCACCGACCGCGACCTCGCGGGCGGCCAGCCCCGGCACCAGCGAGATGCTGATCTGCCAATTGAAACCGATCGGCTCGAACACCACCGCCAGGGCACTGCCCAGAAGACCGGCCAGGCTGTATTCGATTGCCGGCCCGGTCGCCCCAGCCGGGGGCGCCGGGAAACTGGCCAGAAACCAGAGCAATACCGTGAGGGCCAGAATGATCCCGCCCACGCGGCGAACGAAAACCGTGATCCGCTGCCACAAGCCGATGGCCAGATTGCGCAGCGTCGGCCAGTGATACGTGGGCAGTTCCATCATCAGGGTGCGCACCTGGCGACGGGCGGTGAAACGCTTCAGCACCCAGGCCACCCCCAGCGCACCGACAATCCCGGCCACATACAGACAAAACAGCACCAGACCCTGCAGTTCGATGCCGCCCCACACCTGCCGCCGCGGAATGAAAGCGCCGATCAGCAACGCATAAACCGGCAGCCGCGCCGAACACGTCATCAGGGGCGCAATCATGATCGTGACCAGACGATCGCGCGGATTGGCGATCGTGCGCGCGGCCATGATGCCGGGAATCGCGCAGGCAAAACTGGACAGCAGCGGGATGAACGAGCGCCCGGACAAACCCACGCCGCCCATCAGGCGGTCCAGCAGGAAAGCCGCCCGCGGCAGGTAGCCGGATTCCTCCAGCGCCAGGATGAAAAAAAACAGGATCACGATCTGCGGCAGAAACACCAGCACGCCGCCGGCACCGGCGATCACCCCATCGACCAGCAGGCTGCGCAGCCAGCCGGCCGGCGCGACCTTGGTCAACAGATCGCCCAGCCACGCGGTACCGGCCTCGATCCAGCCCATGGGCGCTTCAGCCCAGGCAAACACCGCCTGAAAGACGAGGAACAGCAACGCACCCAGCACCAGCGGACCCACCAGCGGATGGAGCACCACGCGGTCGATGCGATCGCTGAGCAGGTGCGGCACGGCCTCGTCCAGACCCAGGCGCGCCAGGATGGCCCGCACCGCCTCATGGTCGCCGTGCGGATCGGCTTCCGGGCCGCTGCCGGCGTCGCCAGTGATCGGAACCTTGGGCCATGCGCCGGGCTGATCCAGGATCGCGCGCAATGCAGCGGCGCCCTCGCCCCTGACGGCAACCGTCGACACCACCGGCACGCCAAGCTCGGCCGCCAACGCGGCAGCGTCCACCCGCAGTCCGCGCCGCTGCGCCATGTCGGCCATGTTCAGCGCCACCACGCAGGGCAATTTCAGGCGCTTTACCGCCAGAACCAGGCGCAGGTTGCGGCGCAAATTGGTGGCGTCCACGACGCAAACCACCAGATCCGGCCGCTTCTCGCCGGCCGCCTGGCCGGACAGCACATCGCAGGTCACCCGCTCGTCGGGCGAGCGCGGATGCAGGCTGTAAGTACCCGGCAGATCGAGCACCCGCACCACCTTGCCGGCGCGGTCGAACAAGCGTCCTTCCTTGCGTTCGACCGTCACCCCGGCATAGTTGGCCACCTTCTGCCGGCTGCCGGTCAGCAGGTTGAACAGCGCGGTCTTGCCACAGTTCGGATTGCCGACCAGCGCCACCAGCGTGCCGCCAGGCTTGAAGTGCAGGACCGCCTCGCTCATGGGTAATCCTGCACCAGCACGCACGCCGCTTCGGCGCGGCGCAGGGCGAAGGTGGATGCGCCGATCCGCACCACCAGCGGGTCGCCACCGGGCACGCCGCGGGCCAGCACGGTTACCGGCTCACCCGGTACGAAACCGATTTCCTCCAGCCACAGCTGCCACTGCGGCTGCGCGTCGGGAACCTGGACCGCCACCACGCGCATGGGCTGGCGCAGATCCAGCGCGTCGAGCGTCAGGTGTGACGAATCCTTGCCTTCGGTATCCATGTAGCGATGTCTCGGTCGGAAATACGCGCCTGCCGGGAGCCCGCCACCGCCGACCGGCCGGGGATCAGGCTGCTGCCGAACTGGGCACACTCGCGGTGGGCACGGGCTCGCCAATGATAACGATTATCAACCCTATCCGTAGCGGAACGGGATCGCGATTTCGTGATCGTCATCAACCCTGTGCACGGCAGCGCACGCCGTTTCGCGGCGCCGACACCCGGCACCGGACAGCGTGAGGCGCTGAACGAATCGATTCGGCATTTTCTGGGCCTGCCACCGGCGAAGCGCGACCACTGGTCTGGCTGTGCCTCCCTGTGCTGTGGAAAGCGCTGGATGGCTCAGCGTTCCCCAGCAGCCGGTCGACCATCGCCTGGTACTGGCCGCGGCGCGGCGTGAAGTAGTGCAGCTGGCGCGACAGGAACGGATCGCCGGCAAAGAAAATCTCGTAAATCTCCTGCCGCCCGCCAAACTCGCCGGCCACCGCGTCCCAGGCCAGCTTCATCACCTGCACCCGCTCGCGGGCGGATGTTTTGTCGTTACCGAGGAACTGTTCAAGATCGGTCGCCGTTTCCGGGTTGGCGAAATCGGCTTCCGTGACGCTCATCACCAGGCTGGAGCTGCCCATCAGACGGATCAGCTCGTTGACCTTGGTGTTCACCTCCGGCAGGAAGAAGCGCAGCATCGAGATGCCGACCATGCCCCGAGTGGGCGAGGCAAACAGCGAGGCCGTCTCGCGCGCCACGTCCTCCAGCACAAAGCCAGCATCGGTCTGTTTGGCGAATTCCTCCTGCGCATGCACCAGCAGTTCCCGGGCGCTGGCCTCGACAAGACCGTCGGCGATTTCGTTCAGGGCCAGGAACTCGCCCAGCAGCTCCTGATAGCGCGGCAGCTCGCTGCGGCCGAGCACGTCCGCCATCTTGCAGGCCAGACCGGTCATGAAACGCAGCTTGGCCCGGCCGCGGGCGTTGGCCTGCAGCAACAGGTAGCCGGGGAAGCTTGGCGCCATCATGTTGTAGGCGACGATGTCGCGGTAGATGAACACCCGCTCCCAGGGCACCAGCACATTGTCGAACACGGCCAGCGCATCGCCCTCGTCGAAGCGTTCGGCCAGCGGGCGGTCGAAGCGGCTGCCGCCGCGGGCATAGCTCTCGCGGGCGATGAACTTCAATCCCGGCGTCGCTACCGGCACGGCGAACGACAACGCGTAGTCCTCCTCGCCCGGCCGGCGCGGCATGAACGGACCGACCCAGATTTCGTTACTGACCGGCGCCAGCGTGGACAGCATGCGCGCGCCGCTGACCACGATACCGGCGTCGGTCTCGCGCACCACCTTCAGCGCCCGCTGCGCCGACAGGTCCTTGCCGTAGTCGCGCTTGGGATCGACCAGCGTGTGGGTGAGGCAGATGTCCTGGTCGCGGCAGTATTCCCAGTAGCGGATGGCGTTGTCGGCAAACGCCTTGTCCCTGTGCCCCAGCACGTGCGGGGCAATTACCGCCGCGTCGGTGACGAAGGCGTTCATGAAATCCGGCAGCCGGCCCATCAGGCCAAAGGTGGCCTCCTTGCGCAGCGACTCGCCGCGCAGGCGCTGCTGCACCTCGTCCCATGTGCGCGCCGGCAGGAAGGAATTGCTGACCGGCTGGCCGTCCGTGGGCGAGGCGTAGGTGTAATCGGCCTGTAGTTCAGGCTTGTGAAACGCATCGAAGTGCTCGCCGATGCTGCCAAGGATGCCGGCCAACGGCGCGTACGCGGTCACGTCGCGCACCCGTTGGCCGGCGATGTAGAGCGCCCGATCGTCCCTGAGGCTCGCGATGTACTGCGCCCCGGTGCGAATACCCATGGTCTCCCCCCTGCCCGACCGGCCTTCGGAGTGAGGCCGTGGCGGCGGTTTTATCCCGCCACGGCAGGGCGGTGCAAGCGGTCCTGGCCCGCCCGCGGAAACTCCGGCTAAATGCGCACGCCGCCCGCGGCCGTCGACCCTTCGGCAAGCGCCCGGCGGCGCCTGCGACACATGCGTCGCTCGGTGCGCCGTAGGCGATGTGTCGGCGGCCCGGCGCGCCGGGCCCCGAGCACTCCTTACGCGAGCTGTCTTGGCCTATTCAAACGTGTCCGTGAATCACCGGTCGATCCGCTCATTGCAGCAGACGTGGAATGGCCTGCGGGCTGTAGTTGGCAGGATCGGCGTCGGCAAAGTTGGCGTGCGCCGTGGTCGGGTTCAGGTAGGCAAAGGTGGCACGCTCGCGCTGCAGGTCGGGCACCCAGATGATGCTGGGGTAGATGCCCGGCTGGCCGTCGTCACGCACCGTGCTGACCCAGCTGTGGTACAGCAGGCGCCACAGTTCGTCCTTGCGGTCGTAGATCTCCTGCCAGTGCATGAGCGGGTAGTAGGGATCGGCGTCGACGTAGATCAGCTTGCGGCCGGCCAGGTGCCCCCTGGGCATGGTCGCCTCCAGCGTCCACACCTCGCGCGGCTCGTAGTTCTCGGTGAAGCCCATGCCGTCGCCGGGCTTCAGGGTCAGCTGCGCGTAGCGCGCCTCGGCGGTGCCGGCATCAAGCTTGGCGCCGGCCGACTGGCTATGCAGTGAGGCCAGGATCCAACGCTTGCCGGTGATCTTGTACTCGGGGTACCAGATGGGGTCGATGTTCAGGCCAAAGGTTTCGTCAGTCAGCAGATCGGTGCCGACCACCGGGTCCGCCCAGGCGCTACCCGACAGGCGCCGCACCCGGCGCACGGCCTTGATATAGGCGTACACGTCCGGCAGTCGGCCGTCGGCGTACTGCACCGTCAGCGTGCCGACGCCGCGCACGTCGTTGGGGTAAGTGAACATCAGCATCTCGCGCTTGACCACGCCGTCGTCAGCCAAGATGTAGGGCTGACTCAGACGCCCGTTCTGCAGCAGCCGGCCGTACTTGGTGTGCAGTTCCTTGCTGAGCCCCTGCGCCTTGGTGGTGGTCAGGAACACCATCGGGTCGAAGTCGACGGCATCGGCGAACCAGGGTGAACGCATGATGTTGTAGATCAGCTTCAGGCCGCCCTGCGGGTCGGTATCGCTGATGTTCATGAACGGGATGCCGGTGGTGAAGCCGGTCAGGTGCCGCTTGTCGTCGATGCCGGCCGTGGCGCCCTGCAGCTTGGTCGCCTCGATGACACGCGCGTTGTACTTCATCGGCGTCGACGCCTTCAGGTCGATGACCATGCCGGCCTCCTTGACCGCCCTTAGCATGGACGGCGGCATCAGGTCGGCGATGGTGTGCCCTTCGAAGCTGTCGGTCTGTACGGCATCAACGTTTTTGGCGTCGATACGTGTGCCGGGCGGCAGTTCAGCGGCGTCGGCCAGGGTCGACCCGGCGGCCAACAGGCCGCACAGGGCCAGCCTGGCAGCTGTGCGTGGGGTGAATAAGCTGTCCATAGCGTGTCTCCAGGTGTGAATTCGGCCCGCTCGGGTGTGGTCGCCAGTGCGACGTCCTCGACCGGTACCACTCCTCCTCCTGAAGAGCACTCGGGCAACTACCATCCGCTGGCGGGCGGACGGCGCAAAACAGCGGCCAGGGTCTGGCGGCCAACGCGCGCGGGGTCTTCCAGGTCCCGTTTGCGGTGGCTACAGATGGGCTGGCCAGTACGGACATTGGCGGGTCCGTCAGATGAAGAAGCTGAGGTTCGGCTGGCGCACGCTGACCTGGTCGAGCTGTGCCAGGCGCGAGGCCAGGCGCAGGCCGCACGGCGTTTCGACCAGCAGATCCACACGCCGCGCCGATACCAGGGCCGGCTCCGGCTCGGTCGAGCGCACGCGCAGCACCAGCACGTTGCTCAGTGCCTCGATGCCGTCGTCCGTCCGTGCCGCCCGGATGTTGGTCACGAAGTGGCGGGCGATGGTGCGCGGGTTCTCGGCGATGGTGAAGCTCGGTGTGCTCAGCTGGCGCACGCGGATGCCCAGGCTATGGGTGTCCTCGTCGAAATACGGCGTGCCACGCCCGTAGTGGCGCGGCCGGGCCGCGTCCATGAACGCCGGCGCCATCACCCGGTAGCGGATCTGCGGCGCCAGCAGGGCGTACCAGGCCGTCAGATCGCCCACGCCCAGGCAGTCGGATTCGAGACTCAGGAACTCGTACACGGCACGAAAGGCGTCATCGCCGAGCGGTGCGCCCGCCGGCATGGTGCGTCGTAGCGTCGGTGCGTTCATGCCGCTGCCTCCCCGCGCATGAGCTTCTGCCAGTGGATCAGCAGCGCGAATTCGGACATTTCGGAATAGGTTGATGGGTAGGCGGTGCCCGGCCCGTGGAAATCGGCGATCGGCTTGTCCCGGTAGTAGCGCGTGCCGCGAAAGTCGACCGGGTAGCGGGCGCCGATGGTGCCCCGGCAGCCGTGGTTGATGGCAGCCCAGGCCTCGGCGTCGTCCTGGTCGAAGGTGCCGCCGACGCTGAAGGTACGGATACCGATCTCGTAGCTGGCCTGCTTGAATTCCTCGGCCGCTTCCTTCTCGATCAGCAGCCAGTTCCATACCTCAGTCTGCTGGGCGCCGAGCGGCTGCCAGGTGCGCAGGTTGCAAAACGGGATTGGCGGCGACTTGCCGTCGAAGCGGACCGAGCTTTCCACCCACGAGGTGTTCGGGAAGTTGGTCATGACCTTGGTCAGGCCGCGGGCCATGAAGCGTTGCTGGGCGGCACTCAGGGTCTGCTGGTAATACGGCACCAGCTCGGGCGCGAACCCCGCGTAGTCCGGTGCCTCGGGCGGCAGCTCCAGGAAGATGCAGCTGTGGCCCTTGCCGATGACCACCGCCGGGCTGTTCATCAACTGCTGGACCACCACGTCCTGCGGCACGCTCAGCGTCAGGTACGTGATCGGGCCGTGGACGCTGGCGGCGTGCGGGCCGTCGGCGCCGAAGTTCAGCGCACCCAGCTTCCAGTTGGCCTTGAATACCCAGCGCTGCGGCGGGCCGAGCACTTCCATGCCGGCCGGGCTGCGGTTTGCAAACAGATCGATATAAAAACGCGAGTCGCCCAGGTAGTCGTCCAGCGACGGGGCGTCCGGATCCCAGGTGCCGAAGACCAGGCCGGCGTAGCTCGCCACCTTGGCCATCGGGATCAGGTTGTCGCCGACCTCGCCGATCAGGGTGGCGATTTCCGGCGGGTAGGCGGCTTGCTTGAGCTTGCCGTCCAGGCCGTACACCCAGCCGTGGTACGGGCAGCGAAAGGTCTTGGCGTTGCCGGCGTCGGCGCGGCACACCTGCGTGCCGCGGTGCGAGCAACTGTTGTGAAAGGCGCGCACCTGGCCATCATCGCCGCGCACCACCAGCACCGGGTCGTTGCTCAACTGGCGGGTGACGTAGTCGCCCGGCTGCGGGATTTCCGTCTCGTGGGCCAGAAACAGCCAGCTTTTGGCGAACACGCGTTCCTGTTCCAACTGCCAGATGGCCTCGTCGGTGAAGATGGCGCGAGCCGCCGTGCCGGCCTCGACGTCCACCCAGTCGCTGTCCGTCGGCAATGTGCGGTGAGGTTGATTCACGTCCGTGTCCCTCAGATGAGAAAGGTCAGGTTGTCGAAGGCCTCGTCGCGTTCCTGCAACGTGACCACTTTCTGGCGGATGCGGAAGCTGTCGCCGGCCGGTTGCAGGCGGTAGTGCGCCACGCCGGACAGCAACGCCTGCCGGTGCCGGCGCAGCAGCGTCATGATGAACCGGCACTCGACCGCCAGCTCCGGCCCGTCGGACGGCTCGATCAGCACGTTGCCGACCAGGCGCGTGGTCTGGGTGGGCGGCTGCTGGGCCCAGAAGGCCCGACTGTCCATGCGCGTCAGGCGCTCGCGCAGACGGGCGGTGGTGTCGTAGATCAGCGCCACCGCCTGCTCGGCCGGTCCGTCCTGCCCGGACGGCACCCAGTACAGGCCGTCCTCCGTGAACAGATCGACCCATTGCGCGAAGTTTCTGCGGTCCAACAGCCGGGCTTCCCGGTACAGGAAGCGCTCGACCGCCGCCTGCTGGCTGACGAAGTCGCTCATCACGCACCCTCCATCAGCTGCAGCCAGCGCCGCCAGATGCCGCGGTGGGCGGTTTCGTCGGACACGTGGGACTGGCGCCCGTCGGCGCCGAGCGGTTCTTCCTGGTCCAGGCCGCGGTCGTAGCAGAGCCACTCCATGGCCGGCGTGCGCAGCATGCCGTCCCACTGGCGCTGGAACATCTCGATGTCGTCCGGCGCGCCGAAGCTGGCGGGGCCGTAAAAGTCCTCGTGGGCGCGGATGCGCGCGGCGTTGATTTCCGGAGCAACGTCTTCGAGCGTGACCGGATAGGCGAACACCTCGGTGCGGTCGTAGCTGACCGGGTGAATGACGCGGATCTGGTTGTTGATCAGCACCAGGTTCGGATAGACCAGCAGGTTGAAGCCGTCGCCGCCGTTGCAGCTGATGACCGACTCGGCATAGTCCGGCCGGTCCGCAAAGCGGGCGCGCACGGCGTCATGCCAGGCCTGCTCGGACTTCGGCTTGTCGGCACCCAGGATGGCCTTGCGGTCGAAGGCACGAAAGTCGATCAGCGCGTGGCCGTTGCCCAGCGCCACACTCTTGGCCGGCGACTGCGGGCCGACGATGAAGCCCATGCCACGACCGATGCGCGGCTTGAGCACGTCCTCGAAGAAGCTGTGGTGGACCAGCGCCGGGTGGTAACCGTCCATGGAGTTTTCCACCTGCTGTTTCCAGTTGCCACGGAACTGGTAGCGGGTGACGCCGGTCTCGACGCGGATCTGACCCGATGGCGACAGGTCGGCGAACAGGTCGAAGAACTCGGCCGCCGCACCCAGGTGCTCGAGCAGCGACGGCGCCTGCGGGTTCAGGCTGGCGAACACGAAGCCGCGGTAGCTGTCCAGCAGGGCAACGGGCACCAGGCCGAGCTCGGCCTGGTCGAACACACTGGCTTGGTGGTCGCGCATCGGCACGCTGACCAGACGCCCGGCCAGGTCGAAGGTCCAGCCGTGGTAGGGGCACACCAGGTGCCGGCACTGGCCGCGGGTGTGGTCGTCGGCCAGCAGCACGCCGCGGTGGCGACAGGCGTTGATGAAGGCATGCAGTGCGCCCTGCGTGTCGCGTGTCAGCAACACCGGCTGCGTGCCCAGCGTGGTGGCCTTGTAGCTGCCCGGCTGCGCGATCTCGCTCTCGTGCCCCAGGTACACCCAGGTGCGGGAGAAAATCTGCGTCATCTCGCGCTCGAACACGGCCGGGTCCACGAACGCGTGGCGGTGCACCCGGTGCGGTTCGATCCAGCGGCTCTCGGTGTCGACGGTCACGCTACCTCCAACGGTCGGCTCAGGGGGAAGCCCGCATCACGGATGATGCGGGCCACAAAGTCAGTGCGACTTGACGAAGCTGGTGACCGCCGCGGCGAAATCTGCCGGGTACTCGATCATTGCCCAGTGGCCGCAGTGCGGCACGATGTAGCCCCAGGAGTTGTCGATCAGCTCCAGGAAGCGGTAGGCATGGCTGAGCGGCACCACCAGGTCGTCCTTGCCGTTGACCACCAGGGTCGGCTGAGTGACGCGGGCGATGAACTCTTCCGGATAGAACAGGCCGCCCTGCTTGCGCACCCACTGCATGGTGGCGTCGTAGGAGGTCTTGTTCGTGGGGTCGACCGAGTTGTTCCAGCGGTACTGGACCATCTCGTCGGTGATGACGAACTTATCGTTGGCCAGGGTCTTGATCAGCCGGATCATGCCCTCGGGCGTGTAGTCGTAGCCGAGCACCGGCTGCAGGGCCGGGGTGATCTCGCCATTCAGGCCGGCGGTGCCCATGAGCACCAGCTTGTCGACCAGCTGCGGGTACTCGACCGCCACGCCCATGGCGGTGGCGCCGCCCATGGAGTTGCCGACCAGGCTCGCCTTGTCGTAGCCGAGCGCCTTGATGAAGCCGGCGATGTGGTCGTAGCGGTTCTTCTGCGAATACTCGAAGGTGGCGGGGTCGGGGCTGTCGGAGTTGCCGAAGCCGACCATGTCCACGGCGATGGTGCGAAAGTGCTCGCCAAACAGCGGCAGGCAGCCGAACCAGTTGCCGTAGCCGTTGGCGCCGGCGCCCCCGCCGTGGATCAGGATCAGCGGCTCGCCGCTGCCCTGTTCGATGTAACAGGTCTTGATGCCGTTGACATCGATGTATTTCTTTTCGTACTGCGCTGCGTTCATCACCTGCTCCTGGTGTGTGATGGTTGGGGAAATCTCAGGCCGCGGCCAGATCCATTGCCATGGCGCCCATGCCGGTGTACCAGCTGGCGATCGGCTCGTAATAAAGGGTGTGGCCGGTGGCACCGGCCACGGTGCCGGCCATGGCCAGCCAGCACATGATTTCGAGGCCGCCATTGCCGGCGTTCTCGAGGATGTAGTCGGTGCTCCAGGTGGCGATTTGCGCCGCCTGGCCCGCGCCGAGCAGGCTCAGCACCTGCCGGTCGAAGTCGGCATTGACGCGGCCCATGCCCGGGGTGGCGATCCAGTGCGACAGGCCGCCGGCGCCGATGACGGCCACGCGCTGCGTGCAGGCGGCGCTGCGGATGTAGGCGCCGATTGCCTGGCCGAGTGCGTAGCAGCGCGCCGGCGATGGCGGCGGCGTGCGGTTGATGTTGACCAGCAGCGGCGCCACCGGCACTCGCCCGCCGGGGTTGATGATGCGCATCGGCAGCGCGATGCCGTGATCCGGGTCCAGCGATTCGGCCCGGGCCAGGTCGAAGCCGACCTCGTCCAGGTGTCGCAGCAGGGCGTCGGCGAAGACGCCGGCGCCGGCCATCGGCTGGCGCGGGATATCCATGTCGCCCAGCGGCGTGTAGCTGTCGGCGCAACCCAGTGCGAAGCTCGGCTGCAGCCGGTAGCCGAGGTTCACCATGTGGTCGGAGGTGATGTACAGCAGCAGGTCCGGCTGCGTGCGCGCGACTTCGGCGGCGATCCGCCTGAAGCCGTCGATCACCAGGCCGGCCTGGGCCGGGATGTTGGCGGGGTCCATCACCACGTGCGAGGTGGCGGCGGCGGCGACGATGCTGCCCATGTCAGGGGTCCTCCGACAGTTCGGGGTAGTGGCGCACGGTCATGTGCGCCGCCATGTGGGGTTTCAGGACCATTTGGTAGTGCATCTGCAGGATCGGATGCATGCCCAGCGCGCCGAGCGCCTCGATGTCGCCGCTGGCCAGCGCCGGCGCGCTGGCCGGATCGATGCCGGTTTCCGCCAGCACCGCGTCGCGGTCGGTCAGGTAGCGCTCGCGCAGCGACGGCTCGTGCACCAGCCGTTCGACCAGCAGGTTCAGGCGTCGGGTCTGGTCGGACGTGCTCATGCGCCGCCCTGCACGTGGGCCAGGGTCTGGATGCCGCGCTGGCAGCGGCTGGCCAGGCGCCGCCACTCGAGCAGGTTGCGGTCCTGCTCGAACAGCTGCTCCTCGAGCCAGCCCCAGTCGTCGGCGTAGAAGCCCTGCATGGCCTCGCGCGCCCACAGGTCGTCGTCGTTGATGCCGCGCAGCGCCAGCGGCTCGTGCAGGGACTCGCACTCGGCGCGGAACGCGGCCTCCTGGGCCGCATCGGTGACGCCGGACTTCTCGATCACCTGGTAGTACATGTGGTGATCGGCGTCGTGCGGCGTGTAGAACTCGTACTGCACCATGTCGGCTTCCGGGTGGTTCTCGACGCTGAGAATTCCCGGCATCCACAGCGAGATGGTGTGGATGGTGTTGTGCTTGCCGGTCGGGGCGCGGGTGCGCAGCACGGTCTGGCCGTCCAGCGTGGCCTCGAACAGCGGCCGGTAGTGCTGGGCCATGACGTCCACCACGCCGCGCGAGGCGGCCGGGTCCTCGCGCAGGTCCAGCTGCAGCGTGCCGGCGCTGGCGAAGCCCAGCGGCAGGGCCGAGTCGCGGCCGGTGATGAACGGCGAATCCTTGTGGATGAAGATGTGCGTGGTGTCGAAGCCGTTTTCGGCACCCAGGCGCCAGTTGGCCTTGACCAGGCGGCGGATGCCGTAGGCGGCGCGGTCCGGGTCCAGAAAGCCGGGCGGCAGGTCGGTGGCCAGCGGCGGCGGCGCGCTGTCGCCCACCAGATCACCCATGAACACAAACACCATGCCCTTGGCTTCCTGCACCGGGTAGGTTTTAAGCGAGCGGGTGCCGATCATCTTGCTCGACGGGTCGGTCAGGATGTCGCACAGCTTTCCGTCGGCCCACTGGTAGGTCCAGCCGTGGTACCAGCAGGTGATGGTGTCCTTGCCGTAGCACTCGACCTTGCGCGACAGCGGCACGCCGCGGTGCAGGCACTGGTCCTTGATGCAGTACACGGTGCCGCCGCTGCGGCGCACCAGCAGGTCCTCGCCGAGCAGCTTGCCGGGCTTGACCTCGCCCTCGGCCAGGTCGGCCGAGTACATCACCGGATACCAGTGGTTGCGAAAGCCGAGCTTGGCTTCGTAGTAGGGGCGCCAGTCGCGGATCTGCTGGCCGATTTCGGGGTTGACGAGCGGTTTGTTCACGCGCGGGGCTCCGGTGTGTCAGACGTGGTACAGGTCGAGCGTGGTGTCGAGCAGGTCGTTGGTGACGACGATGGTCTTGCCGGCGATGCGCCAGCGACCGGCGTCCAGGCGCAGCGCGTGCCGGTAGCTGCCGGCGTAGGACCAGGTGCGCCGGGCCCGGTACACCTGCGTGTGCCAGCGCGAGCCGACCTCGGCTGTGGTGTCGTCGCAGGCCAGCACGCGCAGGCTGCCGATCAGGTGCGAGGTGCGCGGCAGCGGCTGGGAGGCCGGCGAGTCGCCGCGGCTCCAGCGCCAGGCGCGGTCCGACAGCG
This sequence comes from Immundisolibacter cernigliae, assembly GCF_001697225.1. GTDB lineage: Bacteria > Pseudomonadota > Gammaproteobacteria > Immundisolibacterales > Immundisolibacteraceae > Immundisolibacter > Immundisolibacter cernigliae. The sequence continues at coordinate 256,443 of NZ_CP014671.1, forward strand.
CCGGACGGCCCTCGATGTAGAACAGCGAGACCGCGTTGTGCGGGTCGTCGGTCAGCCGGTGTTCGGCGTCCCAGGCCGGCGCCCACAGCACGGCGTCCTCGGTGTAGTGGTCGAGCCAGTCGTCCCAGCGCTGCTCGTCCAGGCAGGCGGCCTCGTCGAGCACGACCTCGGTCAGTGCCTGCCAGGTGGCGAAATCGGGCACAGCGCTCATCGCACGCCCGCCGCGTCGGCGCCGCCCATCAACCGCAGCCACTGGTCGTACTGACTCATGGTGCAGCCCTCGTAGCCGATGATGCCGCTGCTCTCGAGCGGGATGCCCAGCGCGCGGGCAGCCTGGTCGTCGCCGACGGTGCGGTTGTGCAGGCCAAAGCCGATGAAGCTGTCTTCCGGTTGCGAGCCCAGTGCGCCCTGGTGGCACTGCTCGAATTCCTCGTTGTCATCCGGCGTGCCCATGCCGCTGGCCATGAAGAACTCCTCGAACTGCCGCAGGCGCCGGCCGCGCTCGTCGGCACTTTCGGTGACCGGCGCCAGGCAGTGGAAGGTGATCTCGGTGCGGTCCACGGCCACCGGGCGGAAGGTGCGGATCAGCGTGGCCATCTGATCGAGCATGTGCAGGTTGGGATAGACCGACAGGTTGCGGAAGATGCTGGTCATCCACTCGGCGCGGGCCGGGCCGAAGTCGGCCTCGAGGCGTTCACGTTGGCGATAGATGGGCCGGTCCTGCGGGTTCGGGAAGCTGAACCAGATGCCGGTATGGCCGTGACCGAAGGCCCATTGGCTGCCCTGCTTCTGGTGCATGTTGTCGATCTGCATGGTGCGTACTTCGGCCGCGCGCTGGTCCTTGCGCCGTGCCACGCCGAGCAGGGACTTGTGCGCGTAGTCCGGGTGCAGGCCGTCGCCGCCACCGTTCTCCAGCATCAGCTTCCAGTTGCCGTGGTAGACGCAGGTGGATGCGCCCGGCAGCACGGTGATGCCGTCCTGGCACTGGTCGACCAGCATGTCGATGAACGTGGCGGCACCGCCCAGGTACTCGGCCAGTGACGGCACGTCCGGATTCAGGCTGCCGAACACGAAGCCGCGGTAGCTGTCGACCCGGGCGATGCGGTGCAGGCCGACGTCAGCGGGCGAGAAATCGGCCGGATAGCCCTGTTCGGCCCGCTGCACCCACAGCGCCTTGCCGTCGGCGTCGAAGGTCCAGCCGTGGTAGGTACAGGCGTGGTGCTTGCGGTTACCGCGCTCGGTACGGCACAGGCGCGCGCCGCGGTGCGGACAGGCATTCAGAAAGCCCTGAATCTTGCCCTCGCCGCTGCGCTGCAGGAACACCGCACGGCGGCCCATCCAGGTGGTGAAGAAGTCGTACGGCCGCGGCAGCTGGCTCTCGTGGCACAGGAACAGCCACGAGCCCTCGAAGATGTTCGCCAACTCCAGCTCGAACAGCTCCGGGTCGGTGTAGACCGAGCGGTTGACGCGGTAGATGCCGTCGTCCGGCCGGCGGTCGAACAGCCCGGCCAGGTAGGCCGCGCTGCTCTTGTCCATCGGTGTGGCCGTGTGTGGTGCGTTCATGCTGGTTCTCCGGTGCTGTTGACCGCGGCGCGTCAGCGGCCGGCGGTCTGGATGCCGCGGTTGTGCTCGCTGGCCAGCTTGCGCCACGCCATGATGCAGGCGTCGGCCTCGAACAGCTGCTCCTTCAGCCAGCCCCAGTCGTCCTGGTAGAACGGTTGCGTGGCTTCGCGGGCCCAGATGTCGTCATCGTTGAAGCCGTGCGCGTACAGGTCCTTCCACAGCGCCTCGTATTCCTCGGCGAACTCGGCGTCGGCATTCGGACCCTCGACCACCTTGGTGGCGCAGTGGATGTACCAGTGGCTGTCGGCATCGCGCGGCACGTACCACTCGAAGTGGATCATCGCCGGGTCCGGGAACGGGTCGACCTTGAGCACGCCAGGCATCCACAGCGAAATCTGGCCGGCGATGTGCTTGTCGCCGCCGTGGATGGCGCGGCGCACCACCTCGCCGTGCACGCTGCCCTCGAAGTGCGGCACGCCGCGCTCGGCCAGCAGGTCAAACACGCCGATGTTGCCGCCCTCGGTGTGGCGCGTCTCGAACAGCGGCTCCTTGCTGTTCGGATTGGGCGCGAAACCCAGCGGCAGCATGGTCTGGTTGCCGCGGATCAGGCGCGAGTCCTTGTGGATGAAGATGTGCGTGGTGTCGAAGCCGTTTTCGGCGCCGATGCGCCAGTTGGCGTTTACCACGCGGCGAAATGGCTGCACGCGCCGGTCCGCCTCGTCGAAACCGGGCGGCAGGTCGCGTGCCAGCGGCGTCGGCTCGATGTCGCCCAAAAACACGAACACCAGACCCTTGAGCTCCTGCGCCGGGTAGGTCTTCAGCGAGCGGGTGCCGATCATCTTGCTCGACGGATCAGTCAGGATGTCGCACAGCTTTCCGTCGGCCCACTGGTAGGTCCAGCCGTGGTACCAGCACGAGATGGTGTCCTTGCTGTAGCACTCGAGTTTGCGCGACAGCGGCACGCCGCGGTGCAGGCACTGGTCCTTGATGCAGTACAGCTTGCCGTCGATGCGGTTGATCAGCAGCTTCTCGCCGCCCAGCTGGAACGGCACCGGCTGGCCCTCGGCTACCTCGCTGCTGTTCAGGGTCGGGTACCAGTGATTGCGAAAGCCGAGCTTGGCCTCGGCATAGCCGCGCCAGCCGCGGATGCGGTCCAGGACTTGGGGGTCGACCAGGGGGACAGTAGGTGTGTTCATTGGCTGTTCGTCCTTGAATGCGAATGCTGTTGTGGCGTGCTTGGGGGAGGGATCAGAGGCCCATGAGGCCCCGGTAACCGCGCCAGAAGGAGCGGATCAGTGCCTCGTCGACCAGGCTGTCGGTGTTTTCCATGCCGCGTCCGCCCAGGGCGTCGTAGGCGAACCCGTCCGCAGCGCCGACGATGCCCTGCTGCACCAGTTGCGTGGCCTCGCCGTCCTCCATCGAGATGTAGCCGGCCGGACCGACCAGGTTGGCCTGCTTCAGGCGCATGGCGCGCAGCTCGGGGGTGTCGTCGGCGTAGCCGAAGAAATGGAACACCAGCTCGAAGGCATCCACGCCCTTGGGCACGATCTGACGCACCGCCAGGGTGTTGTGGATCTGCTGCAGCACCATGCTGGGGAACAGCGACTGGATGTGGTTGGTGAACACCGGCTCGAGTTCCGGATGCACGTCCAGCAGCGACGGGTCGGCCAGCGTCACGCCTTGGTCATAGGTCCGGATCTTGCCGGTCTTGTACTCGCCGATGTCCTCGTTTTCGATCTTCCAGGCACGCAGGATGCTGTGCATGCCGTGCTCGCCACCGAGGGTGCAGCCGCCGCCCATGGACGAGCGGTACACGCCAAACGTGGCGTGGAACAGGTGCAGCAGGGACGCGTGGTACGGATCCTTGGTGTTCTCCGTGTACAGCTTCCAGTTGGAGTGGATGTACTGGCGCGAGGTGCCCAGGAATTCCACCGGCCCGGTGAACACGCGGTCCACCCAGTGCAGCATGTCGGGTCCGAAATAGGTTTCGAGCGGCGGCGTGGCGTCCGAGAAACTCGCGTAAACAAGCCCCTTGTAACGGGCCACGCGCAGCTTGCGGGCACCATGCTCGGCCATCTGGAAGTCGGCCGGATAGCCGCCCTTGCCGCCCAGGCCTTTGCGAAACGGCACGCCGATCAGGCTGCCGGCGCTGTCGTAGGCCCACTGGTGATAGACGCAGGTGTGGGTCTGGCTGTTGCCACGCAGCTCGCGGCACACCAGCGCACCACGATGCGCACAGCGGTTGACCCAGGCGTGGATTTCGCCCTCGCCGTCGCGCGTGACGACCACCGGCGTTTCGCCAATAAAGGTCGCCTTCCAGTCGAAGGGCTTGGGAATCTCCGCTTCCAGCGCCACGAAACTCCAGGTCGGACCGCGAAAGATGCGCTCCTGCTCCAGGGCGAAGACGGCCGGGTCCGAATAGACCCAGTAGGGAACCTGGACCACGTCGTCGGGCCAGGCATAGTCGGACAGATCGGACACGGCAGGCATGTGAGGCTGGTTCATGGGACGGTCTCCTCAGAACTGGTAGGTGATGCGCGCCACCAATTGGTCGCGGTTGTGCAGCGTGCCGAGCGTGCGGGTCTTGGTGTCCGTCATGCCCAGGTTGGTCTTCTCGACATGGGTCGGGAAGAACAGATTGGCCTCGAAGCGCACTCGCCAGTGATCGCCGAACTGCAAATCGAGCGACGGGATCAGGAACGAGTCGAAACTGCCCAGGTCCACACCCAGCGCGATACCCGGCGTCACCGTGTCGTACTTGTAGGGGAACGAGAAGGCATTGGTCAGGAAGGTCTGGTGCTCACGTCGCGAAGCGCCGAAGCCGAAGTTCTCGACGATGTCGTCGTCCCGATCGAAGTTCATCACCCAGGTGTCGAACAGCTGCAGGGTCCAGAACGCCGGCCGCGAGGTGCCCAGCGTGTTCATGGTCCAGTTCAGGTTCTTGTCCGTGCCGATCATGATCTTGAGGGTGTCCTTCTCGATCACCGGACCCATGCCTGGAAGGTCCAGGGCCAGACCGACCGGTGTAAGGTCGGCCGTGACCGGGTCGCCCACGGAATAGGCCGAGCCCGGATCGTTCGGGTCGTTCAGAATGCCCTTCAGGTCGGGCATGCCGCCAACGCCAGGCGGCGGCAACACACCGGTGCCCTGAAACAAGCCGAGCAGGTCCAGGTACGTATTGGTGCCGGTGTTGTAGGGTTTGTTCGGCGTGAAGGCCAACTCGCCGCGCAACACCGCATCCAGTGCCCCCGAAAAGGCATTAAAGGTGAAGCCGTAGGTCTCGACCTTGGGAGAGACTGACTCTGCGGCGCGCTGCAAGCCGTTGATACCGTTGTCTTTCGGATCCCATAGCCAGTTGCTGCCGCCCGGGCTCAGAATCGGGTTGGAGATCGTCACGCCGTCGCTGCTGATGCCCCGGTAGTAGGCGAACGAATAGCCCACCTGCTTGAAGATGCCCGACCAGCGGAAGCCGTAGTTGGCGTCGTCCTCGTCGCCATACTTGTGGTGGCGGTTGATCGGCCCGATCAGCGAGCTGGTCACGCCCGCGCCGGTCCAGGGCGCCGGAGCCCAGCGACCGCCGTTGATGGGACCGTCGTCGCCCACGTCGTCGGCACCATCCCAGCCCGGACGGTAGATCAGCTGCAAGTCGCCTCCCAGTTCCGGCACGTCGATGGTGATGTTGGCCAGGTTCAGCGGCTTGCGCAGTTCCTCGTTTTCGGTCTCCAGGAACGAGCGCCAGCGCAGGTCGTAGCCGTGAATGATGTCCATGGCCCGGAAGAAATCGGTCTCGCCCCACACCACCTGCTGCTTGCCGAGCTTGACGTGGGTGCGCTCACCAAGATCGAAGGTCACGTACAGCTCGCGCAGTTCGGTCGAGTCGTAGTCGTCCAGCAACAGGTCATCGGTGGTGCCGCCGCCGTAGCCGAACAGCCCGGCATTGGCGTACACCGCGTCACCCGGCATCAGCGGACCGCCTTCAGCATTCGTGGTCACGCCGAAACCGCCGAACGCCGGTGGCGCGGTGAGCGCGCCATACCCGAAGGCACCCGGGTGTACATAGGCGGCAATCGCCTTGGATGCGTCCTGTAGCCCCCGCTCGTAGCTGGTGCGGGTCTCACGCGCAATGCGGCCGATGCCGGCAATCTGGAACGGTCCGAAATCGGCCGAGGCTTCCAGCTTGCCGCTGTGGCGGATCATCGAGAACTCGCCCTGGCCGCCGAACTCGTCGCCCATGAACGTCACCGGATTGCCGCCCGGCGAGCCCTTGGCCTCGAACTGGTCGTTGTCCTGCAGGTTGACCGACAGGTGCTCGCGGATGTAGCCGGAGTACTCGAACTCCACCGCGCGCGCCATGCCGGGCGCCAGAATTGCCGACCCCAGCAGGGCCGCCATACCGGCCGGCAATGCCGAACACGTCCGCTTCATTTGTTGTGCTTGCACCTTGGACATCCCTGTTTGAATTACTGAGCCACTGCGATCGTCATCCGTGACGCATCGCTCCGTTGATTACCCTGCTCAACACACGCACAGACCTGTTTCGATGCCGCCGCGTCGCCCGGTCCGTAACTACCGGAAGTCGGCAGGGGACACCGGACATGGCCGCCTCACGACTTGCCGTCCCTGGCGGGTTTTGCATGCCAGGCCATACCCTCGCTCAAGACACTCAGCACGTGGGCGGCGACCCGCTCCGGCTCGTCGTGTTCGGGGCGGTAGCCGGGAAACAAGGGGCGCAGAGCCCGCACCTCGTAGTGGTGCAACACCATGCCGATCAGGGAGTGGGCAAGCAGGGTTGGATCACGCTGCGGCGCGAGTTCGGCGCATAGATCCACCGTGTCCTGGTACTGCTGGGCAAACAGCGTGTTTGCCTGCAACTCCATTTGCTCGGCGTCACCTTCCAGCTGCTCGCGCTTCATCAGGCGTACGAAATCGTGGTTGTCGGCCACGAACGCGCAGTACTCGCGCAAGTAGATCTCCAGCCTGTCCCGCGGGTCGTCCGGCCCATGCAGGACTTCATTTGTCCAGTGCCGGGCGGCCTTGCCATAGGCGCGGTCCAGCACCGCCAGATACAGCGCCCGCTTGCTTGGGAAGTAGTGATAAAGCGTGCCGATGGTCAGCCCGGCAGCGCGGGCGATTTCGCGCATGGTGACGCCGCCGTAGCCCTGGGTCGCGAACAAGGGCAGCGCCTGCACAAGGATGCGCTCGTGGCTGAGCTGTTCAGCCGGGTCGTCGGCACGAGGGGTCTGCGAGGCGGGGGACGACATGACTTCGATTACTCCGTGTTTGCCCTCGAACAACAGCCGATCGGCTCGGCGGCGAAGGCGTTTGACACTTGCCGCGAAAGAATCTACGCTCGATTTGCCTCCCGATCAAGCGATTGATCGAAATTTTTTTCAAAGGTCCTTGCCAATGGCCGACGACAGCATTAACAGCATTAAAAGCCGCTCCCCGGCGGCCTGGTTTCTTGTGCCGGGTGCCATGGTGTTGCTGGCGGTGGCCGGCCTGTGGCGCGGTGGCGGCTGGGTCTGGCTGGGTATTGCGCAGCTCCCGCTGCTGGCCCTGATCGATACTTGGCTTGGACCCGACCGGCGCCCGCGGGCGCCGCTGCCGTCATGGCTGGCCGACGGCCTGCTGATGTTTCAGTTGCCGCTGATCGTCGCGCTGTGGGCGGTGTTCGCCTGGCGCGTCGGGCCGGGCGCGGACGCCCTGGCAGGCGCCGACTGGCTGGGGCTGGTGCTGTCAACCGCCTTCGTCACCGCCTACGGTGCGCTGCCGGCTTCGCACGAGCTCGGCCACCGCGACGACCCGCTGCGCCGGCGCGTCGGCAATCTGCTCGACACCTTCCTGCTGGCGCCGTACGGAGTGCTGTCGCACAACCACGTGCATCACCTGAAGCTCGACACGCCGATCGACGCCGAAACCGCGCGTCGCGGCCAGAGCCTGTACCGCTTCATGATGTACATGGGCTGGAACCGGCACCTCGAAAGCTGGCGCGTGGAAGCGCAGCGCCTGCGGCGGCTGGGCATGTCGCCCTGGTCCTGGCGCAGCGCGGTATGGCGCGGGTTCGCCCAGTACACGCTGTTGCTGGCGGCGGTGGCTGCGGTAGCCGGTGCCCGCGGTGTCGGTCTGGCGGTGCTGGTGTCGGTGCTGGCGCTGCTGATGCTGACGGCGCTGTCCTATGCGCAGCACTACGGCCTGACCCGCGTGCCGGACTCGCCGGTACGTACTCACCACGCCTGGAATCATCTGTACCCGCTCACGCGCGGGGGCATGTTCGAGATCACCACCCACTCGCAGCACCACATGGACGTGGACGTGCGCTATTGGCAGCTGACGCCGCTGCCGGACGCGCCGCAGCTGCCCAGTGCGTGGGCCTGCCTGCTGCTGGCGCTGGTGCCGCCGCTGTGGGAACGGCTGCTGCGCCGGCGCCTGGACGACTGGGACCGCCGTTACGCCGAGGGCGAGGAACGCCGGCTGGCGGCAGCGGCCAGTGCCGCTGCCGGCTGGACGCCGGCGAACGTCGAACCCACCTGAACCACCACCGCGAGGGCTTACTCATGCCGAATCTCGACCCGCAGGCGCTGATCATCGACACACCACAGACACACCACTACCTGGTCAACAAGCGCGCGTTTGCCGACCCGGCCCTGTTTGCCCGCGAGTTGCAGGAGATCTACGGCAAGCTGTGGCTGTACGTCGGCCACGATACGGAAATCCCGAATCCCGGCGATTTCGTCACCCGCACCGTCGCCGGCCGGCCGATGCTGTACGTGCGCGGCACGGACGGCGTGGCCCGCGTGTACCTGAACACCTGCACCCACAACGGCGCCAAGGTGTGCCGCGAGGAATTCGGTAACCGCAAGCACTTCCCCTGCGCCTACCACGGCTGGGTGTTCGACTGCGACGGGCGGGCGGTGGAAGTGCCCGGCGAGGCCGCCTTCGGACCTCAGTTCGACAAGGCCGACCAGGGGATGATCCCGCCACCGAGCCAGGCGAGTTACCGCGGCTTCACCTTCGTCAGCTTCGCGCAGCGCGACGACCTGGTGGATTACCTTGCCGGCGCCGCCCAGTACCTGGACATCCTGTGCCAGACCAGCGCCGCCGGCATGCGCGTGCTGCCGGGCACGCACCTGTACGCCACCCGCGCCAACTGGAAGATGCTGCCGGTGAACGTGATCGACGGCAACCACTTCATGCCGACCCACGTCACCTATTTGCAGTACCTGCGCGAACGCGGCAGCGAGATGAAAGAACCGATCCGCGACTTCCACGAAGCGCACCTTGGCAACGGCCACACCGTGTTCGAGTACGAGGCGCCGTGGGGCCGACCGCAGGGCAAGCCGGATCCGGCCTGGAGCGACGCCGTCAACGGCCAGATCCTGGCCCGGCGCGAGGAATTGCTTGCCCGCCTCGGCCCGGAGCTTGGCGACCGCATCGCGCGGCGCAACCGCAACCTGGTGATTTTTCCGAACCTGATCATCAACGACATCATGGGCACCACCATCCGCGTGGCCGAGCCCATCAGCGTCGATCACATGGAAGTCACCGCCTGGCAGTTCTGCCCGGCCGACGACCCGCCGGAACTGGCCCGCGTGCGCAACGAGCAGTTCCTGACCTTCCTCGGGCCGGGCGGCTTCGCCACACCGGACGACATCGAGGGCATGGAGGCCTCCCAGCGTGGCTACGCCTGCTACCGCGAGGCGCCGTGGATCAACTACTCCAAGGGCATCGCCGCCGAACTGGCCGGCGGCTTCACCCGCCCGGGCGAGTCGGATTTCATGATGCGCGCCTTCTTCAACGCCTGGCGTGACTACCTGGGCATGCAGCAGTTCACGGAGGCGGCATGAACATGCAGGACATCACTCGCGCCGAGGTCGAGACCTTCCTGGCGCGCGACGCGTGGCTGCTGGATACCTGGCAGCTTCAGGAATGGCTCGGGCTGTTCAGCCCGCAGGCGCGCTACCAGGTGCCGAGCACCGACCGTCCGGACGGCGACCCGGTGAACAGCTTGCACTTGATCGACGACGACTTCCGCCAGCTGTGCTTCCGGGTCAAGCGCTTCAACCTGCCGCAGGGCCATGCCGAGCAGCCGCACTCGCGCACCCAGCGCCTGGTCACCAACGTGCTGCTGCACGGTGAGCGGGACGGCGCACTGGTGGTGACCGCGGCGTTCCTGATCGCCCGCACCCGTCACGGCGTGCAGGACCACTTCGTCGGCCGCTACGAGCTGCGCCTGGTCAGCGACGGCGAGACTCTTAAGTTTGTTCAGCGCCGCGCCATCCTGGCCATGCCCGGCCTGCGGCCGGTCGGCACCGTCGGCATCATCGTGTGAGGGATACCACAATGTCCGATTCTCGCCTGTGTCCGACGCGCCTGGGCTACGTTCACCTGCGGGTGAAGAACCTGGACGAATCGCTGGCCTTCTGGACCCGCGCCGTGCCGCTGGAGGTGAGCGCCCGCCTGGGCGGGCGGGTGTACCTGCGCGGTGGCCTGCAGCACCACTGGATAGTGCTCGAGCAATCGGCCGACCCCGGCCTCGAACGGGTGGCGCTGGAAGTGGAAACACGCGCCGAGCTGGACGCCTTCGAGGCGCGGTTGAAGGCGCTCGGCGTCGCCTTCGAGGCCGGTGACGGCCTGGACACCGAGCGCGTCGACCGCTACCTGCGTTTCGCCGATCCGGCCGGCAATCCGCTCGAACTGTACTGCGATATGGTGGCCATGCCGACGCCGCCGACGCCGCGCGCCGTGCAGCTGCTGGACATCCAGCACGTCGTGCTGGCGGCCGGCGACCCCTCCCGGGCGACCGCCTTCTACCGCGACGTACTGGGAATGCGCGAGTCCGACTGGGTCGAGCGTGACGTGTGCTTTTTGCACATGAAAAACGGCTGGCACCACGGCATCGGTGTCGGCGGCTTCGGTGGCGCGGCCAGCGGCCTGAATCACGTCTGCTTCCAGCCGCCGGGGCTGGATGACGTGATGCGGGCACGTGCCACCGTGCGCAAGCTCGGCTACCCGATCACCATGGACCTGCTGCGCCACGCGCCGTCGACATCGGTCGGCTTTTACTTTGCCGGGCCGGACACGGTGGCCGAGATGAGCTTCGGCGCCCGCCACTTCACCGAGGACGCGCCGCCCAGGCCGCGGCTGCTGGCGCGTGGCCTAGACACCATCGACGTGTGGCAACAGGGCCTGGTCGACCACGAACAGTCGGTGATCGACGAGCTGAAGAAAATGGCCGAGCGTCAACGCGCCACCGGCTGATTCAAGATGAACTTTTTTGCATTTCCAGGGAGCACCGTCCGATGAGCCAATTACCGATACGCCACGAAGTCGAGGAACTGATCCACGCCTACGTGCAGTGCATCGACGACGATCAGCTTGAAAGCTGGCCGGATTTTTTTGCCGACGAGTGCGTGTACAAGGTCATCCCGCGCGAGAACGCGGACCTGGGCCTGCCGGTGGCGGTGATGTTCTGCGACAGCAAGGGCATGCTGCGCGACCGCATCGTGGCCCTGCGCAAGGCCAACATCTACGCGCCGCACTTCTACCGCCACCTGGTCAGCAATGTGCGCGTGCTGGGCGAGCAGGACGGCGTGATCAGCGCGCAGACCAACTACGTCGTGTTCCAGACCCTGCTGGACGGCGAGACGCGCATCTACAACGCCGGCAAGTACCTGGACAAGATGGTGCGCGTGAACGGGCAGCTGCGTTTCAGGGAAAAGCTGTGCGTGTTCGACACCAACCGCATCCAGACGCTGATGGTGACGCCGATTTAATTCCGCACCGGGCGGCGGCGGTTCCGACAATCGACGGCAGCGCCGCTCCAGAGCCGGGCTTACCGATAAGCGGCCAAGGGGGCGATGAATCACACAGCGCAGCTTCGCACCCATCTGGCGTGCGCGTGCGGCTGATGCGGCCGACTGCGCCTTAGGGAAGTGCTGAAAAATGCCTTCCCTGGCATTTTTCAGCTCGCCTCGGCGCGGTACATGCCCGCGCCGGGCTCCATGAATCAAGCACTTCGCGCTTGCTTCATGCCGGGGCATCCTGCCCCGGACGGGAAGCGCTGGATGAATCCCTCCTGCATTTCCCAGCGCCCGCAACCGAAAAACCTTGTGGGAGCGCAGCTTCGCTGCGCGATGATCGCCCGGCGCCGCCGGGCTCCCACAGTTTTCCGATGGCTCACAAAATCAGTAGCTTACCGCTGCTGATTTTGGCAGCACGTCCCTGCGCTGCAGAAAACGCTGAATACTTCAGCGTTTCCTCAGGCGACCTTGGCGGCGCGCACCACGGGCAGCAGCTTGTTGTGCATGCCCCGCAGCAGGGACTCGGTGGTCGGCCAGTCGATGCACGGGTCGGTCACCGACACGCCGTAGCGCAGCTGCGACAGGTCCTGCGGGATCGGCTGGTTGCCGGCCTCGAGGTTGCTCTCGAGCATCAGGCCGACGATGGAGCGGTTGCCCTCCAGCATCTGGTTGACGCAGTTCTCCAGCACCAGGCCCTGCAGTTCGGGCTTCTTGCTGCAGTTGGCGTGGCTGCAATCAACGACGATGTTGCGCGGCAGCTTGGCCTTGGCCAGTGCCTCCTCGCACAGGGCCACCGCGACCGAATCGTAGTTCGGCCGGTCATGGCCGCCGCGCAGCACCAGATGGCCATAAGCGTTGCCGCGGGTGCGGATCACCGCCGACTGGCCCTGCAGGTTGATGCCCAGAAAGCTGTGCGGGCTGGCCGCCGACTTCATGGCGTTGATGGCCACGTCGATACCGCCGTCAGTGCCGTTCTTGAAGCCGACCGCCGTCGACAGGCCGCTCGACATCTCGCGGTGGGTCTGGGATTCGGTGGTGCGGGCGCCGATGGCGGTCCACGTGATCAGGTCGTGCAGATACTGCGGCATGATCGGGTCGAGCGCCTCGGTACCGGCCGGCAGGCCCATCTGGGCCAGCTCCAGCAGCAGCCCGCGGGCCATCAGCACGCCCTCCTCGATGTGGAAGGAGTCGTCCATGCGCGGGTCGTTGATCAGGCCCTTCCAGCCGGTCGACGTGCGCGGCTTCTCGAAGTACACGCGCATGATGATCAGCAGCGTGTCCTGTACCTCGTGCGCCAGGGCCTGCAGGCGCCGTGCGTAGTCGCGGGCGGCGTCCAGGTCGTGAATCGAACATGGGCCGACCACCACGAAGCGGCGCGCATCGCGCCGGTCCAGGATGGCCTGCACGGCGGCGCGGCCTTCCAGCACCGTGCGCTCGGCGGCCGGCGTCAGCGGCAGGCGGGCGCGCACCTCGGCCGGGGTCGGCATCAGCTGCTGCTCGACGACATTGATATTGGTCAGCTTGTCCATGGCGGCACGGCCTGTCAGCGAAAAATCGGGGCAAACGGGGCCGCGCATTGTATCGGCTCGACAAGACGCGCCGCCAAAACTGGCTCCGAAACGCAAAACGCCCGGCACGAGGCCAGGCGTTTTCAGGAAACGTGGTGGGCGATGCTGGGATCGAACCAGCGACCCCTACCGTGTGAAGGTAGTGCTCTACCGCTGAGCTAATCGCCCCCGTGGGGGCCGCGAATTCTAGGCGTCTGCCCTGACCGGGTCAAACGGGAGCGGTCAGCCGCGAGTCGGCCCAACCCGCGCCGCTACAATAGCCGCCCCGTTTTCCGCCCCAGGCCCTGCCATGAGTGTCCGCAGCCGTTTCGCGCCCAGCCCCACCGGCTACCTGCACATCGGCGGTGCGCGCACTGCCCTGTTCGCCTGGCTGCACGCCCGCCATCACGGCGGCACCTTCATCCTGCGCATCGAGGACACGGACCGTGAGCGCTCGACGGTGGAATCGGTCAACGCCATCCTGGAAGGCATGGCCTGGCTGGGCCTGAACTACGACGAGGGGCCGTTCTACCAGACCCACCGCTTCGCTCACTACCGCGCGGTGCTGGAGCGCATGCTGGACGCCGGCCAGGCCTACCGCTGCTACTGCACGCAGGAGGACCTGGCCGCCCGGCGCGAGTCGCAGCTGGCGCGCAAGGAAAAACCCCGCTACGACGGCCGCTGCCGCAACCTGACCGCGCCGCCGCCCGGCAATCCGCCGTCGGTGATCCGTTTCCGCAATCCGCTGGACGGCGACGTGGTGGTGGACGACCTGATCCGCGGCCGGGTTGCGTTCAGCAACACCGAACTCGACGACCTGGTGCTGGCGCGCAGCGACGGCACGCCGACCTACAACTTCACCGTGGTCGTGGACGACATGGACATGGGCGTGACCTGCGTCATCCGCGGCGACGATCACCTGAACAACACGCCGCGGCAGATCAACATCCTGCGCGCACTCGGCGCGCCGGTGCCGCAGTACGCGCACGTGCCGATGATCCTTGGCCCCGACGGCGCGCGGCTGTCCAAGCGCCATGGAGCCGTCAGTGTGCTGCAGTACCGCGACGAGGGCTTTCTGCCGGAGGCGCTGCTGAACTACCTGGTGCGCCTGGGCTGGTCGCACGGCGATCAGGAGGTGTTCTCGCTGGACGAACTGGTCACGCTGTTCGAGGTGGAGCACGTCAACCGCGCCGCCGCGGCGGTCAATCCGGACAAGCTGCTGTGGCTGAACCAGCATTACCTCAAAACCAGCGACCCCGACCACGTGGCGCGGCATCTGAGCCCCTTCATGGGCCTGCACGGCATCGATCCGGCACTCGACGGCCCGCCGCTGGCGCAGGTGGTGCTGGCGCTGCGCGAGCGCAGCAAGACGCTGGTCGAGATGGCGCAAAAGGCCCTGCCGTTCTACCGCGAGTTCCAGGACTACGACCCGGCCTCGCTGAAACACTTGACGCCGGATGCCATCGAACCGCTGCTGGCCCTGCACACCCGCTTCGAGCAGCTCGCCGACTGGCAGGCCGCGGCGCTGCACCAGACCGTGGAGGACGTGGCCGCCCAGCACGGGCGCACGTTCGGCCAGCTGGCGCAGCCGCTGCGCGTGGCCCTGTGCGGCAGCGCCGTGTCGCCGGCCATCGACATCACCCTGGAGCTGATCGGCCGCGGCCGGGTGCTCGGCCGCCTGGAGCGCGCCGTGCAATGGCTGCACGGCCAAGCCTCTGCTTGACACTGCCGGCCGAAAATCAGTACATTGCGCGCCCCTTGCACGGGGCCATAGCTCAGCTGGGAGAGCGCAACACTGGCAGTGTTGAGGTCGGCGGTTCGATCCCGCCTGGCTCCACCAAATCCCCTCCGCCGCGGGTGCCTCCCCGCCCGGCCGTCTGCAAGTCCCCATCGTCTAGAGGCCTAGGACACTGCCCTTTCACGGCGGCAACAGGGGTTCGAATCCCCTTGGGGACGCCATTTCAAGCGACGATTTGCAGGCATGGTGCTGGCACCTGACTGCCATGAAGCGCGATATTCCGCCGCCCAAAACCCACGGCCAGTTGAGCCAGGATATTAGCCAACCAGCTCAGATGGTCGGGCAATGGCGGGCGTATTGCTCGCCTGCGGCGCGAGTTCTCTATCCGCCGGTTCATCCCCGCGAGTGCGGGGAACGCCGCCTGCACCGGGGCCGGATACGCATTAGTGACGGTTCATCCCCGCGAGTGCGGGGAACGCTTGGCGGCGATGCGCTCCGATTCCTCGTAGTCCGGTTCATCCCCGCGAGTGCGGGGAACGCTCCCGTGATCCTGATTCGCCGCTCGGGCGGGTCGGTTCATCCCCGCGAGTGCGGGGAACGCCTGTTGGCGGTCGCGTCCGGCAGCGGCTTGTCCGGTTCATCCCCGAGAGTGCGGGGAACGCATGTACAGGTCACGCATTTCGGCAGCGGTAGTCGGTTCATCCCCGCGAGTGCGGGGAACGCGACCTGATCGAGACGCGCGGGATTGTGGCCGACGGTTCATCCCGCGAGTGCGGGGAACGCCAGGCGCAGCGTGGCGGCGGCGGTGGTGATGACGGTTCATCCCCGCGAGTGCGGGGAACGCAACTCAGCGAACAGCAAACCGTCAGGGTGTGTCGGTTCATCCCCGCGAGTGCGGGGAACGCCGCGCCAGTGCCTTGCGCCACGGCTCGGGCTGCGGTTCATCCCCGCGAGTGCGGGGAACGCGCAGAGCCGCCGCAGCCCATAGGCGCGCCCCTCGGTTCATCCCCGCGAGTGCGGGGAACGCCGACCCTGCGGCCGATCCGCGCTGCTGTCTGGCGGTTCATCCCCGCGAGTGCGGGGAACGCGCCCACTGGCAGACCCCGACTACCGAGACCGACGGTTCATCCCCGCGAGTGCGGGGAACGCGACCTGGTGCAGGATGTTGGGGTCGACCACTACGGTTCATCCCCGCGAGTGCGGGGAACGCGGCGATCCGTCGAACAGGTCAAGCTCCCCGGCCGGTTCATCCCCGCGAGTGCGGGGAACGCCTGCTGGCCGGCGAGCCGTTCAACGTGTTCGACGGTTCATCCCCGCGAGTGCGGGGAACGCTCGGTCAGCGCCGAGGAGACCAAGCGGCACATCGGTTCATCCCCGCGAGTGCGGGGAACGCTGGAACTGCATCAGCATGACCGAGTCACGCGACGGTTCATCCCCGCGAGTGCGGGGAACGCCAAGGCGCGGACCATCGGGTGACCTACGCCTCCGGTTCATCCCCGCGAGTGCGGGGAACGCACCGGCGACGTGACCGGCCCGCCGGCCGTGGCCGGTTCATCCCCGCGAGTGCGGGGAACGCGTTTCCATCGCGCCGCCGATTTCGTCATCGGCCGGTTCATCCCCGCGAGTGCGGGGAACGCGATCAGGCGCGAGCCGTGCCCACTGAGGGCGCCGGTTCATCCCCGCGAGTGCGGGGAACGCTGCCCGCCGCTGGCCATGCCGCCGTCGTACAGCGGTTCATCCCCGCGAGTGCGGGGAACGCAGCTCAGCGGTGATTATTTGGTGCGCGCGTTGCGGTTCATCCCCGCGAGTGCGGGGAACGCAAAGACCTGATCGGCATACCCTGGCGCGTGGCCGGTTCATCCCCGCGAGTGCGGGGAACGCCCACGGCCGGGGCGGCGTGACCTGGGTCATCGACGGTTCATCCCCGCGAGTGCGGGGAACGCCCGCTCCGCGAGCGTGACCCTGGCCTGGTCGGCGGTTCATCCCCGCGAGTGCGGGGAACGCACTTCCTCTAATCCATTGAAATCAGGACAGAAAAAGTGGCTCGAAAAGCCTACCAGCAACACGAGGCTGCCGGAAGTCTTTTCCCATATTGTCAAAGAGCAGGGTCACGACGGATTCTCGCCCGGCGGTGGCAAGAACGAAACGAGCTTCACGCCATCCAGTTCGACTGGAATCCTGCGATTCACGCCGCAGGTCACAAAGTCAAAGCCCGCCTCGGTCGCCGCCTTCCAGGCCATGACAGCGTTGCCGTCGCCAATACCCTGCTCCACCTGTGACCAGATGTTCTCGCGCACACGACGCGAGAACTCGCCGACGTAAACACCAGCGCGGATCTCCAGCAGCCACACGGCTAGCCTGCCCCGCAGCCGCGGCGGGGCATTTTCAACCACGATGACCAGCATCACCGAGCGGTTTGCGGTCAGGAATGGCCGGGGCGATGGCGTCGTCCGGCGGTTGTGGCGGATCGATCCCGCCGGCTGAAAGCATCTCCTCGATGCCCGGAATGATGCGCTCCAGCAGCTTCGTCTGGCGAAAGATGTCGCGGCAACGCAGGCGCACCTCACGCTCAGGATTGGCCGGCTGCTTGGCGGCGACCTGGAATGCGACCGGCACGACGGTCTCGAATTTGTACACATCGGCCACGTCGTACACGAACGACAGCGGCTTTCCGCTGTGGATGAAACCCACTGCTGGCGCGTAGCCCGCCGCCAGCACGGCGGCCTCAGTCACGCCATACAGGCAGGCGGTGGCTGACGACAGGCAGCGGTTGGGCAGGTCGGAGGCGTCCCAGGCCTCGGGATCGTAATTGCGCCGAGACCAGGTCACGCCAAATTTCTGCCCCAGACGCTTGTACATCTCGCGCACGCGGGCGCCCTCGATGCCGCGCAGTTGTTCCACCGAGCGCCGCTGCGGCGGCGCCTCACCAAAGCGCAGCGCGTACATCTTGCGCACAACCTTCAGACGCAGGTCCGGGTCCAGCGCCAATTTGGCCTGATACAGCAATCGATCGGATCGCGCGCCGCCCGGCTGGCCGGCGGAATAGAGTCGCACACCGGCTTCGCCGATCCACACCAGCAGCGTGCCGACCCGCGCGGCGAGCGTTACCGCCGCATGGGAAACCCGCGCACCCGGCTCCAGCATCAGGCAGGCCACGCCACCGACGGGAATATGCGTGCGCACGCCGGTGACATCCACTACCACGAAGGCACCATCGAGCACGTCGAGCTGGCCGCGCTCGATGTAGAGCACCGATAGCCGTTCCTTGATCGGAATGGGGCGCAGCGGCGGCAGCAGGTCGGCCACGGGTCAGCCGCCCTGGCCGCGTGACTTCGCCACAAAACGCACACCGGGCAGGCCTTCGAAGTCGGCATCCTGGGTCCACAGCAGCGCGTCAAAGCAGCGAGCGGTGGCGTAAATGACCGAATCGGCAAGCGCGAGCCGATGATCCACACCCAAGCGCGCTGCCGACAGCGCCAGTACGGAATCCAACTCGACCACCTGGCCTTGCCGCATCAGCGCCACGGCTTGAAGGGCATCGCCCTCCCCCCGTTGCTGCAACACCCGCTTGAAGACCTCCAGCAGGGATAGTGTCGGGACAACCAATTGTTCCGTATCGAGGATCGCCGACGCAAAGAACGTGGCGTTGGGTCCATCGGCGAAATACTCCAGCCAGCCGGACGAATCAACCAGGTTCATACCCGATCGGCTTCCCGCGGCACGTCCGTGTCGATGCCGCGCAGGAAGCCGCGTGCCTCGCGCATATCCTGCACCGGAACGAACTCCGCACGCCCCTCGTAGACGATCACGTCGAGCTTCTGCCCCGGCTTGATTTGCAGCGACTCCCGCACCGCCTTGGGAATCACCACCTGATATTTTTCGGACACGGTTACAGTCGTCATACAAAACTCCTATCGATGCCAGATCGGTGGATCATAGTGGGCCATGGCTACAGCGACAACGATGGCCACAAATGGGCGCACGCGGTCAGCATCGCCGCACCAACAGCAGCCCGCAGCCGAAGGCCTTGGCAGGGCCGATGCCCGTCGTGAGGGCAGATCGGAATCGGTCGGGATCGGTCACGGTGAGCACGCCGGAGAAATCCACGGTGGAGAAGCGTAACTGCTGTGTCCTGGGCAGATGACGCCGTTCCGAATGCGTGAGGTAACCGTCCACACGCAGAGCGTCTTCATCCACCAGAAACCCATGGGCCTCTGCGCGGCGGATAAGCCAGTGCCGACAGGTGCGGTCCACGAGATCGTAAAGTTGTGGCTTGCCGGCATCCTGCCACTCGGACCAGTTGTTCAGTCCTCGTTCTTGCAGTAGGCGCTTTTTCTCCGCCATCACCACGTCGTCGCGCCGGGCTTTCCCATCCCTTTTGCTTGTGACAATCGGGTTGGCCCGCAGATCAAAGCGCAGGCGCGCGCCGCTGTCGAGCTCCGGGGCATAGTCCCGAGTCTGTACGAACCAGGCCGCATCGGGACTCATCGGCGGCCGCCCCGACACCAGGTAGTAACGGGACGCGCCTTCCACCTCACGGTGACAGAACAGGAAGTCACGGTTGGCATCAGGCGCGCCAGGAAAAAAGCGCCACAGCCACTGATGCTCCTCGTACGGACCGAGGGCGCGTGCCTGGGCTGCGTCGCGCTCGCGACCCGGCGCGGGAGAAATCAGGCTGAAATACATGCTCAACCCTCCCCGGCCAGAATGGCGACGTGTTCAGTGCGGTCACCGAACTGCCAGCCACTGCGCCGGATGATGCGATCCTTGCGGGAGGCGGACAGGTCCGCTGGGGTGCCCGCCGTCACGCCGTCGCCCCAGACCAGTCGTGCCAGCCTAGCCGGGGATTCCAGCAACGGACGCCCCCACCTGTCGGTCTGCTCGGCGAGGCGGTTGACTAGCTGTTCCCGGTACGTCTCAAAGGCAGCCAGGGCCGACTCCGCCTCGATGATCTTCGGATGCAAAGGCGCGGCAGGCGGGCAGGATTTGCGGCCCAGATAGAGCACGAACCGCGGACGGGCCAGGGCAGCCGCCACGGCGGGCAGGTCGCGGGGTGCGTCTGCAAGCGGCTGGACCGCGATGAGATAGCCGACGTTCTGCCGGTAGTCGCGGGTGGAAAGGATGGTGTTGAGTTCATCCTTGGGCACGGCCAGTTCATCCCGGCGCGTGGCATGGGGCCGCTTCTTCAGCGCGGCCCGACCCGGCACCTGCGCCGTGTGGTAGTCGCGCAGCAACGTGCCTTGCGACAGCACCCCTACTGCGAAGCCATAGCCCTGGCTCAGCGCCGCGTGGGCAACGTCATCCTCGCGCCGGATGCCAAGCGCCGCGCCCAGCAGGCCCACCAGTGCCGACTCGCCCGGCCAGTTGTGACTGCCGCGGTACTCGCCGACGGCGGTGTCGCCCCAGGCGGCAAGCGGCGCTTGCAGTTGAAACACCAGAAAGGCCATGGTCAGCCCCCTTGATGAAGTCGGCCAGTTCAGCGAGAGAGCCTTCGCCAGTTTCAACGTTGAAGGTGTAGCGGGCGTCGGCGCAGGCGCCATAGACCTTGTCGAAGTTGTCACGGCGCTGGGTGAGCGCGCGGACCGAATTTTCGAACAGGTCGTGATCCTCCCCTCCCCTGACTGGCTTCAGGAAGGCCTGCGCGAGCGAGCGCGGCTGCTGATCGCCCTTTTCAGCCAGTGCGTAGACGGCATAGGCGCGCGAGGCGAAGCTGTTCTGCATGCCGGTGGGCGAGACCTTGGCGATGGCGTGGGCCAGAGCCTCCAGCGTGCGTTCGGTCAGGGCCGCATCGCCGCCCAGGTTTTCACGCAATTGCTCCCGGTTGATGCACAGGTACAGATAGAACAGCCCGGCGCCGTAGCCACGCTCGCCGATATGGCCGGCGCCGGCATCTTCGACCCCCGTGTTGAGATCGTCCACGGCGCTGAAATAATCGTCTTCTACCGCCGCCTTGTGGACGGTGAAGGCGTGGGCGACCTGGACGGCGGCTTCCATGTTGTAAGCCGGCGCGTCTGCCAGCATGCGCCCGAACATGGCGATGTCTGCCGCCTGCTGGGGCTTGCGCAGCAATTTCAACTCATCCTCGGTCGGGACGCTGTTACGGCTCACACAAGCGGCCGTCAGCGCATCGATGGCTGCGCGCTCCTCCGGGCTGAAATGGGCGAGCTGCTCGATTTCCAGATCCTCATCGTGCTCGGTTTTCTTGTCGGACTTGAGCTTGCCGAACTGGCCCGCAATGGCACGTGCCCACTCCCGCGCGGCCTTTTCCCGAATGCCTTTCTCTCGCAGGGTTTTGAAAATCTCCGCACCCATGCGCTTGGTGCGCGTACCGATATGGCCGGCGAGCGCGGTCTCGAAGATATCCGAGGTGCGCCATGCCCGCTTGAGGCTCTGTGAGGAAATGCGCAGGCGCAGGGCTTCACCCACCAGCGCGGTCTTGGGTCGACCGGTGTCGTCGCGGTTCAGGTTGGCCGGCGGATAGCTAGTGAGCAGGTGCAATTGAACGAAACGGCTCATGAATCGAATCTCCCTTTGTCGAAAATGAAAATCAGTCGGTCTTCTTGGCGGGCCACGCGTAGGCATAAGCCCAGGCTTTCTTGACCTTGTCGCCCCAATACACCACGTCGTCAGCTAGCGCGGTGATGCTGATCTGATGCTCGATCAGCGGCAGCGCGCGCCGCAGACCGCTGAACAGGGCATCGAGATCCGGGGCCTCCAGCAACCGTTGAAAGCGTAACGGGCTGACCGGTGGCCGACCCTCACCGCTGTCGTCCCTGCTCATGGCCTGCGCCGGCGACTGGTCGCCATCGGTCTTCACATGTGCCAGCAGGCCGATCACGGCAGCCAAACGGTCATTGAGCGGGGATGCTCCCTCGACATCCCAACCGGCCTCGCGCAGTCGCCGGTAGGCGCGCTGGTAGGCCGGCGTCAGGCTGACGGCGGTGATGTCGTGGGCGCGGCGCAGTTCGGCACGCGCCGCACGGTCGTCGTCCAGTCCGCTCCACCAGCCGCGCAGGGCAGAGGCAAGACGGGGGTTCTTCCGAAAGTCGTTACTCATGCGTCCCTCCCTCAGGGTTGTGCGTGCGCCGCGTTGGCCGACCGGGTTTTGTCGGCGACAGGCAAGCCCAGCGCCGCGCGAATTTTCTTGCCGTCCAGATTGCGCTGGAGCTGACGGTAGGCCTCGGCGGCACGGCGCGGGTTCTGGCGCTCGATGGCACCGGCACCGACGAACTGGGTGTCGAACAGATCGACCGCGACTCGCCGCAGGCGCGCGAGCCAGGCCTGGGCGACAGCCAGGTGATCGATGTCGCCATCCAGCCGCGCCACCTCGATCAGCTCCCGCAACTGCCGGTAGAAATCGGCCTCGCTCGCGCTCCAGAAACTGGCATCCAGCACGCTGAGGTCGCCTCGCGCCTCGTCGCCGAACCAGGCATCCTTCACCGCGCTGCGCAGAAAAAAGGCCGCCAGGCTGGCCCCGGCCAGCCACTGGCGGACTTCTTCCTCAACTCGCCTCTGGGCATCCACATCGCATTCGTTCAGGCCATACAGCGGCAGGCTGGCCTCGTACCAGCAGCGGGCCTTCATGTTGTCCATGTCGTAGCCGAAGGCCCACAGCCGAAGCTGCCCGTCCAACACACCCCGACCGGAAGCCAGCACATGACTTACCACGCGCGCCCGGCGCAGGGCCTTGTTGGACTCCATGGCCGCACCCAGTACCCAGCCCAGCCAATGGCGGTAGCCGATGCCGCCCGGCTGCGGATGCATCGCGCGCCATTCGTCCTTGTCTTGATAGTAGGGCGACAGTGGATGATCCCAGGCGCCCTTGTAGTTGAGGCCGTAGTTCTTGGTGACGTACTGGCGGACAAGTCGGTCGGACGCGCGGCCACACAGCGGACAGATGCCGGATTCCGTCTGCTCAAAATCGAGCCGGATGCGGCGCGGCATGGCCCAGAAGACATGGGCGGGGTGCACCTGAATCGGTGCCAGCTCCCCCTTGTCCGTTTGCAGCGCGGTGATGCCGGCGAGCCAGGGAAATGTGTAGTGCGGCTCCGTCAAGGCGCGCTCGCCGCTGTGGTCGAGAAATGCCCCTTGTTCGCGCACGTTCAGCCACAGGTCGTGCCACAGGCTACGCGGCGGCTGGCAGGCCACCAGCGTCGTAAGTGGCCCGCCACCACGCAGCCCGGTGCGATGGCCAGCACCACCAGACGGCGCATTGATTTGCAATGTCAGCAGCGCAGTTGCCGTGCAATGGAGGCAGATTGCGTCCGCCTGCCCGCGCTTGATGAAATGGTCGGCGTTGTTCTTAAGCGTCTGCTCGCCCGGTGCCTCGATCAGCAGTGCGCTGACATCGTTCACCGCGCCTTCGTCAGGGCGCAGGGTGCGATCCTGCATAAACCGTGGCCCGTCGCCATCGAGATCAAACGCCGTCTGCACCGGCGTGAACCATTGCGCCAGCGTCTCGGCCGTCGGTGGTCTGCGGAACAACTCCCGCCATTTCGTATTGGTCTCGACCGGCGCGGTGGTTTGCAGCAGCCCGATGGCAAACTGCGCCAGCGCGCCGTTGAAGTCCGGCCGGTCGGCGTCGAAGGCAACCAGCGTCGAATCGGACAACGCCGTCGGCGCAATCCAGGTACGGCTGCCATCGGCACGGCGCACCGGCAGCCAGGGTTCTTCGAGCAGGTTCATGGGTCCTCCACATCGGGAATCGAATCTTGTTGGCGCAAACCGCGGGCATCGTCATAGTGCCAAACGAGGCGTCGCTCCCCCGCACTGCGCGTTGGCGCAGCCCAAGCCTCACCCACCCAGCCGGCGGCGGCACCCTCCAGCGGCAACAGCACCGACCAGCGGCCCTTCGCAGGCAGCGTTTCAAGCGCAGCTTCAATCGCTGCCTGGCGCGCTGGCGACGACGGTTCCACCGCCCGCGCAATCAGCCGCTCGGCCACCCGCACGGTGCTGTAGGCCCAGGCATGGCGCCGCTCGGCGTGCTCAGCCCAGGGCAACAGCGCATCGCCGTCCCAACGGGCCAGCACCACATCCCGCGTGGCCTCGCCCAGGCGCGATGGCACCCTGGCGTCGCTCCACCAGTCGGTACCCTCGCGGGTATAGCCGGAAGCGAAAGTGACGGTGTTGGCCTGTGCCATGCTGGCATCGGCAAAACCCTTGGCATCAGCCCGGTCGGCACTGCGCTGCAAACCCTCGGGAATAGGCTCGCGGTCACCAAATACGCCTTCGATGAGGTCGCGCGCATCATCCGGCATCGCGTAATGACCGGCGCGCAAGGCCTTGGCGGTGAGCCAGATCTGGCCGTGATGCGGATAAACGGCGGCGGGACCGCGAAAGGCTGCCTTGAACCAGTCCGCGTCGGGATCGTCATGCCATGCGGGTCCAAAAACCCACAGACAAGGCTCGCCCCGTTGATCCTGCGCTGCGGGCGCGGTCAGGCGCGCCCCACGCGCATCGCGTACATGCCGGTGCAGGCGGCCGGCGCGCTGGATCACCCGGTCGATGGGGGCGAGATCGGTCACCACCAGATCGAAATCCACATCGAGCGACTGCTCAACCACTTGGGTTGCAATCAGCAATTGGCCCGCGCGCTCGGCGGGACCACTTTCGGCACCAAAGCGGGCGAGCACGCGCTTTTCGATTTTGAGGCGGTCTTGCAGCGCAAAGCGGGCATGGAACAGCGTCAGCTTGTCGTCTGGGAGGCTGACGTGAAAACGTTCATAGGCGGCCAGCGCATCAGCCACCGTATTGCGCAGCCAGCACACACACTGCCCGGCGGCGAGTGCGCCTTGGATTCGAGTCACGACCTCGGCTTCGGAATCAGCGTAGCGCACGGCGACCCGCCGGCACAGGCTGGCGCGTGTGGCGAGCGGCGTTTCGGTGAGGGTGTGCGGCGCAGCGGCCGACCAGGATGTGGCCAACGGATAGGCGGCTTGCGCCAGTGCGGGCGCCCGAGCCTCACCGCACCCACGGCTGAAGGCATCGAGCAGTGTCCGCTTCATGGCCTGCGGCAGCGTGGCGGAGAGCAAAATTGCGCTGCCGCCAGCGCGGGCGTGAAAGTTGAGCACCGTTGCCAGCACGCGCAGCATGTAGGCATCACAGGCATGCACCTCGTCCACCACCAGCACCTTGTGCACCAGTCCCAACAGGCGAAGCGACTGGTGCTTGCTTTGCAGTGCCGAGAGCAAAACCTGGTCGAGCGTGCCCACACCGGCTGGCGCCAGCAACGCCCGCTTGTTGTGATCGGCGAGCCAGGCCGCGCAGCGGGCGGATGCGCTTTCATCCTGCTGATGCGGGTCGTGTTCGGCGCGATCCGCCGGCAATACGGACGCCGCGAAGGCTTCCACTAGATTGCGGCTGCCGTGGGCCAGCGCCATGCTCGCCCGGTTCGCGAACAGTCGGCCATAGACCTGCGCGATGCGGTCGTACATGGCATTCGCAGTGGCCATGGTCGGCAGGCCAATGAAAAATCCATCACCGTTCCCACTCGCCATCAGTCGATGGGCGAGCAACACGGCCGCTTCGGTCTTGCCGGCTCCGGTCACGTCTTCGAGCAGGTGAATTTGCGGCCCGGCATGCAAAGACACGCTGCCCGCCCAACGCTGCAATGGGGACGGATCGGCAATATCCCGGAACAGCGCCGCAAAATTCAACTCGCCCGGCATCGCGATCGGCAGCACCTCGGCCACGGCGAGCGCGTGCTTTGCCCGCTCGCGCGCCTGCGGCCAATAATCGGCAAGCGGAATGCCGGAACGATCATAGGGAAAGAAAGCAGTGTTGGAACCGAGCCAGTCGGCCAGTACCGCAATGCCGGCCATCCACCAGGACAGTTCCTTGCTGGCGAGTTCAAACTCGGTTGCGCTCATCCGGTTCGGGATTGCGGATGCGGCTTCGTCGAGCAGCAGTGCCCGCACTTCACCGATGAAGCTGACCACCGCGTCGCGGTCCGCACGCCGGTCGCAGTGCGTTTCCCAGAAGCCGCCCGGCTCCGGCGGCTGGCCGTGATGGCCCGTTACCGCCTGTGCCCAGGAGTCCAGCCCGTCGCCGTACTCGGCAGTGTCCACGCCGAACCAGCTCTCCTGACAAGCGATCCTTCGAACTGGGCCGGTCCAAAGCAGCCAGCCGACACTGTCGTGACGCAGCGTATAGGCCTTGGCGGGGTCTCTTCCTCGCAGGGCCTGGAACAGGTCGGCGCGCTGCCCCTGAAAACTCTCAGCGAACTTGCCCAGATCGTGCAGCGCCAGCCAGAAGGCAATCCAGCCGATTAATCCTTGTTCGTCACCCAGACGCTGCGCGAACAGCTGTCTGACCGCAGGCGCACGAGCCAGGTATTCCACTCCAACTGCCGCCACATCCAGGCAGTGATAGGCCAATGGGTGCCACTTGGGTTCGCCGGGATAATTGGGATCAGCCTTGCCCCAGTACGAAAGGCTGTGCAGCGGTGTCATCCGGTTTTCCTGGATACGTCCAGCAGCTTGCGGCTGTCAGCCTCGCGGATAAACAACGCGTAGGAAGACGCCCGCGCTGGCGGCAAGACGCCATCGCGTGACCGCGCGGGGCGCTCCCTGAGATGCGTGGCGAGCCGTCTGGAACCCCCAAGGCTCCATCGGTCGTAGCCAGACTCAGCATGAAAGAATTGGATATAAGCACACATACCGGCGCCTGCAAAGTGGACAGACGATGGCCACCGTACATGGGAGGTGTCTTATTTCATGAGACTACGCACGGCTTCGCGAAAATTTATTTTTCGCCGGATGACGGGGCGAAAATCGGGAAGTGAGCCCGCCAGGCGCCGCCGTGATCGGGCGGCGTAGAGGAGCAAGGACGGCGGCTGGGCGTGCCGGGTGTGGCAGCCCAGCTCCTGCACCGCGCTGCCTGTTACGCCAGCGCCTTGCTGACCACTTCGTAGAGGTCTTTCGACAGCTGTGTCGCCGCCAGGCGTTCCAATTGAGTGCGCATCAGAGCCTGCCGGCCGGGCTCGTAGCGGCGCCAGCGGGCGAGCGCCTGCACCAGGCGGGCTGCCAGCATGGGATTGAAGGCATCGATGGCCAGCACCTGATCGGCCAGGAAGGCGTAGCCGGCACCGTCGGCGGCGTGGAACCGTGCCGGGTTGCCGTGCACGAAGACGCCGACCAGGGCTCGCACGCGGTTGGGGTTGCGCGGTGCGTAGGCCGGGTGATGCAGCAGGGCCTTCACGTCGTCCAGTGCCTGCACGCGACGCGCGCCGGCCTGCACGCTGAACCAGCGGTCCAGCACGATCGCTTCGCCCTGCCAGCGCTGGTAGAAGGCGGCCAGCGCCTGTTCGCGCTCGGGCGCGTCCAGCTGTGCCAGCAGCGCCAGCGCCGCGTTGCTGTCGGTCATGTTGTCAGCGGCCTCGAACTGCGCCAGGCACAGGCTGGCGCCGATGTCGTCCAGTTCCGCCAGGTAGCCCAGGCAAAGGTTGCGCAGGCTGCGTCGGCCGACCTGGGCGCCCTCGAACTGATACGGGCCGGTCGGTGCGAGAGCCTTGTAGCGCGCCAGCAGCGGCTCGCGCAGGGCCTGCGCCAGCGCCAGGCGCAGGAAGCGGCGCACCTCGTGGATGGCCTGTGGGTCGACCACGTCGAGTTCGCCCGCGATGAACGTTTCCGACGGCAGCGTCAGCAACTCGGTCACCAGCGCCGGATCGAGGTTCTGGTCGGTCAGGCAGCGGCGCGCCGCGGCAAGCAGGCCGGCGTCCATCGACAGGGTTTCGCCGTTGGCGTGCGTCGCCAGCAAACGGCGTATCAGGCGCAGGTAGAGCTGCTGGCCGGCCTCGTAGCGGGCGTAGGCGTCGGTGTCGTGCGCCAGCAGGTGCGCGAGCTGCGCATCGTCCAGATCGATTTCCAGGCGTACCGGGGCCGAGAAGCCGCGCAGCAGCGAGGGCACCGGCGGCGCCGAAATGTCTTCGAACACGAAGGTCTGTTCGGCTTCGCGCAGCTGCAGTACGCGCTGCGTGCCGGTGGCCGTGGCCTCCCCTTCCAGGCGCAGCGGCAGCTCGCGCCCGTCCGCAGCCAGCAGACCGAGTGCGACCGGAATCGGCAGCGGCTGCTTGTCCGGCTGGCCCGGTGTCGGCGGCGTGTGCTGGCGCAGCGTCAGGTAGTAGCGCTGCGCCGAGGCGTCATGGCGATGCTGCACCGTCAGCTGCGGCGTGCCGGCCTGGCGGTACCAGTCCATGAAGGGTTCGAGATCGACGCCGTTGGCATCGGCCAGCGCGGCGACGAAGTCCTCCACCGTCACCGCCTGCCCGTCGTGGCGGGCGAAGTAGCGGTCCATGCCGCGCCGAAAGCCGTCCACGCCCAGCAGCGTGTGCAGCATGCGCACCACCTCGGCGCCCTTCTGGTAGACGGTGCTGGTATAAAAGTTGTTGATCTCGACGTAGGCCTGCGGCCGCACCGGGTGCGCCAGCGGGCCGCCGTCCTCGGCGAACTGCACGGTGCGCAGGTTGCGCACGTCGGCGATGCGCTTGACCGCCGCCGAGCCCATGTCAGCCGAGAACTGCTGGTCGCGGAACACAGTGAGGCCTTCCTTCAGCGACAGCTGGAACCAGTCGCGGCAAGTGATGCGGTTGCCGGTCCAGTTGTGGAAGTACTCGTGGGCGATGATGCCCTCGATGTACTGGTAGTCCAGGTCCGTGGCGCGCGAGGGCTCGGCCATCACGTACTTGGCGTTGAACACGTTCAGGCCCTTGTTCTCCATGGCCCCCATGTTGAAGTCGTCGACCGCCACGATGTGAAACACGTCGAGGTCGTACTCGCGGCCGTACACGCGCTCGTCCCAGGCCATGGATTTTTTAAGCGCGGCCATGGCGTGGCCGCACTGCGCCACATAGGCCGGCTCGGTGTGGATGTACAGCTGCACCGTGCGCCCGCTGGACGTGACGAAGGTGTCCGTGAGGGCCTCCAGCTGACCGGCCACCAGCGCGAACAAGTAGCTGGGCTTGGGGAACGGATCGTCGAAGGTGGCGTAGTGGCGGCCGTCCGGCAGTTCGCCGCCCGCCACGCGGTTGCCGTTCGACAGCAGCAGCGGATAGGTGTCGCGGTCGGCCCGCAGCGTGGTGGTGAAGCGCGTCAGCACGTCCGGGCGGTCCGGAAAATAGGTGATGCGCCGAAAGCCCTCGGCCTCGCACTGCGTGCACAGCATGCCGCGCGAGGTGTACAGCCCCTCCAGCGCGCTGTTTGCGGACGGATCGATCTCGACCTCGGTTTCGATACACACCTGATCCGGCAGACCGGGAATGGTGAGCGTGTCGGCGGTGACCTCGTATTCGCTCGGGCGCATGGGGTAGCCGTCGCGGCTGACCCGGCGCAGCTTCAGTCCCTGCCCGTCGAGCACCAGCGGCGCGTTGCGCTGGCCGGCCGGGTTGCGGCGCAGTTCCAGCCGGCCCCGCACGCGCGTGTGGGCCGGATCGAGATCGAATTCGAGCTGCACGGACGTGACCAGGAATTCCGGCGGGCGGTAGTCTTTCAGTTCGATGGCACGGGGGGTGGCGTCACGCATGGGGGCAAGCTCGGATGAAATGGTGAGGCCATTGTCGACACGGGCCGGGGCCCGCGGCAACCGGCGCGGAAAAATCGCCGTCCCGCTGCAGGCAGCGGTAAGCTGCGCGGCGCTTCGACCACCCCCTCAGGCACGCATGTCCGCACCTTCACGCGCCGCGCTGTTCGATCTTGACGGCACGCTGCTGGATTCCATCCCGGCGTTTCTTGCCATCACCCGTCGCGCCTGCCGCGAGCTGGGCTGGCCGCAGCCGGCGCCCGGCTACATTCGCGAGGTGATGACGCTGGGCCGCTCGCCCATCGAGGCATTGCTCGGGCCGGTCGCCGATGCCGACGCCCGACACCGTGCGTTGAGCGCCGCCAGCCAGAACCTCTGGAAGGAGGTGTTCGCCGCGGAGGCGCGCCTGTTTCACGACACGCTGTCGGTACTGCAACGGCTGGCGGCCACGGGCTGGCGCCTGGGCATCGTCACCGACTCGAATCACTTCGTGGTCAGCCGGCTGACCGAAGCTCCCGGCTGCCCGCCAATCGACGTCATCGTCACGCGCGACGAGGCACCGGCCCGCAAGCCTTCGCCCAGCGGCATCGAGCTTGCCCTGCAGATGCTGGGGCTGGCGCCCGAGGCCGCAATCTACGTCGGCGACAACCCGATCGACATCAAGGCCGCCCACGGCGCCGGCGTGCGGGCCTTTGGCATCACCACCGGCGCTTCGCGGCGCGAGGATCTGCTGCCGCACAACCCATATGCGGTGCTCGATTCGCTGACGCAGCTGCACGCCCACCTGGCTGACACGGCCCCCACGCCCACGGCCACGGTGCGCGGTGAACTGGTCAGTGGGCTTGGTGAGGCGAGCGGCTTTCTTGCCATAAGCTGGGTGCGTGAGGCCATCGAAGCCCGGCTCGGTGGCCCGTTCTACCCAGGCACCATCAACCTCGCCGCCGACACCGACGGTGCCGCGCTGGCGGCGCGCCTGCGCCACGACGTAAGGCTGCAGCGTTTCGAACTTGCGGCGCGCGATGATTTTTGCCCGGCGCTGCTGCATGCGGTGGAGTTGTCGCACCGCGCCATGCGCACCCCGGCGCTGCTGCTGTGGCCGCAAGTACCCGGTTATCCGGACGACAAGCTCGAACTGATCTGTCCCATTCCGCTGCGCACCGGCTGGGCGCTGACCGACGGCGTTGTGCTGGACGTGCGCTACCTGACCCTGGAGGAACCCTGGCCATGAACCTGCCCGAATTGAGCATCGACGACCTGGCCCGGCTGCGCCTGCAGGAATGCCAGGGCACGCTGATCGGCGGCCTCAAGGTGGCCTGTGGCCTGGGCATCAGCGCCGAGGAATTCGGCTTTCGGATGATGATGGAGCAGGGCATCAACTGGAGCCGCGTGTGCGGCGATCTGGAGCGGATCGCACACATCTTTTACGAGCACTACCAGGTGACCTACGGCTTCGGCTGCGCGCTGCAGGTCGGCATAGAAAACGACACGCTGCGCTTTCAGATGCCGCCTGTCGAGGCTGCCGCAGCCGGGCAGCTCGCGCACTGGCAGATACCCGCCGTGGCCTTGCAGGACATGAATCGCGGCTTCTGGCGGGCGCTGACAGAAAACGCCGCCATCACCGCGCAGCTTGAGTTCGGCCCCGACCGCCATGTGGTGACGGTGCGCCGGGGTTGAGCAGTTTATAAAGGCGCTTATTTGACGACGCGCAGCTTCGGTCGCTCGGGCGGCGGCGGTTCGGGCGCGCTCGGCGGCGTGTCCGTTTCTTCGGTCGGAAACGTCATGCCCTGGCCATTTTCGCGCGCGTACACGGCCAGCACCGCCAGCATGGGCACCCACACCTCGCGCGCGACGCCGCCAAAGCGGGCGCCAAACGAGACGTACTCATTGGCCAGGTCGCGCCGCGTGGTGGCGCGCTGGGCGATGTTGAGCACGATCTTGCCGGCCTTCACGTGCTCTTGCGGCACGCTGACGCCGTCGAGGGTGGCGTCCACCAGTATCTGCGGCGTCAGGCCGTTGTCCTCCATCCACTGCACCATGCCGCGCAGCAGATAGGGCTTGGCCGATGGCAGGTGCTGCACGTCCGACCCGTCAGGCGGACTTGCCATGCCGTATTTCGAATTCCTGCTCGGTCAGGCTGCTGCGAAACGCCGGGCGCGCAAACATGCGCTCGGCGTAGCGCAACATCGGCCGCGCCGGGGCCGGCAATTCGATGCCGTACACCGGCAAACGCCACAGCAACACGGTCAGCGCACAGTCGACCAGCGTCGGCCCCTCGCCGAACACGAACTCGTGCTGCTGGAACAGCGGCGCAATCGCAGTCAGGCCGTCGCGCAGGGTCTTGCGGGCGCCGGCGACATCGGATTTCTTTTCGTGCTCGGTCAGCGTGCGGTGCAGGCTGAACCAGTCGTGATCGATCCGCCACAACATCAGGCGGGCCTGGGCGCGGTTGATCGGATCGACCGGCATCAGCGGCGGGTGCGGGAAACGCTCGTCCAGGTACTCCATGATGATCGCGGAGTTGTAGAGCACCAGGCCGCGGTCAACCAACACTGGCAGGTCGCCATAGGGGTTGAGCTCGCGCAGATCCTCCGGCATGGCCGCCGGGTCGACCGACTCGATCTCGATCGAGATGTCCTTCTCGCACAGCACCAGCCGCGTGCGGTGGCTGTGGGGACACACCACACCGGCGTAGAGCTTCATGTTGCGGATGCGTTCGGTGGTGAAACCGTCGGCATCGCTGCCGTAATCCAGCGGCTCGACCTTGGGCGAGGCCTTGGCTGGCGCAGATTCCTTCTTGGGCGTTTTTGAAGACAACGATATAAATCCTGGATCAGTGAACATCACGCCAGTATTCGTGCTTGACCATGTAGGCCAGGCCGGAGAACACCAGCAGGAAAAGCAGAACCTTGACACCTAGGCTGTAGCGGACCAACTTGGCCGGCTCGCCCATGTAGACCATGAAATTGACCAGATCGCGCACCAGGGCGTCATATTCGGCGGGCTTGAGCGTGCCTTCCGCGACCTGCGTCAGATGCCCGTCCTGCAACGCCTGCGTGCCCTGCAAACCGGCCAGCACATGCGGCATGGCGGCGTTCGGGAACACCGTGTTGTTGACGCCAAACGGCCGCGCCGGGTCCAGGTAGAAGCTGCGCAGATAGCTGTACAGCCAGTCCGCGCCGCGCGAGCGGGCGGCCAGGGTCAGGTCCGGCGGCGCCTGGCCAAACCAGCGGGCACCGTCCTCATTGGCCAGCGCCACGTGCATGACCTGATTGACGTCACCACCGTTGAAGACCATGTTGGCCTGCACCTGCTCGGGCGTCAGTCCAAGGTCCTGCGCCACGCGCGAGTAGCGCATGAACTCGGCACTGTGGCAGCTGACACAGTAGTTGACGAAGGTGCGCGCGCCCCGCTGCAGGGCAGCCCGGTTGGACAGGTCGGCCTTGAAACCCGGCAGCGCCGCGCCTTCGGACGCCACGCCAAGCAACGGTGCGGCGGCCAGCAGACAAGCCAGAATCAGTTTTCTCATTTTGTCGTCACCCTGTCCGGAACCGGCTTGGTGCTGTCGATCCTGGTGTAGATCGGCATGGCGAGGAAGAACAGGAAATACAGCACCGACAGCACCCGCGCGATCAGCGTGTACAGGTCCGACACCGGCTGGGTTCCCAGATAGCCCAGGCCGATGAAGCTGACCACGAAGATGGCCAGCGCGATGCGGTTCAGTATCCCGCGGTAGCGGATCGACTTGACCGGGCTGCGGTCCAGCCACGGAATCAGGAACAGCATGAAGATGGCCGCGCCCATCGCCACCACGCCCAGGAACTTGTCCGGCACCGCGCGCAGGATCGAATAGAACGGCGCGAAGTACCACAGCGGCGCAATGTGTGGCGGCGTGACCATCGGATCGGCGGGCTTGAAGTTGTCCGGCTCCAGGAACTTGCCCCACATCTCCGGCACGAAGAACACGATGGCGGCAAAAATGATGGCGAACACCGACAGGCCCCAGATGTCCTTGACCGTGTAATACGGGTGGAACGGGATGCCGTCCAGCGGCTTGCCATCGGCGCCTTTCTTCTTCTTGATCTCCACGCCGTCCGGGTTGTTCGAGCCGGTCTCGTGCAGGGCAATGATGTGGAAGAACACCAGCGCAATGATCAGCAATGGCACCGCCGCCACATGCAGCGCGAAGAAGCGGTTCAGGGTCGGGTCACCGACCGCGAAGTCACCGCGGATCCACAGCGACAGGCCATCGCCGATGATCGGGATGGCGCCAAACAGCGAGATGATCACCTGCGCGCCCCAGTACGACATCTGCCCCCACGGCAGCAGGTAGCCCATGAAGGCCTCGGCCATCAGCAGCACGTAGATGACCATGCCGAACAGCCATACCAACTCGCGCGGGCCCTTGCCCGAGCCGTAGATGATGCCGCGGAACATGTGCAGGTAGACCACCACGAAGAACATCGATGCGCCGGTCGAGTGCAGGTAGCGGATCAGCCAGCCCCAGCTGACGTCGCGCATGATGTACTCGACCGAGGCGAACGCCAGATCCTCGGACGGCTTGTAGTGCATCGTCAGGAAAATGCCGGTGACGATCTGCAACACCAGCACCGCCAGCGCCAGCGAGCCGAAGAAGTACCAGAAGTTGAAGTTCTTGGGCGCGTAGTACTGACCGACGTGATCGTCCCACCAGTCGAAGATGGGGAAGCGGTCGTCGATCCAGCGCGCCAGACCCGAGCTGCGATTGGCCATTACGCGGTCTCCTGATCTTCGCCGATGACCAGGCGGGTGTCGGTCAGATACTTGTGCGGCGGCACCGGCAGGTTAAGCGGCGGTGGCACGCCCTTGTAGACTCGCCCGGCGAGGTCGTAGCGGCCGCCGTGGCAGGGGCACAGAAACCCGCCCTGCCAGTCGGCATCCAGGTCACCGACCTGCGGGCGCAGCTGCGGCGAGCACCCGAGGTGCGTGCACACGCCCAGCAGCACCAGGTACTCCGGCTTGAAGGAACGCTGGGCATTGGTCGCGTAAGTCGGTTGCTCGGACTGCGTCGACTCCGGGTCACGCAGTGCATCGGCGGACACCTTGGCCAGGTTGTCCAGCTCCTCCTGCGTGCGGCGCAGGATCCACACCGGCTTGCGGCGCCACTCGATCACCATCAGCTCGCCGGGCGCCAGCCTGCCGATGTCGACCTCCACCGGCCCACCGGCAGCCTGCGCCTTGGCGCTCGGCTGCATGCTGGATATGAACGGCACCGCCGTGGCCGCCAGACCCACCCCTCCCAGCGCCCCGGCCGTGCCGGCCAGCAGCCGACGGCGCGCGGGATCAACCGCATCGTTTGCCATAGATCACGATTCCCCTGAAGGCGGGCCAGCGTTGCCCGCGGTAAGCCGCGAGCCCCGGAACACCTGCGGTGTGCGCCGCTTTGCGAAGCGGCGGCCGGCAAGGTCCGTCCGGGGCGAGTGAAAAAGCCGCGGTATTGTGCCAAACGCGGCGCCGCAGCGCCAAACAGGCTCCGGACCGGGGTGCCGCTGTGCCGGTCGCGGCTGCTAGGATTGCCGCCCCTCACGGAGACCCGACATGGCAAGCAGCCGCAATTTGAGCCGTTATCTGCTGCAGGCGGCGGCCTTCGGCCTCGTGGCGGGATTGGCGATCAGCGTGCTGTGGCCGCGCCCCCGAGTTGACTCGGCGGCGCCTGCGGGCGATCCGGCGGCGGTGACCGCCCCCATGGCACATACCGAACCTGCCGCAAACAGCTTTGCCCCGGCCGTGGAGCGCGCCGCGCCGTCGGTGGTGAACATCTACAGCACCAAGATCATCACCCGCTCGTACAACCCGCTGCTGGACGATCCGGTGTTCCAGCGCTTCTTCGGTCGGGCGCCGGTGCCGCGCCAGCGTCTGGAGTCGAGCCTCGGCTCGGGCGTGGTGCTCGACCGCGACGGCTACATCGTGACCAACCACCATGTCATCGCCGACGCGGACGAAATCCAGGTGGCGCTGCGCGACGGGCGCAGTGCCCACGCCAGGCTGATCGGGAGCGATACGGTCACCGACCTGGCGCTGCTGCGCATCGACCTGGCGCAGGTGCCGGCCATCGCGCTGGGTGACGACCGGCAGACGCGCATCGGCGATCTGGTGCTGGCGATCGGCAACCCGTTTGGCGTCGGCCAGACAGTGACGCTGGGCGTGGTCGGGGCGGTTGGCCGCGAAGCGCCCGGCATCAGTGCGGTCAGCGACTTCATCCAGACCGATGCGGCCATCAATCCGGGCAATTCCGGCGGCGCGCTGGTGAATTCGACCGGCGAACTGATCGGTATCAACACCGCCATCTACAGCCGCAGTGGCGGTTCGGAGGGCATCGGCTTTGCAGTGCCGGTCGGTACGGTGCGCCAGATCGCCGCGCAGCTGCGGGAACACGGCGAAGTTCCCCGCGGCTGGCTGGGGCTGGAATTGCAGGAACTGACGCCCCAGCTTGCCGACTCCCTGGGCCTGGACGACGCCGGCGGAGCGCTGGTGGCAGGTGTCTATCGTGGCTCGCCGGCGGCCCGCGCCGGCGTGCAGCCCGGGGATCTGTTGGTGGCGATCGATGGGCATCGCTTCCAGCGCGCCCGCGACGCCCTGGCTGCGCTCGCCACGCTGCCCCGCGAACAGGAAATCAGGCTGACCCTGCAACGTGGCCGACGACGCATCGAAACGCGCGCGACGACCATCCGCCAGCCGGACTGAGCCCTTCTCGCCGGGATTGTCGGCGCAACCCGCTACAGCAACAGCAGCGTCGCCAGGCCCAGAAAAATGAAGAACCCGCCCGAATCGGTCAGCGCCGTGATCATGACCGAGCCACCGAGGGCCGGATCGGCGCCCAGGCGGATACGCAGCATCGGAATCGCCACGCCGGCAGTGGCCGCCAGCAGCAGGTTCAGGATCATGGCGGCAGTCATCACCAGGCCGAGCGACACGTTGCCGTAGAGCAACCACGCCAGCAGGCCGAGCAGACCGCCCCAGAGCACGCCGTTGATACTGGCCACGCCAAGCTCTTTCCTGAGCAAGCGCATGAAGGCCTCCGGTGTCACCTGCCCGGTGGCGCTGGCACGCACGATCATGGTGATGGTCTGGTTGCCGGAGTTGCCGCCGATGCCGGCGACGATGGGCATCAGGGTTGCCAGGGCCACCAGTTTTTCGATCGAGCCCTCGAACAGGCCAATCACGCGCGAGGCAACGAACGCCGTCACCAGATTCACCGCCAGCCACGACCAGCGGTTGCGAACCGAGTCCCACACCGAGGCGAACATGTCCTCACCCTCGCGCAGACCGGCACGGGCCAACAGTTCGGCCTGGCTTTCCTCGCGAATGAAGTCGACCACGTCGTCGACCGTCAGCCGGCCGACCACCCGCCCCTGCCCGTCCACCACCGGCGCCGAGATCAGGTCGTAGCGCTCGAAGGCCTGTGCCGCTTCGCCAGCGTCATCCTGCGGCTCGAAGCTGATCACCCCATCAC
The DNA here is from genome assembly GCF_001697225.1 of Immundisolibacter cernigliae. Taxonomy (GTDB): domain Bacteria; phylum Pseudomonadota; class Gammaproteobacteria; order Immundisolibacterales; family Immundisolibacteraceae; genus Immundisolibacter; species Immundisolibacter cernigliae. Next base: position 293,094 of record NZ_CP014671.1, read on the forward strand.
GGGTCATGACCTCGCCCACCGAGTGGTCGGGATCGTTGATCAGCAGCGCCTCCAGCGACAGCAGGCCCTTCAGGTGTGCCTCGCGGTCCACCACGTACAGCGCGTCGGTGTGATCCGGCAGGGCGTCGAAGCGGCGCAGGTAGCGCAGGACTGCCTCCAGGCTGACGTCCTCGCGCACGCTGACCAGGTCGAAGTTCATCAGCGCACCGACCGAGTCCTGCGGGTAGGACATGGCCGCGCGCAACTGCTCGCGCTCGGTCACATCCAGCGACTGGAACACGTCCTCGATGACCTGCGCCGGCAGGTCCGGCACCAGGTCGGCCAGTTCGTCGGCGTCGAGCGACTGCGCCGCCGCGCGCAGCTCGGCCGGGTCCATGGCCTCGATCAGCGATTCGCGAATCGCATCCGAGACCTCGATCAGGATCTCGCCGTCGCGCTCGGCCTTGACCAGATCCCAGACAAAGCGCCGATCATCGAGCGGCAGCGCTTCCAGAATGAAGGCGATGTCGGCCGGGTGCAGGCCGTCCAGGCGCTCCTGCAGGCTCGCCACGTGCTGCTTGTGGACCAGGCTCTCGACCAGGTCGTGGCGCGGCATGTCCTGCCGGTGCACAAGGTTTTCCACCAGCCGGTGACGCGCCAACAGTTCCTGCACCTCACGCAGGTGTTGCTGCACGTCGTCGGGGGCCGGACTGGCGGGCTCGGTCATGGTGGCGTCGGCTCGAAGTGGAAGCGCCAACGCCAGCGGTCGGCGGCACCGGCCGCTGCAGGCGCGGGCCGGCGCACATTATGCAGTGGCGATGCGGCGAGCTCGCCGCTCAGGGACAGGCTTCCAGCTGCAGGCCCTGCGCGCGCAGACTGTCGCTGGCCGCTGCCACCGCTGCGGCAGTGGCTGTGACGGTCCAGCGCAGCCTGGCCTGCGGCGCGTAACGCTCGCTGATCTGTGTCTGGATGGCCTTGGCGGCCAGCTCGCGCTGGCGACGGCGCGCACCATCCGCCTGCCCGTAGACGCCGAGCGAGATTCGCACCGTTCCGTCGGCGGCGCGCAGACGGTACCAGTCGCGCACGCCGGCAGCCTGCAGGCGTTCCTCGATCTGCGTGGCGGCGTCGGCGGTGCCGGTCCAATAGACCCAGTGACGAGACCGGGCTCGGTCCTGAGCTTGCAGAACCGGCTCACCCAGGCCCACTTGACGCAGGAGCGCACCCGCTGCCTCGTAAGCGTCGCCTGCCAGGGCTGCGGTGCGGTAACAGACCGCGGCATCGGCAGGCGGCGGTGTGGCCGTGTCGGGCGCCGACGGGCCAAGCTTGGTTGACGGTGCCGTTTCGGTCACCGGCAACGCGAGTTGCGGTGCGCTCGGCTCGGCTGTGGTTTCGACCGGCGCCGCCAGCGTGACGATGGACGGCTCAATGACCGGTGCGGCCAGCAGATTCCCGGCCGCAAGATCGGGCGGCGGCGTATCGACCTCGGCTGCACTTCCCGGATCGGTGACATCGGCGGCCATCACCCCGTCCAGCGGCAGGGAATCGAGTCGTTGCGGCGGTGCCGGCAGTTCGCTTAGCAGCTGCAGCCGCTTGGCCGATGGCGTGGGCGCCGTCGGCTCGGCCACCGGCCTTGCCGGGACGCTGAAACCGGCCATCCATAACGACGCCAGCACGCCGTTGAGCAGCAGCAACAGCCACAGCGTCGTTCTCATTTTTCCTCCCGTTGCAGTATCTGCCCCAAACCTTCGAGCACCAGGTGCGGCGCCGACTGCAGGGTCGCTGGCAAGTCCGGTGCCAACCCGGGCGCAGCGCCGCCGGTCAGCCACAGCGCCGCGCCGGGCAGGCGCTGGCACCAGGCCTGCACGGCCCGCTCGATACCGCCCAGCACCGCCTGCCGGGCGCCGGCCGCCACGGCGTCTGCGGTCGAGCCGGCCGCAACATCGGCATCACTGCCGGTGACCGTGCGCCCCAAACCGGTGCGGGCATAAAACGCCTCGGCCATCATCTCCAGCCCGGGGAAAATCACCCCGCCCAGATGCTGGCCGTCGTCCCTCAGGCCGTCCACCGTGACCGCCGACCCGCAGTCCACGACTACCGCCGCGCGGCCCGGGCTGCGCGCCCATGCGCCGATCAAGCCAGCCCAGCGGTCGAAGCCCAGCTGCGCCGGGTCGTGATAGCCATTGCGGACATCACCGCATCGCGCGGTGGAAAGCGGCCGCAACACCGCGCAGCCCCAGCGCGCGCGCGCGACCGATTCCAGCGTGCCCGCCAGCTGGCCACGCACCACGGCGGCAATCGCCACCCGCCGGGGCGGTTCAAGGCCGGCGAGCACGCGCTCGCAGAACTCGGCCGCCTGTTCGTCACGCCATACGGCGGCGCCGGGTGCAAGCAAACGTCCGTGCGCCCAACCGGCCCACTTCAGGCGGCTGTGCCCCAGATCAAACAGCAGATCCACGCGCCGCCCTGACCGTCACTTCGCCACCCCACAGCGCGCGCCGCTCGCCGGCACAGTCCACCAGCAGCGCCCCGCTGGCGTCAATGCCGCGCGCCACGCCGCTGATCCGCTCGCCCGCCCAGTCGACGTTCACCGGGCAGCCAACCAGCAGGTCGAACTGCGCATAGGCATCCAGCCACGGCGCCAGCCCGTTGCCGGGAAATTCAGCCATCACCTGCCGCACGGTTGAAACAACCTGCGCCGCCAGCGCCGTGCGGTCCCAGCTGCGGTCGGCCAGGCGCGCCAGACTGGTCCACGGCTGGTCGATGGACGGACCGTCATCGACGTCCATGTTCACGTTCAGCCCAATCCCGGCAACCGCCCAGCACGGCCCCTGCGTGTCGCCCTGCAGCTCGATCAGGATGCCGCCCAGCTTGCGGCCGCCACACAGCAGATCGTTCGGCCATTTCAGACCCACGCCGGCGATGCCCAGCGCCGTCAGCAGCTGCGCCAGCGCAGCGCCGATCGCCAGGCTCAAACCCGCCAGGGCGGCCGGTCCAGCCTCGTAGGCCTGCGCCACGGATAGGTACAGATTGCGCCCGAACGGCGAATGCCACTCCCGCCCGCGCCGGCCGCGGCCGGCACTCTGGTGCTCGGCCAGACACACACCCGCGCCGCCGCCGGCGGCGATGCGCGCCATCAGGTGGGCGTTGGTCGATGGCAAGGTATTGAACAGTTCGAGCGCATCCTGCGCGGCGGCCGATCCGGACAGCGCCTGACGCAGGCGGGGCAGGTCCAGCAGGTCGAGCGCCGGACGCAGCCGATAGCCGCTCGCGCGCGCGGTCACCACGTCCACGCCCCAACGGGCGAGGCTTTGCGCCTGCTTCGACACGGCCGCCCGGCTCAGGCCCAATTGCCGCGCCAGATCGACGCCGGAATGCCAGCCGCCATCCGCCAGCAGACGCAGCAGGGCAAGACTGGTGGCAGAAGGCGGCGACATGCTGGGTGCAGACCGGGCCGGCTCGACAAGGGGGGCGTGCCCCGAACACGATTCGAACGTGTGACCTTCCCCTTAGGAGGGGGACGCTCTATCCATCTGAGCTACCGGGGCGCGAGGGACGCCCGTCGCGAGGCACGCGTGGGGCATCTGAAACCTTACCCGAAGCTGCGCCGGCCCGTCCACCGGGACATCAGCCGGGCAGTTCGAGCAAGGCCCATATCATCCCCGCCGCCAGCGCCAGGCACAGCGCCGCCCGCCACAGGGGTGCCATGGAACCCGGACGGTCCTCGTAGACCCCGGGCGGCTTGCGGCCCGTGAACATGGCCTTCAGCAGATTCTCGCCGCGCCACAGGTACAGCAGCACGGCCGCCACATGCAGGCCCACGGCCAGCAGCAGCAGGTTGAAGTTTGTCTTGTGAACGAAGGTCAGAAAGCCACTGGTATCGCCCGCCACCAGGCGCGCCAACGGGCCCTCGTTGAAGATGTCGTCATTGGCGAACAGCCCGGTGCCGGCCTGCAGCGCCACCAGTGCCAGCAGGATAATCACCATCCAGCCGCCCAGCGGGTTGTGGCCAAGGTAATGCTGCGGCCGGCGGCTGAACCAGGCGCGCACGTAGGACAGCACCGCCCGCGGTCCCCGCACGAAGCCGGCAAATCGGGCGCTGCGGCTGCCCCACAGCCCCCACAGCAACCGGAACACCAACAAGGTCAGCACCGCATAACCGCAGCGCATGTGCCACTGCATGTATTCGACTCCAGCCTCGGCGCTGGCCCATGCGCCGCCAAGCAGCGCCACCAGTGCCCAGTGGAACAGCCGCACCGGCCAGTCCCATACCGCAATCTGCCCCGTGTTGGGGGCTTTCGCGCCATCAACCTGTCCGCCTTGCTGTGTCATGGTCTCGCCTGATGGGTGTGTTAGGGTGCCGGCCCGCCGTGCATGACCGGCCCGGAGTGTCGCCCCGCGCCGACGTGTTATAGCGGCTCCGGGTGCACCGTTCCAGCAGTGCCGCCGGCGGCGAGTCCGGACGGCGCCGTGGGAACCGACCGCCCTTGCCGACACTCCAAGTCCAGTCCCTGGCCACATCGGCCGGCGCCCAGGATTCACCACAGCGTGCATATCGCCGACGTCACGATGTTCTACGCCCCCACCAGCGGTGGCGTGCGTACCTATCTGGAACACAAACAGCGTTACCTGGCCACCCAGAGCGGCATCCGCCACAGCGTGCTGGTGCCCGGCAAGCGCCTGGAAAGACAAGGAGCGTTTCACACCCTGCCCGCCCCGCCCCTGGGCTGGACCGGCTACCGGCTGCCGCTGCGCGGCGCACGCTGGACACAGGAACTGTGCCGCCTGCAGCCGGATCTGATCGAGGCCGGCGATCCGTATCGCCTGGCCTGGGCCGCACTGGCCGCCGGACAGCGCCTGGGCATACCGGTGATCGGCTTTTATCACTCCGACCTGCCGCGGCTGGTCGACAGTCGCTTCGGCAGCGGCGCGCGGCGGCTGGCCGAGCGTTACGTGCGCAACCTTTACACCCGCTTTCAGGAAGTCCTGGCACCGAGCCGGGCCATGGCGCGGCAACTGCGCGCAATCGGCGTGGAGCGGGTAACCGTGCAGCCGCTTGGTGTCGACACACAGGCGTTCCATCCCGGCTATGCCGATCCGGCGCTGCGCCGGCGGCTGGGCATCGGCGCCGATACCCGGCTGCTGGTGTTCGCCGGCCGCGCCGCGCGCGAGAAGAACATCCCGCTGCTGCTGGCAACCGCGCGTGCCCTGGGGCCGGCCTATCACCTGCTGCTGATCGGCCCCGGCATGCCCCGGCCGCCGGCGCGCAATGTGACGGTCATTGACGGCTACATGCCAACGGCGCAGCTGGCCAGGCACCTGGCCGCCTGCGATGCGCTCATCCATGCCGGCAATCATGAAACCTTCGGCCTGGTGGTGCTGGAGGCCATGGCAAGCGGCCTGCCGGTGATCGGCATCCATGCCGCCGCCCTGCCCGAACTGGTCCTGCCCGGCACCGGCGTGCTGAGCACGCAGACCAGCTGCGACGGCCTGGTGGACGCCACGCGCACCCTGTTCAGCCTCGACCCGCTCGCCATGGGCCGGCGCGCGCGCCGGCGGGTCGAGGAACACTACGCTTGGGAGCAGACCCTGGGCAGTCTGATCGGACATTACCGGCGCCTGCTGGGCCAGCCAGCCTTGAGCCGCGGCGGCTCGTCACATGGCCGCCCCTGAGTCTGAACCTGCGCTGTGCGTGGTGCTGCACGACGTGGCACCACAGACCTGGGATGCCTACCAACCCTTCGTGGCCTTCGCCGAGCGGCTGGGCGTGCCGCTGACACTGCTGGTGGTGCCGGACTTCCATCACGCCGGTGATCTGCGCCGCCATCCGCAGTTCGTCAGCGCGATGAATGCCCGCCTCGCCCGCGGCGACGAGATCGCCCTGCACGGCTACTTTCATGCCGACGATCTGCCGCTGCGGGGCGATCCGGTCGATTTTTTCATGCGCCGCGTCTACACCCGTGAGGCAGAGTTCTATCGCCTGGACACCACCGCGGCTGGTGAACGCCTGCGGCGGGGGCTTGAGTTGTTTGCAGGGCTCGGCTGGCATGCAAGCGGCTTCGTGGCGCCGGCCTGGCTGCCGGGGCCCGGCACGCGAGCGGCGCTGCGGGGCTTGCCGCTGCGTTACACCAGCACCTCGCAGACATTGATCGACTTGCGATCGAAGCGGACGCACAAGGCACCCGGACTGGTGTGGAGTGCCCGCAGCCGGTGGCGGCGGGCCGTGTCGGAGCGGGTAAACTTGGCACTGTTGCGGCGCCATCGCGCGGCGCCCCTGCTGCGCCTTGGCTTGCACCCGGTCGACATGCAACACGCCGCCGCCCGGCAATTCTGGACCGATGCCCTCACTCAGCTGCTGACCTGTCGCACCGCGCTCACCAAATCGACCTGGCTGGACCAAGCCGCTTGAAACGCACATTTCTGCTGATTGCGCTCGCGCTGACCGTGGGCGCAGCCATTCCCGTGTTCATTGGTGGGCGGGCCCTGCTCCCCGAGCTGCGCAGTCTGCCGACCCAGGTTTGGCTGGTCGCGCTCGGCAGCGTCACCATCGGCTGGTTGATCAATGCCACGCGCCTGCGGTTGGTGCTGGGCGGGCTTGGCCAGAAATTGGGCCTGCCGCGCGCCGTCGCCAAGGTGATGGCCATCGATTTCGCCACCAACACCACCCCGGCCGGCAGTGGCGGCGCGCTGGCGTACGTCTACCTGGTCGCCCAGCGCGGCATCAGCAGCAGCCACGCGGCGGCCATGTATGCGCTGGACCAGGTGCTCGACCTGACGTTCTTTCTGGCCGCGCTGCTGGTGATCGCACCGCTGTTGCTGGCCGGGCCCCGCGAGCCCCACCTGGGCTGGCAGATCGGCACGCTGCTGACGCTGTTGATCGGTGGCTGCGTGCTGCTGTGGATGATGGTGCGCGATTACCGGCGCGTGCTGCTGTGGGCCGGACGCATGCTGCATCACCTGCGTATCTCGGTCGCGAGACGGCGACAACTGGCGCGCTGGATCCTGCGTTTCCGGCATGGCCTGGGCCTGCTGCTGGGCCTTGCCCGCTGGCGCCTGGGACTGGTCTATCTGCTGTGCGTGTGCCACTGGCTGATCCGCTACAGCATCCTGTTCTGGATCGTGCGAGGTCTGGGCGAACACGTGCCGTGGTCGTACCTGTTCCTGACCCAGATGCTGAGCTTTGGCGCCGGTCAGGCGACCCTGCTGCCCGGCGGCAGCGGTGGCGTCGAGCTGGGTTTCAGTGCGCTGCTGGCGCCGTGGCTGCCGGCCGCCACGCTGGCGGCCGGCCTGATCGCGTGGCGCTGCGCCACGTATTACTGGCTGTTGCTGGCCGGTGCGGGGCCTTTCGTGCTGCTGATTGGACGGCGGTTGTGGCAGGAGCCGCCGCCGGCCTGAAGCGCCCGGTCGATGCGCAGGGCCGGGACTGACCGGCTCGAAACTGCCACCCAGCGGCGGGACATAAAAAAAGCCCGGCGACCGTTGACCGGCCGCCGGGCTTTTCATCAATCGATCAGGGCGTTTTCAGACCACGCCCAGCTCGCGCAGCTTGCTGCGAATCTTGTCCTTGAACGCGTCGGAAGCCTCGCGCACCGGCGGCATGATGCGCCCGGCATTCAGGCCCAGTTCCTCGAACCACACCTTGATGCCGGCCAGCGCCGAGGCATAGGTCGCGGTCTGCACCACGGTCCACAGGAACACGTCACCGTAGAAATCGCGCACCGGGTTCAGCTTGTCGGACACGGCGCGGGCTTCTTCCCACTTGCCCTCGGCCGCCAGCGCACGGTATTGCTTCACCAGCGGACGCAGCTTGCCGTACAGGATGTAGGACAGCTCGCCCCACACCACCTGACCGCCCAGACGCAGGTCTTCCAGGAACACCGACTCCAGCGGGTCGGAGACGATGAAGTCCTTGCGCAGGTCGTGGCGCAGCTTGAGCGTCTCGGCGCGGATCAGGTGGCCCTGCTTGACCGCCACCACGGTATCCAGATCCGCCAGGCGGCGCATCAGGTCAAAGCCCAGCACCTTGCCGGACACCGGCGTGCGGTACAGGCAAACGGCCAGGTCCGTGCGATCGGTCAGGTACTTGAACCAGTCGAAGATTTCATCGTCGGTGCGCAGCTGCACCACCGGGTTGATGACCTCGGCGCCTTCGAAGCCCAGCTTCTCGACGTAGTTCATCTTCTCGATCGCTTGGTGCACCGACGGGTCCAGGATGATGGTCCACAGCGGAATCTTGCCGCGGGCGGCCTCGGCCACCACCTGGTGGTACTTCAGCCACTCGCCGAGCGTGACGTTCCAGCACTCGGCAATGAAACCGCCGACCACCAGACCCTCGACGCCCATGTCGATGAACTTGTCGATGTTCTCGCGCAGCTTCGGGTAGTCGAACTGGAAATCGTTGCCGACCGGGCTGATCGGGCACATGTAGAAGCCCTTGATCGTTTCGGTAGCCCAGGCCTTGGCGTCCTTGCGACTGTAATCTGGCATGACTGCGTTCCTCCAGGATTGATATTGCGGGGCCGGCTCAGACCAGGCCCAGTTCCTTGACCTTGGCGCGGATGTACTCGGCGCGCTCGTCCGACACCGGCCGCACCGGCGGGATCATGCCGCCAGCCTTGAAGCCGAGCGCCTCGAACCAGACCTTGACGCTGGCCACCGCGCCGGCGTAGGTCGCCGTGCGCACGATTTCCCACAGCAGGATTTCGCCCAGGAACTCGCGCACCGGGTCCAGCTGCACGGAGACCGCGCGGGCCTCTTCCCACTTGCCCTGCGCCGCCAGCGCGCGGTACTGGTCGATGAGAGTGCGCTTCTTGCCATAGGCCAGGTAGGAAATCTCGCCCCAGCAGATCTGCCCGCCCACGCGCAGGTCTTCCAGGAACACCGCCTCGGACGGGTCCGACACGATGAAATCCTTGCGCAGGTCGTGACGCAGCTTGAGCGTCTCGGCACGGCTCAGGCTGCCCTGCTTGACCGCCACGCAGGTGTCCAGATCCGCCAGCCGGCGCATCAGATCAAAGCCCAGCACTTTGCCGGATACCGGCGTGCGGTACAGGCACACGGCCAGGTTGCTGCGGTCGGTCAGGTACTTGAACCAGTCGAAGATTTCATCGTCGGTGCGCAGCTGCACCACCGGGTTGATGACCTCGGCGCCTTCGAAGCCCAGCTTCTCGACGTGGTTCATCTTCTCGATCGCCTGATGCACCGACGGGTCCAGGATGATGGTCCACAGCGGCAGGCGGCCCTTGGCGACATCGGCCACGATCTCGTGGTAGCGGTACCAGTCCGACAGGGTCAGGCTCCAGCACTCCGAGATGAAGCCGCCGATCACTAGGCCGTCGATGCCGACATCGATGAACTTCTCGACGTTGTAGCGCAGCGCCTCCTCGTCCATCTTGCCGTCTTTGACGGGGCTGATCGGGCACTGGTAGAAACCGGTCAATTTCTTCAAGGCCCAGGCCTTGGCGTCTTTGCGGTCGAATTCGAGCATGGCACGCTCCTTTGTGCGGGTGCTTACGGGGTGGAACACATCAAAATGACTGAACGGTCGGTCGAGTGCCCGGCGGCACGTAGCCCTCCAGCTCCCGAATCCGAGTCCGTTAGGAAGCGCCGGATCATTTCAGAATCGCCCCCCGAAATCAACCTGACGGCCGCCCTGGCTGCGCCTATCATGGGCGGGCAAACGTTGCTGTTAGGCTCGATTCTGGAAGCCGCCGCCGCCGGAGATGACGCATGAGCACATGGCCCACTGCATTGATCGTCGGCGCCGGCCCGGGGCTCAGCCTGTCACTGGCCCGCCGCTTCGGGCGCGAAGGCTACGCCGTGGCCATGGTCGCGCGCCGCCAACCGGTGCTGGCAGAACTCGCCGCGCAACTCGACTCGCTTGGGCCGCGCCTGAAAACCTACGCCGCGGATGCCACCGATCCGGCCGCGGTGGGTGAGGTCTGCGCCGCTACCCTGCGCGACCTTGGCGAACCGTCGGTGCTGATCTACAACGCCGGCAGTTACCTGCCGGGTGGCATTGCCGACATCACGCCCGAACAGTTCGAGGCCGCCTGGAAAACCGGCTGCATGGGCGCCTTTTTGTTCGCCCGCGAATTGCTGCCGGCGATGGCCGACGCCGGCCGCGGCACCGTGCTGCTGACCGGTGCCACGGCTGCGCTGCGCGGCGGCAAGGGTTTTGCCACGCTGGCGGTACCCAAGTTCGGTCTGCGCGCGCTGGCCCAGTCCATGGCGCGCGAGTACGGCCCGCAGGGCGTGCACGTTGCGCACGTCGTGATCGATGGCCAGATCGACACCCCGCGCCTGCGCGAACGCGACCCGGACCGGCCGGCGCACACGCTGCTGGCACCCGACGCCATCGCCGAAACCTACTGGCAGCTGCATTGCCAGGATGCGACGGCGTGGACGCAGGAACTGGACCTGCGCCCGGCAGTGGAACAGTTCTAGGGAAATGCGGAATACGCCCGAGTTCGCGCAGCGCAGGCGGCAATCCGGACAGGACGGCACAATACGCGGCCCATCCTGCGCCTTAGGGAATCACCCTCATGCCCTGCCTGCACCGTACCCTGATTGTTCTGGTGAGCCTGCTCGCCGCCTGCAGCACGGCGCCGCAGCGGCTCGACCTGAAGCCCGCCATCGATGTCACGGCCCGCAATCTGGGCCAGGGCACACCGGTGGCGGTCACCGTCATCGACCGCCGTCAGCTCACCGAGGCCCAGCGCAGCGGCAGCGTGACCGGCATTGATCCGGCCGTGAACGTGGTCGACGTGGTGTACCAGGAAGCCACCCGCGCACTGGAGCAGCTCGGCTTTGCCGTCGAACCGTCCGCCAGCCCGCTCAGCAACACCCTGACGCTGGAACTGCTGAACATCAACTACGACCTGACGACCGCCGTGATGAAAAAGACCGTGTTCGTGGACGCCGACATTCGCGCCACTGCAGCCGCTGGCGGCAACACCTTCGCCACCACCTACCGCGCGCACCAGGAACAGGAAGTCGCGTTTCTGCCCTCGCCGGCCCTGAGCCAACGCCTGGTCAACGAAACCTTGTCGAACGCCCTGAGCCGGGCGCTTGCCGACCCGCAGCTGATGGGCGTTCTGACTCAGCGCGGCACTCGATAACTCATAGGGGACAACAACCATGGCATCACCCACACTCGAACAATTGCTGAAGCAGGCCCACGAGGTGGGCGAACTGGCTGCCGAGCACGCGCCGACCACCGAGCGCGAGCGCCGACTCGCGGCCCCGGCGGCCGAAGCACTGCTCGAATCGGGCCTGATAAAGATCCTGCAACCCGCTCGCTTCGGCGGCTACGAACTGGGTTTTGGCGAGCTGGTGCGGGTCGGCCAGGCCATCGCCCACCACGATGTGTCCGCCGCCTGGGTGTTCTGCATCCTGGGCATCCACCATTGGTGGGGCGCGTTCGTCAGCCCGCAGTTGCAGGACGAGCTGTGGGGTGAGGATCCTGAAACCTGCTTCGTCGATTCCTTCGCCCCCAACGGCAAGGCCGAACCGGTGGACGGCGGCATGCGCCTGTCGGGCAAGTGGGGTTTTCTGTCCGGCCTGCCGTGGGCGCGCTGGGCGGCGGTAGGCGCCATCGCCCCGGCCGCGCCGGGGGCGCAGCCCGAATACCTGATGTTCTTTGTGCCGCAAAGCGACTACACGGTGGTCGACGACTGGCACACCGTCGGCCTGCGTGGCTCAGCCTCGGCCAGCGTGCAGGTGGACAATGTTTTCGTGCCGACGCACCGGGTGTTTCGCATGGGTCATGCGATGGCCACCGGCGAGATTCCGGGCCACGCTGTCAACCCCGGCCCGCTGTACCGGGTGTCGCTGGTCGGCGGGCTCGGTCTGGCACTGGTGCCGCCCAGCCTGGGTGGTGCGCAGGCGCTGCTGCGGCGTTTTCAGGAACGCGCGGCCGCCCGTGTGCCGCTGTTCTCCGCCCAGCGGCAGGCCGAACTGGTGTTGTCGCAGTCCACGCTGGCCGAAACGGCGGTCGAGCTCGACATGGCCGAGGGCCTCATGTACCGCTACGCGGACGAAGTGACGGCCTGTGGCGTCAACGGCGAAGCCTTCGACACCACCGACCGCACGCGGCTGTACGCCTGGCGGGCGGTGATCGCGCGCCGCGCACGGGAGGCCAACTTCCGCCTGACGGAACTGGCCGGCGCCAGTGCCATCTTCGAGAACGAACCCCTGCAGCGCTACTGGCGCGACGTGCACGCCATGGGCCAGCACGTGGCCCTGAACTACGAATCGGCCCTGCGCAACTACGGCCGCAGCCTGCTCGGCCTGACGCCGGACGCGGTGCTGTACTGATCGCCTCCCGAGCGCTGCTATGGAAGCGCTGAATAAATCAGCGGCTCCTAACGGACGTTCAAGCCGGTACCATGACGGCCCTGTCGGCCATCCGCCGGCAAGGCTGTTTCGAATCGCCTTGGAGAGAACCATGGAAGGTATCTTGAAGTCCGGCGGCATGCCGCTGAGCGTGGTCGCCCGCGTCACCACCTGGCCGCTGATCGGCCTGCTGGCCCTGCCGGTGATCGGCTGGGCGGTGGGTGGTGGCGTCTGGCACTGGTTGACGGTGATCGTGTTCGTGGCGGTGTCGCTGATCGATCCGTTCGTCGGGCCCGACAACATCAATCACCGGGCAGAAGACGAAACCGCGCTCGAAAAAAGCCTCTACTACCGCGCCATGCTGTGGTTGCTGGTGCCGCTGCAATGGGCGGTGGCGGTGTTCTGTTACTGGCTGTTCACGCGCGGCGACCTGAGCGGCGTCGAGCAGGCCGGCGTGTTGCTGTCGTCGGCCATCGCGGTCGGCTTTGGCGCCACCGCGGCGCACGAGCTGGCCCACCACGGCCAGCGCTTCGACCGCTGGATGGGCATCCTGCTGTTCACGCCCATCAACATGTGCGACTTCGCCATCTACCACAACTACGGCCACCACAATCGGGTGGCCACGCCGGAAGACCCCGGCTCGGCCAAGTACGGCGACAGGATCGGTGCCTTCGTCGTGCGCAGCATCGTGCTCAAGACGCTCATGGGCTGGGAGATCGAGGCAACCCGCCTGCGCCGCCTGGGCAAATCGCCCTGGTCGCTGCACAACGGCATGCTGTGGATGACGGTTCTGCCGCTGGCCTGGCTGGCCACCATGATCGGACTGTTCGGCTGGCTGGCGGTGCCGCTGTTCCTGGCGCACTTCCTGTTTGCCCGCGGCCTGCTGGCGGTGGCCGATTACCTTGAACACTACGGCCTGGCGCGGCGGCGCCTGCCGGACGGCAGCTGGGAAACCATCCGCGCCGCCCATGCCTGGGACGACAGCTTCTTGGTCAGCAGCCTGTTTTTCTGCCAGATCGACCGCCATTCCGATCACCACGCCAACGTCGGGCGGCCGTACCAGATCCTGCGCGTGATGCACGAGGCACCGCGCCTGCCCTACGGCTACCTCACGATGATCTGGGTGGCCATGATCCCGCCCCTGTGGCGCAAGCTGATGCACCCGCGCGTGGAGGCTTTCTGGGATACCGGCGCCGCCCTGCCACACGGCCGGCCGGAAAATCTGCCGGCACGCTACCGGCACGACGCGATCTGCTGACGCCGCCGCGCTCGTCCGGCTGGCGGGATTGCCACCAGCCGGACACACACCGGGCATCGTGCCGATAATGGCGCCATGCCCAGCCTGACTACTGCCCTGCCCCTGCTGCGCTGGCTGCGCACCTACCGCCTCACGGACGCCAGCGCCGACCTGCTTGCCGGCATCATCACCGCCGTGCTGCTGGTGCCACAGGCCATGGCCTATGCCGTCGTCGCCGGGCTGCCGCCGCAGGTCGGTCTTTATGCCAGCGTGCTGCCCTCGCTCGCCTACGCCCTGTTTGGCACCAGCCCGTACCTGGGCGTGGGACCGGTGGCGGTCAACGCGCTGATGGTGGCCAGCGCGCTCGCCGTGGTTGGCCATGGCGATCCGGCCCAGCAGGTCGTGAACGCGCAGGTGCTGGCGGCCATTTGCGCGCTGACGCTGCTGGGTCTTGGCGCACTGCGCGCCGGGGCGTTCATGAGTTTTCTGAGCCGACCGGTGCTGGACGGCTTCACCAGCGGCGCCGCGCTGCTGATCGTGCTCACGCAGTTGCCGGCGCTGCTTGGCGTATCCGCCCACAGCGGGCCGCTGCTGCCGGAAGTGCTACTGGCGGTCTGGCACGCCCTGCCGACAATCAACTGGCCAACTCTGACACTGGGCGTGGCCAGCATCGGGTTGCTTATGCTCGGTGGCTGGCCGCTGCGAGCCTTGCTTGGGCGGCTGCGACTATCGTCCTTCCAGGCCGATTTTGTTGGCCGCCTGATGCCCTTGATCATGCTCGCGCTCGCTACCGTCGCAGTCGTGGTCGGCGAACTGGCAACCCGTGGCGTGGCGACAGTGGGTGATGTTCCGCCCGGTCTGCCGGCGCCGTCGGTCGCTTTCCTGCGGGCCTCGACCTGGCTGGAACTGCTGGCACCGGGCATGCTGATTGCGCTCATCAGCTACGTGAGCAGCGTGTCCATCGCGCAGGGTCTGGCCGGTCGGCGACGCGAGCGCATCGACACCGACCAGGAGCTGTTCGCCCTCGGTGCGGCCAACGCAGCTGCGGCGGTCGGTGGGGCGCTGCCAGTGGCGGCCAGCTTCAGTCGTTCGGCACTGAATTTCTCGGCCGGCGCCCGCACGCCGCTCGCGGGTGTGGTCAGCGCCCTGCTCGTAGGCTGCATTGCCATGTGGCTGACCGGGCTGTTTGGCCACCTGCCCAGGGCCGCGTTGGCGGCACTGATCGTGGTCGCGGTGACGCCTCTGATCAATGTGCACGGGTTTCGCCGCACATTGGCCTACAGCCGCAGCGACGGCCTGACATTTGGCGCCACCTTCGTGGTGGTGCTGTTTCTGGGCGTCGAACGCGGCCTGCTGCTGGGCGCATTGCTGGGTGTGGCCATGTACGTGTGGCGCACCGGCCGGCCGCATATCGCGGTGGTGGGTCGTGTGGCCGGCAGCGAGCACTTTCGCAACGTCAACCGCTACCACGTCGAAACCTGGCCGAACCTGCTGGTGCTGCGCGTGGATGAGAGCCTGTATTTCGCCAACGCCAGCCGAGTCGAGGAAACCATCCTGGACCAGATATCAGCCAGGCCGACGGTCACCGACCTGGTGCTGCTCGGCAGCGGCATCAATCATGTCGACAGCAGCGGGCTGGCCATGCTCGAAACGCTGCTGCCGGCGTTGCGCGAAGCGGGCGTATGCACGCATCTGGCCGAGTTCAAGGGACCGGTGCTGGACCGCCTCAAGGGCAGTGGCCTGCTCGACACACTTGGCCCGGGGCGAGTATTCCTGAGCGCCGAGCAGGCGATCACGGCCCTGGCCGAGCCCTACGACGAACCCGTGTCCATCTGAGGAGTACCCACCATGACCCAACCGACCCTGATGGTGACCATCGGCGACGAGTTGCGACCGCTGGTCGAAGCCCGCCTCGGCAGCCTGGCGCAGATCCAATTCCTGGGCGATGTGCCGGCGGCGCAGCGCCAGTCGGCATTGGCCGCGGCGGATGTCCTGTTCTGCCTGCGACCGCAGATGGAAATCGGCGACGACTGGCCGAACGATCCGGCCTGGCGCTTTGTGCAATTCATGAGCGCTGGCGTGGATCACATTGATTTATCGAAATTTCCTCCTACCGCGCAGCTCGCCAGCAACGCCGGCGGCTTCTCCGAACCGATGGCTGAACACATCCTGGCCATGGCGCTCGCGCTGTCCAAGAAGCTGCTCTACAACCACCATCGCATGCAGCAGGGCGTGTTCGACCAGCTCAGCGACACCGGCACCCTGCGGGGCAAAACCGCAGCCATCATCGGCTTTGGCGGCATCGGCCAGGCCACGGCCGAGCTGCTGCGGCTGCTGGACATGCGCATCCTGGCGGTCAACCGCAGCGGGCGCAGCGACCACCCGGCCGATCTCGTCGGCACGCTGGACCAGCTCGAAACCGTGCTGCGCGCGGCCGATGTGGTCGTCATCTGCCTGCCGCTGACGCCCGGCACGGTCGGCCTGATCGGTGCGCGGGAACTGGGCTGGCTGAAACCGGACGCCATGCTGATCAACGTCGCCCGCGGCGAGATCGTCGATCAGAAGGCCCTGTACGACTGGCTGGTCGCCAACCCGCAGGCCAGCGCCGGCATCGACGCCTGGTGGGTGGAGCCCTTCCGCCACGGCGAGTTCCGCATGGACTACCCGTTTCTGGACCTGCCCAACGTGATCGGCTCGCCGCACAACTCGCCGCGCGCCCCGGGCGGCGGCAAGATCTCCGCCGAGCGCGCCTGCGACAACATCGCCCGCTTCCTGCGCGGCGAACAGCCGCATGGCCTGCTGGACCCGGCGAGCGCCAACATGGCCTGAGCGCACCGCGGTCGCCGCCGGCAGACCGCCCACGACGGCCATTGGCGGCAATCGGCGATAATCGCGCCCATGATCCGCCTGCAAAAACTCTCCCTCACACGCGGCACCAAGCCTCTGCTGGACGGCGCCGACCTGACACTCAACCCGGGCGAGAAAGTCGGCCTGATCGGCGCCAACGGCTCGGGCAAATCCAGCCTGTTCGCGCTGCTGCGCGGCGAGCTGACGGCCGACGGCGGCGCGGTCGATTTCCCCGCCACCTGGCGCATCTCGCACGTGGCTCAGGAAACGCCGGCCCTGGACCGGCCGGCGCTGGAGTACGTCATCGACGGCGACGGCGTGCTGCGCGATCTGGAGGCCCAGCTGGCCGCCGCCGAAGCCGCCCACGACGGCGAGCGCATCGGCTACCTGCACGCCGCGCTGGCCGATGCGGACGCCTACACCGTGCGCTCGCGGGCGGAAATCCTGCTGGCGGGTCTGGGCTTCGCCCAGTCGCAGATGATGGACCCGGTCGCCAGCTTCTCCGGCGGCTGGCGCATGCGCCTCAACCTGGCGCAGGCCCTGATGAGCCCATCGGACCTGCTGCTGCTGGACGAGCCGACCAACCACCTGGACCTTGACGCCATCCTGTGGCTGGAAGACTGGCTCAAGCGCTACCCCGGCACGCTGATCGTCATCTCGCACGACCGCGATTTCCTGGATGGGCTCACCAACGTCATCGCGCACCTGTTCGAAACCAAGCTCAAACGCTACGGCGGCAACTACTCGGCCTTCGAGAAGCAGCGCGCCATCAACCTCTCCGTCGGCCAGGCCGCGTTCGAAAAGCAATCGCGCGAACGGGCGCACCTGAAGTCCTTCATCGACCGCTTCAAGGCCAAGGCCAGCAAGGCCCGACAGGCGCAGTCGCGAATGAAGATGCTGGCCAAGATGGAGGAACTGGCCCCGATCCACGCCACCGCCGCCTTCAGCTTCGAGTTTCGTGAGCCGGAACGCGCGCCCAATCCGCTGCTGGTGCTGGAGGACGCGGTCGCCGGCTATCCGTCCGAGCAGCCCGGCGGCCGGGCGAAGGTCATCCTGTCGCGGCTGAACCTGATCCTGCAGGCCGAGCAGCGCATCGGGCTGCTGGGCGTCAACGGCGCCGGCAAGTCCACGCTGATCAAGACGCTGGTCGGCGAACTGCCGCCGCTGGCCGGCAGCGTCAACCTGAACAAGGGCCTGTCGATCGGCTACTTCGCCCAGCATCAGATCGAAATGCTGCGCCTGGACCAGACGCCGCTGTGGCACCTGGCCAAGCTGGCCCCGAACGTGCGCGAACAGCAGCTGCGCAGCTTCCTGGGCGGCTTCAACTTCATCGGCGAGATGGCCACGACCCGGGTCGACACCTTCTCCGGCGGCGAGAAGGCACGCCTGGTGCTGGCGCTGATCGTATGGCAACGCCCCAACCTGCTGGTGCTGGATGAGCCCACCAACCACCTGGACCTTGAAACCCGCGAGGCGCTCACCGTCGCCCTGGCGCAATTCGAAGGCACCCTGGTGCTGGTGTCGCACGACCGGCACCTGCTGCGCGCCACGACCGAAGAATTCATGATCGTCGCCGACGGCAGCCTCAAACCCTTCGACGGCGATCTGGACGACTACCGCGACTGGCTGTTCAAGACCAAGCTTGGCAAGCGCACGGATACCGCCGCCGCGCCCTCGCCCGCCGATCGCAAGGAACAGAAGCGCCACAGCGCCGCCGCCCGCCAGCACCTGTCCGACCAGCGAAAGCCCATCGAAGCGCGCATCAGGCGCCTGGAAACCCAGATTCAGCGCCACACCGCCCGCGCCGCCGAGCTGCAAAGCCTGCTCAGCGACCCGGCGCTCTACGCCGACGATCAGAAGGACGCGCTCAAGGCACGCCTGTTCGAACAGGCGACGCAGGTCAAGGAGCTCAAACAGCTCGAAGCCGAGTGGCTGGAGCAGCAGACGGAGCTGGACAGCCTGGGCGGCTGAGCCGCTCACTGAGCGCCTCCCGGCGCGCCACAGCGCGAAGCCAGGCACGGACCCCCGCAACCGGCCAACACCCAGACCGGCACGGCGCCAGGCGATTTGACACCGCTGGTTTCGAATCCGAAAGGGCGGTACCGGGTCCGTGAACTGAAGGCAGCTTGCGCAGTTCCCCCGCTACCGTCGCAAGGGATGCTGGCATGCGCCACAACCCGAACGCCCGTTATGCTTACCGGAACTTCACTGCGCGGCCGCCACCTGACCATGCATAACCCACTTTCCACTGTGCTCACCGAGCGCCTGGACATCGCCTACCCGATCTGCCAGGCCGGCATGGGTTTCATTGCCCGTGGCGAGCTGGCCGCTGCGGTGTCGGCCGCCGGGGGGTTTGGGGTGCTGGGGGCCGAGGGTCTGTCGGCGGACGAGCTGGCCGCCGAGATCGCCAAGGTGCGCGCGCTCACGGACCGCCCGTTTGGCGTCGACATCCTGTTCGGGCAGGTCAAGAGCGAGCGCAGCGACGCGGTGGCCGAATACTCGGCCCAGGTGCAGCGCCAGATCGAGGTGGTGCTGGAAGCGCGCGTGCCGGTGCTGATCTCGGGTCTGGGTTCGCCGGCCGGCGTGCTGGACGCCGCCCACGCGCGGGGCATGACGGTCATGTCGGTGATCGGCAACGTGCGCCAAGCCAGGCGCCTGGCCGTCGCGGGGGTCGACATGCTGATCGCGCAGGGTCACGAGGCCGGCGGCCACACCGGGCGCGTCGGTACCTTCACCTTGCTGCCACAGGTGGTGGACGCGGTCGACGTGCCGGTGCTGGCGGCCGGTGGCATCGGCGACGGGCGCGGCCTGGTGGCGGCGCTGGCGCTGGGCACCTGTGGCGTGTGGCTGGGCACGCGCTTCGTCGCCGCCGCCGAGGCCTACGCACACGAGGCCTACAAGCAAAAGATCGTCGCCATCGACGAGGAAGGCACGGTCGTCACCCGCGCCCACAGCGGCAAGCCGTGCCGGTTGGTCAGGAACGCCTTTACCGAGCACTGGGATGCCCGCCCGCAGGACATCCTGCCCTTCCCGGCCCAGCACATCGCGGTCGGGCGGGATGCGGCGCGGCGCGCCCGCTACGAGGGCGCCGTGGACGACGGCGGCCTGCCGGCCGGCCAGGTGTCGGGCATGATCCGCGAGGTGCTGCCGGCCGGGCAGATCGTGCGCAACATCGTGGCCGAGGCGCAGGCGACACTGGCGCGCCTGGGCCGGGCCTGAATTTCAACAACCCCACGGGAGACAGAACATGACCGCAAGCAGCGCGCTCGACCAGTGCGAACAAATCGCCGGCAAGTGGCGGGTGCTGATCGACCGCAACCGTTGCGAGGGCAAGGAAAAATGCGCGCAGGTGTGCCCGGAGGGCGTGTTCAGCATCCGTCGCCTCACGGACGATGAATTCAACACCCACGTGAAAGGCTTTCTGCCGCGCCTGAAAGTGCGCGCCCACGGCCGCCGCCAGGCCTTCGCCGACAACGAACAGGACTGCCGCAACTGCCTGCGCTGCGTGGCCGCCTGCCCGGAAGACGCCATCCAGGTCGTGCCGCGCTAAGCCAGCGGCGACCTGCTCATGCCGCTAACCGGCATCCGCGTCCTGGAACTGGGCAGCATGGTGGCGGCCCCGCTGGGCGCCACACTGCTGGGCGACATGGGCGCCGATGTCATCAAGATCGAGCCACCCGGCGGCGAGGAAGGCCGCCGGGTCGGCCCGCGCCTGGGCGACGACACCGGGCTCTACATCGGCGTGAACCGCAACAAGCGTGGCATGGTGCTGGACCTGACCCAGCCGCCCGGCCAGGAGGTGCTGCGCCGCCTGGTGCAGCAGACCGACATCGTCATCCATAACCAGCGCAGTCCGGCCCGCGAGCGGCTAGGGCTGGACTACGCCGCGCTGGCCGCCATCCGGCCGGACATCATCCTGATCACCGTCAGCACCTATGGCGAGAGCGGCCCCTACGCCGGTCGGCCGGGCATTGATCCTTCCGCCCAGGCGCTGGGCGGCCTGATGGCCGGCACCGGCGAGCCGGGCGGCCCGTCCCTCAAGGCCGGCGCCGCGGTGGCCGACGTGACGGCTGCCACGCTGGTCTCGTACGCGGCCATGCTCGCCCTGTGGGCGCGCGCCCGCGACCGCCAGGGTCAGGCGGCCGAGGTGGCGCTGATCGACGGCGTAGTGCACCTGCAGGGCGTGCAGCTTGGCGAGTACCTGCTGACCGGCAGTCCACCGCCGCGGGTCGGCAACCGCAGCCCGTTCTATGCGCCGTACAACAGCTACCGCTGCGCGGACGGCGGCGAAGTGCATCTGGCCGCCTTCAACAACAAGTTCTATCGCAATCTGTGTGGGGCGCTGGACGCGCCGGAGCTGATCGACGACCCGCGCTTCGTCAGCCCCGCCTCACGCCTGGAAAACCGCGACGCCCTGGACCTGCAAATCGCCGCCTGCTGCGCCCGCCATTCGCGCGCCGAATTGATGGCCCGCCTCGAGCACGCCGACGTCGTTGCCGCGCCGGTCAACGACTACCCTGCTGCAGCCGCCGACCCGCAGCTGCGCCACAACGGCATGTTCGTGCCGGTCGAGCACAGCGCTCACGGCCGCCTCGAAGTGCCCGGCATTCCGCTTCACCTGCTGGGCACACCGGGCGCAGTGCGCCGGTCGCCGCCGATGCTGGGCGAACACACCTCGGAAATCCTGGCAGAACTCGCCTGTCGGGTTGATGAGCCGAACGCGCCGTAGGTGGGCGCCCCGCGGGCCGACCACGTAGCCGGCACCGCAATCGAGTAAGGCTGTCCGCGTTCGCGCGAACGGCTTCAGTCGCAATGGCCCTGTAGCACAGTCCGCATCATCCGCGTGCCGCAGACGCCTCGGGCGCTGCCGCCGCTTCGCCGACGCGTGCCGTCAGGGCGGCCAGCAGAGCCTCGACCTCGCCCGCCAGCTCGATGGCCGCATCCAGGGCCTGTGATGCCTTGGCGCGCGCATCAGCCTCGACCTGTCGGGCGAGGTTCTGCACACCATGTGCCAGCAGGTTTCCGGACATGCCTTTCAGCGCGTGGGCGCGAAAGGCCAGGTCCGCAAAGTCCCCGGCCTGCGCCGCGCCACGCAAGCGGTCCGGCGTGTCGCGATGGCTGTCAAGCGCGGTTGCCGCCAGTTTGGCCACGAAATCCTGCCGCCCGCTGTAGCGCGTCAGCAGCCCCGACCAATCGATCACGGCGCCGCTCGCAACGACCGGGCGCGGCGCGGCCTCGGCCGCCGGCTGGCCGGTGTGGCGGCGGATGGCCGCCACCAGCACATCGGCATCGATCGGCTTGGTGACATGCTCCACCATGCCTGCCGCCAGACAGCGGTCGCGCTCCTCGCCCAGGGCGTGCGCCGTGAGCCCGATGACCGGCAGCGCGGGCGCGATCTGACGAATGCGCTGGGTGGCCTGGTAACCGTCCATGACCGGCATCTGCACGTCCATCAGTACGGCGTCGAAGGCACCCACGCCAGATTCCTGCAAGCGCTCGATCGCCTGCTGCCCGTTTTCGGCGAACAGTACCTGCGCGCCCTCGCTGTTCAGGACGTACTCCAATACCAGCCGGTTGACGTCGACGTCCTCGGCGGCCAGCAGGCGCAGCCCTTCGAGCCGTCGATCCGCGATCGCGCCGGAAGGCGGCGGCTTGGGAAGCGGCGCTTCGGTCGCCGGCAAGGGCAGGCGCAGGGTGAAGGTGCTGCCCGCACCCGAGGTGCTGGTCACCACGATTTCGCCGTCCATCTGGTTGGCCAGCGTCTGGCTGATCGCCAGCCCCAGGCCACTGCCACCATAGCGACGGGTGGTCGAGTTGTCGGCCTGTTCGAAGGAGCGAAACAGGCGCGCCACCTGCTCGTCGGTCATGCCGATGCCGGTGTCGCTGACGGCGAAGAAGGTCTCATCGCCGCGGCGCGTGACGTGCAGCCGGACCTCGCCGCGGTCCGTGAACTTGACCGCATTGGCCAGCAGGTTGACCAGTATCTGCCGCAGCCGCTGCTCGTCGCCGGCCACCCACTGCGGCAGACCGGGCACCGCCTCGACAACGAACTTCAGCCCCTTGGACACGGCCCGCTCGCTGATCAGGCTGTGCACATTGTCGAGCACGGCGGTCAGCGCCAGCGGTTGCGTGTCCACCATGACCCGGCCGGCTTCGAGCCTGGAGAAATCGAGCACGTCGTTGATGACGCCCAGTAGGTGTTCACCGGCTTCCCGGATGCGGGCAAAGGTCGCGTAGGCCGCCCGCCCGGCGCTGTCACGCGCGCCGATCTGCGCCAGACCCAGCACGGCATTGAGCGGCGTGCGGATCTCGTGGCTCATGTTGGCCAGGAACTCGCTTTTCACCCTGGCCAGGCGCTCGGCCTCGGCGCGGGCGGTTTCCAGTTCCGCCGTGCGGCTTTGCACCAATGCTTCCAGGTGATGTCGATGCTGGTCCAGCTCCTGCTCGAGGGTCTTGCGCTCGGTAATGTCCTGCACGGTACCGACCAGCGCCAGCGGCCGACCCAGGGCATCACGCTGCAGGTACGCCCGCCCGTTCAGCACCCGCATCTGGCCGTCCGGCAGCGCGACTCGAAATTCTTGGTCCGCAGTGGATCGCCCGGCGATGCACGCGTCTGCCCAGACACTCACCCGGTCCCGGTCGTGCGGATGCACTCGGTCCAGAAAGGCCTGCCGGTCACGAACCGGATCATCCGGGGCGATGGCGCACAGCCGGTAGGTCTCCTCGCTGCAGGTCACTGCCCCACTGGCCAGTTGCCAGGACCAGCTGCCGATATGGGCGATCCGCTGCGCTTCCGCCAGGGCGCTTTGCTTCTCCAGCAGGGACTGCTCTGCCTGTTTGCGCTCGGTGATGTCGGTATAGGTGCCCACCACGCGCAGCGGCTCGCCGCCCGGGCTGCGCTCGAAAACCGTGCCCTGATCCAGTATCCAGCGCCAAGAACCATCCCGGGCGCGCACCCGATGTTCGTTGCTGTAGACGGCCGTTTCGCCCCGGAAATGACGCTCACGGTCGGACTGGCAGCGCGCCAGATCGTCCGGGTGAATGCGATCGGACCATTCCTTCAGGGTGTTGCCGACCTCGCGCTCGGCGTAGCCCAGCATCGCCTTCCAGTGGCGCGAGAAAAAAATCTTGTTGGTCTGCGCATTCCAGTCCCACACGCCCAGCCCGGCGCCTTCCAGCGCCAGAACCCAGCGCCGTTCGCTTTCGATCAGCGCCTTCTGTGAGGTAACCAGGCCGTCCAGCATGTGGTTGAAGCCACCGGCCAGGCGGCCGATCTCATCGTCGCGGCGCGGTGTCGCGCGCAGGCCACGCTCGCCGGCGGCGATCTGTTGCACCACGCCGCCCAGTTCCCGCAACGGCACGAGCACATGACGACTCAGCCCCAGCCAGGCCGCCCCGACCAGCAGCAGCACCAACGCCAAAGTGGCCAAATTGGCCGCCATCAGCTTGTGCAGCGGCGCGTACGCCGCGCCGACCGGAATGGCCACCTGCAGCCAACCTGCCGGCTCGCCGTCCCAGGCCAGCGGCGCCACCGCCTGAATGTAGTGACCGCCACCGGGCCCCGGCGCCTCGAACACGCTGTCGCTGCGCACCGCCTGGATCCTGGCCAGCGCATCACCCACCAGCGGCCGGCCGATCCAGTTGCCGGGATCCGGATGGCTGAGCATTACCTTCCCGGTGCGGTCGATCAGACTGACGACCGAGCCGGCCGGCAAGCGTCCCTGGCCCAGGTCCTTGGCGAGCCAGTCCAGATCAAGCGCAACGTGAATCAGCAGTGCCACCTCGCCGCGCCGGTCCAGCGCCGGCGCCAGCAGCGACAGGTTGGGTCGGCCGCCAATCTGACCGAAGGCATAGCCGCCAACGTGAAAGGCCGCCGTCTTGAGAGTCTGCGAGAAACCCGGCAGCCGCGCCGCGTCGAATGCCTCGGGCAGCGGCACCGCGCTGCAGCGCAGCGCCCCGCTGGGCCCGGTTACCGTGAAATTCTGGTAGGGCGATGCCGCTTCGCCGCGAATCTGCGCCAGCAGCGCGCTGCACGCCGTCGGATCGCCGTCGCGCAACACCGGCACGCGCAGCAGCCCTTCCAGCAGCCGGCGCGCCGCCTCGATCTGGCGCCCCTGCTGGTTTACCAGTTCACGGGCAAGGTTCTGGGCATTGCTGCGTACCGACTGCCTGGCCGAGACGTACTGCGTCCAGGCCACCGACACCATCAGCGCCGATACCGGCAGCAATACCAGCACCGCCCCCAGCAACAGGCGGGATCGCAGACTCGCAATGCGGATCGCTTTCATGGCATCACACCAACCTGCTGCGAGTGCGTCACCGCTGCCTGAACGGCCTAGGCCTGCTGCGGATCATCGCCATCGCGATACCGCCGGGCGATGTCGCGGCAGGTTTCGGCCAGGTCCTGCAGGGCATCCACCACATCGGGATCGAAGTGCCGACCGCGCTCGGCCTGAATCATCTCCATCGCACGCTGGTGGGAATAGGCCTCCTTGTAGGCACGGCGCGACATAAGAGCATCGTAGACATCGGCCGCCGCCATCAGGCGTGCGCTGACCGGAATGTCGTCGCCCGCCAGGCCCTGCGGATAACCCGAACCGTCCCACTTCTCGTGATGGCAGTGCGCGATCTCGCGCGCGAAGCGCAAGAATGAGCCGCCCTGATCGCCCAACTCGAGTTCGGCCTGGGCAATCGCATCCCGGCCATAGGTAGGGTGCCGCTTCATGATTTCCCATTCGGCCGGCGTCAGCTTGCCCTGCTTGAGCAGGATCGCGTCCGGAATGGCCACCTTGCCCACGTCGTGCAGGGGCGCCGACCTGAACATCATGTCGATGGTCTCGTCGTTCAGTTCATGGCAAAAGCGCGGGTGGTCCCGCAAGCGCTCGGCCAGCACCCGCACGTAATGCTGGGTGCGGCGAATGTGGCCACCGGTCTCGTTGTCGCGCACCTCGGTCAGCGAGCACAGGGCGGTGATGGTCGCCCCTGGGAGGCGATGACTTCCTGCTTGCTGCGTATCAGCTGCTCGGACTGGCACAGGATCTCGCGCGTGCGCTCGGCCACCAGCCGCTCCAGGTCCTCGTTGCGATCCCGCAGCAGACGGCTGGCGCGGGCCAGCTTCAGGTGGTTGTTGACCCGCGCCAGCACCACCGGCGGCGAGTAGGGCTTGTGGATGAAATCGTCCGCTCCCAGCGACAGGCCGTATTCCTCGTCGGCCGCGCTTTCCAGGCTGGTGAGCAGCAGTACCGGCATGTCGCGCAAACCGGGCGCCGCCTTCACTCGCCTGCACACCTCGAAGCCGTCCATGCCGGGCATGACGACGTCCAGCAGCATCAGGTCCGGCCGATCGCCATCCGCAAGGCGTGTCAGAGCCTCCTCGCCGTCACAGGCGGCATGCACCGTGTAGTGCCGGCCAAGCAGATCCTCCAGGATCAGGAGGTTGTCCGGCTGGTCGTCGACAATCAATATCCGGGCCGCGGCCTCATTCATCGTGTTGATGCTCATATCCCGTAATCGCACGGTGCGGCTGGCAGCCGTTGCTGCGCGCGACGGCCACCCGCATCACTGCAGGGCACGATGACTACATCGGCAGGCGCGGAAAAAAATGAAGCGCTGCGTAAAAAAACATTCGGCCGGCACGGCCAGAGGCCGGCGACAAGGCGCCCGGCGGGCGTTCTTCAGCCCGGCGAGGCGGCGGAATGGCGTTCGCGCCAGGCGCTCAGCAAGGCCGTGACCTCGGCATCGCTGACCGGCCCGAAATCGCGATAGAACTGGCCAACGGCGCCAAAATCGACCGGCGTCAGCAGGCACACGACCTGGTCGGCATGGGCGCGCAATCGGCTCAGTGCATCCGGCGGCGCCACGCCGACGGCCACCACCAGCCGCGCCGGGCGCCGGGCGCGCAGCGCATCCAGGGCGGCGATCAGCGTGGCGCCGGTGGCGACGCCATCATCCACCACCACCACCAGCCGGCCGGCCGGATCGACCTGCAGCGCACCGTACTGCGCGCGCCGACGCCTGATGACGGCCTGCTGGCGGGCCGTTTCCTTGGCCAGGTACTGCGCATCCAGGTCAGCGGCAACATCCGGGTTGACATAGACATGCCCGGCCTCGTCGACCGCACCGATGGCGTACTCGGGATTGCCCGGCGCCCCCAGCTTGCGCACCAGGATCAGGTCCAGGTCGCCTTCGAGAGCCGTGGCCAGAATCACGCCCATGGGCACCGCCCCGCGCGGCACCGCCAGAATCAGCGGGCGCTGGCCGCGCAGATGTGCCAGGCGCGCCGCCAGCTCAGTGGCGGCTTGGTCGCGATCCTTGAACATGCGCACCTCCGGGACGTGCGCCGCGTGCGCGACGCCTGCGGGGTGTCCAGGGCTTCAGGCATTGCCTGATCCGGTCCTGCCGACAGGGCGACAGCTTGCCGCGGACTCTACAGCCGGTCGATGACCTCGGTCAGGATCTTCTCGCCGGCTTGCGGACCGCGGGCATCCAGTCCCTCGGCGACGACTTCGCTGTAGCGGCAGTCG
This sequence comes from Immundisolibacter cernigliae, assembly GCF_001697225.1. Lineage (GTDB taxonomy): Bacteria > Pseudomonadota > Gammaproteobacteria > Immundisolibacterales > Immundisolibacteraceae > Immundisolibacter > Immundisolibacter cernigliae. The sequence continues at coordinate 320,013 of NZ_CP014671.1, forward strand.
ATGAACTCGCACAACCAGCGCAGGTAGCTGGTCTGGAAATTCACCTGCGGCAGGTCGGCGTACGCACTACCGCGGGTGGTGACCAGCGTCAGCGGCTTGCCACCGCACAGGCCATGCGGCCCCTGCGCCGTGTAACGAAAAAGCAAACCCGGCTGCACCACCACGTCCAGGTAGTGCTTGACCGGATACGGCAGGCTGAAATTCCACATCGGCGCAGCGATGACCACCTCGTCGGCCGCCAGGAACTCCCTTGCCCACGGCGTTACGGCGTCCCAGGCCCGCTGCTGGGTCGGCGTCAGCTGCGAACCGGCCGCCACGCTGCCCTTGGCCAAGGCCACCGGGCCGTCGACCAGCGGCAGTTCGGTATTGATCAGATCCACCTCGTCCACCGTCAGCGCCGGGTCCGCCGCCCGCCGGCTGGCGAGCCAGGCGTCGAGCAGGCGACGGGTGCGCGACAGCGGTCCCTTGGGCGTGAAAGACACAACCAGCAGACGCGCCATCGGGCTTACTCCTTGGGCACGGTCAGCGCCAGGAACAGCGGATTGCCGCGCCGCTGTACCAGCAGCGGCACCGCCCGCCCGGCGGGCAACTTGCCGACCAGCGCCTTGAAGTGCGCCACGTCCTTCACCTCACTGTCGCCCACGCGCAGGATCACGTCGCCGCGGGTCAGTCCCGCCCGCGCCGCCGGGCCATCGCCCACGGCCATGACCAGCACGCCACCTTTGGGTACATCGAGCTGCTCACGTTGCGCCGCGTCGAGGTCGGCGACCGCCAGCTTCAGCCGGCCACCCTGGGCCTGATCGGCCGGCTTGGACGCCGGGCCGCCAGCCTCGTCGCTATCCGAAAGCGCGCCGACCGTCGCCGATACCGTGCGTTCCTTGCCGTCCCGAAGCACCGTCAGGGACACCTTGTCACCGACCTCGGTATTACCCACCAGCGGCGGCAGGTCCCCGGCATCGGCCAGCGCCCGCCCGTTGAAGGCCAGAATCACGTCGCCGGCCTTGATGCCGGCCGTGGCGGCCGGGCTGCCCGCCGTCACATCCGCCACCAGTGCCCCGCGCGCCTTGTCCAGCCCGAAGGATTGCGCCAAGGCGGGCGTCACCGGCTGGACGGTCACGCCAAGATAGCCGTGCGAGGCGTGGCCGGATTTCTGGATCTGCCCGGCGGCGCGCATCGCCACCTTGATCGGGATGGCGAACGACAGCCCCATGTAGCCGCCGGAGCGGCTGTAAATCTGCGAATTGATACCGATGACTTCACCGTCGGTATTGAACAGCGGCCCGCCGGAGTTGCCCGGATTGACCGCCGCGTCGGTCTGGATGAACGGTACGTAGGCGTCGCTGGGCAGGGTGCGACCGACCGCGCTGACGATGCCCGCCGTGGCCGTGTACTCGAGCCCGAACGGCGAGCCGATCGCCAGCACCCACGCGCCCACCTCCAGCCGGTCCGAGTCGCCGATCTTCACTGCCGGCAGGCCCTTGGCCTTGATGCGCAGCACGGCCACGTCGGTGCGCTCGTCCAGCCCCACCAGCTCGGCAGGCTCCTCGCGATGATCGGACAGCTTGACCAGAATCTCGTCGGCGTCCTTGACCACATGTGCGTTGGTCAGGATGGTGCCGTCGGCGGAAATGATGAAGCCCGAGCCCAGCGATCGGGCCTGTTGCTGGCCGCCGGGCGGCTGACCGAAAAAGCGGCGGAAGAACTCATTCCGGGGGTCATTCGGATCCATCGGCATGCCCGGAAACAGCTCCTGCGTGCGGGCCTTCTGCGTGGTCGAGATGTTGACCACGGACGGACCGACGTCCTTCACCAATTGAGTGAACTCCGGCAACGCCGCATGGACGCTGGACCACCACGGAGTCCACAGCAGCAGCACGGCGAAAACAGCGCGTAACGCGGTCATACAGACTCCAGTTGAGGCCAGGGTTTCAGCATTGGATTGCGGCCGGCCGACACGCAGGCCGCGGCGACTGCCGCATGAGACTCGCAGCGCATGCGATAAGTTCCGGGGCTGTTCGGCCCGAGGGCGGGCCTCCCACGCAAAAGACCCGTGGGAGCGGCGCCCCGCCGCGAATACCCAGGCCGGTCGCGGGCACGGCCCCGCTGCTGCCGAACAAACGACTTCGTCGGCTCATGGCGCGTACCCCCGAAGCGCGGCCGCATCATTGTCCAAGCAGCGCCATCAGGCCGGCCTCGTCCAGGATCGCGACCCCCAGCTGCACCGCCCTGTCGGCCTTGCTGCCCGGATTCTCGCCCACGGCGACGAAATCGGTATTTTTCGACACGCTGCCGGTGACCTTCGCGCCCAGGCGCACAAACGCTTCGGTAAGCGCCTCGCGCGGCTGCGAGAAGGTGCCGGTGATGACGAAAGTCTTGCCGGCCAGCGGCTGCGCGGCGGCATCGGCCGCGCGCGGCGCGGCGCCGTCGTCCTGAAATCTGATGCCGGCTGCCCGCAGGCGGCGGATGACATCCAGGTTGCGGGCATCGGCGATGAACTCGGCCAGGCTGTCGGTGATCTCCGTGCCGATGCCGCGCAGGGGCAATTCCTGCACCGGCAGCGGCGCACGATCGGGGTGATCGGCATTGTGCTTGCGGGCCTTCTGATTGGCCGTGGCGATGGCCTGTTTGCGCTCATGCAGCGCCGCCCAGTCCTGCGTCAGCAGAGTGTCGAGCGTGCCGAACTCGGCGCTGAGCAAACGTGCCACCTCCTCGCCGATCAGCGGGATGCCGAGCGCGAAGATGAAGCGCGACAGCGTGGTGCGCTTGCTGGCCTCGATGGCCGCCACCAGCTTGCTCGCCGACAGCTCGGCCATGCGCTCGAGGCTGGCCAGGGTCGGCGCGTCGAGGTGATAAAGATCGGCCACGTCGTGCACCAGGCCACGGTCGACGAGCTGCTCGATCAGCTTGTCGCCCAGGCCATCGATGTCCATCGCCCGCCGTCCGGCGAAATGGGCGATGCCGGCCTTCAGCTGCGCCGGGCAGTGCAGCCTGCCGCTGCAGCGCGAAACCGCCTCGCCGTCCAGACGCACGATGTCGGAGCCACACACCGGGCAGTGCGTGGGCATGACGAACGGCTGGGCATCCGCCGGCCGGCGCTGCGGCAGCGCCCGCACCACTTCCGGAATCACGTCGCCGGCCCGGCGCACCACCACGCTGTCGCCGATGCGCAGATCCTTGCGCCGCAGCTCGTCCTCGTTGTGCAGCGTCGCGTTGGTCACCGTGACGCCGCCGACGAACACCGGCTGCAGGCGCGCCACCGGCGTCACGGCGCCGGTGCGACCGATCTGCACCTCGATGTTCTCGAGCACGGTCACCGCCTCCTGGGCCGGGAACTTGTGCGCCAGCGCCCAGCGCGGTGCGCGCGACACGAACCCCAGGCGCTCCTGCAGATCGATGCGGTCCACCTTGTAGACCACGCCGTCGATGTCGTACGGCAGGCCCGGCCGCAGACGGCCAAGCTGTGCGTAATAGGCCAGGCACGCCTCGATGCCGGTGACCCGCGACCGCTGCGGGCACACCGGCAGGCCAAAGCCGTGCAGCAGGTCCAGCCGCTCGCTGTGCCGCGCCGGCAGCTGGCCCTCGAAACGGCCGTAGCCATAGCAGTAGAAGCGCAGCGGCCGCCGGGCGGTGATCTGCGGATCAAGCTGGCGCAGGCTGCCGGCGGCGGCATTGCGCGGATTGACGAAGGGCTTCTCGCCGCGCGCCGTCTGTTCGGCGTTCAAACGCGCGAAGCCATCGCGCGGCATGAACACCTCGCCGCGGGCTTCCAGCAGCGGCGGCGGATGGCCGCGCAGGCGCAGCGGGATGGCGGCGATGGTGCGCACGTTGGCGGTCACATCCTCGCCGGTGCTGCCATCGCCGCGGGTGGCCGCCTGCACCAATAGGCCATCGCGGTACAGCAGGCTGATGGCCAGGCCGTCGAACTTGGGCTCGGCGTGGTAGTCCACGACTGTCTCGCCGGTCAGCTCGCGCACCCGGCGGTCGAAATCGTGCACCTCGCTGTCGTCGAAGGCATTGGCCAGCGACAGCATGGGCACGGCGTGCGTCACCTGTGCAAACGCGGCCAAGGGCGCCCCACCGACGCGTTGGCTCGGCGAATCGGCCGTCATCAGCGTCGGATACTGCGCCTCCAGCGCCAGCAGCTCGCGCATCAGCCGGTCGTACTCGGCGTCCGGAATGCTTGGCTCGTCCAGCACGTAGTAGCGGTAGTCGTGCTCGGCGATTTCGCGCCGCAGCGCCTCGATGCGGGCGCTCGCCCCGGCCTGGTCCATGCGGTCTCCTTCAGGCGCTCGCCAGCGCCACGGCCTCGTCCACGTCCACCGCCACCAGGCGCGACACGCC